>JBKJZR010000167.1:0-20969 GCA_046715035.1 Burkholderiales bacterium | reverse complement strand
CGGGTGTAGATTGTGTGCCAGTTACCGAATCGCTTGGGCAGCCCGCGCCATTTGCAGCCCTGCTCGGCCACATACAAGATCGCGTTCAATACCCGCAGATTGGAGAGGCTTACATTGCCGCGCTGTATCGGCAAACACTGCTCGACAAGGCGGTACTGCGTTTCGTTGATTTCCATTCACGCAGTATCTCACAAGTCAAGTGATTAGTGTTAACAGGCCCTAGTTAAGTATTTTCTGATTAAGGCCGTTGGTGCTGATCAGCCCAGATACATGAAATACTACGCCACGTGCAGCCGCGAAGTTCGTGCGCGTTTCAAATTCAAGGAGGACGACCACGTGAAAATCGCCATTCTCGATGATTACCAGCAGGTCGCCAAGCAATCGGCCGCGTGGGATTCGCTGCCGGCGGGAACTGAAGTCGATTCGTTCGCCGAGAACATCGCGGACCGGGTCGAGCTCGTGCGGCGGCTGCAGCCCTACGACGTCATCGTCGCGATGCGCGAGCGCACGCGGTTCCCCGCGCAGGTCATCGAGGCGCTGCCCAACCTGCGGCTGATCGTCAGCACCGGCGGTCGCAACCCGAGCATCGACGCCGAAGCGTGCGCGCGCCGCAACATCGCGCTTTGCGCCGCCCACGGCGCGCCAAGCGGCCAGAGCTCGACTGCGGAGATCACGTGGGCCCTCGTGCTGGCGCTGGTGAAACGCATTCCGCAGGCGGATAAGGCGATGCGCAGCGGCGGGTGGCAGGAGACCGTGATCACCGAGTCGCTCGCCGGCAAGACGCTGGGTGTGCTCGGCCTCGGCCGCCTCGGCAAACACGTCGCGCGATACGGTCAGGCGTTCGGCATGAACGTCATCGCGTGGAGCCCGAACCTCACCGACGAGCGCGCCGCCGAAGTCTCGGTGCGGCGCGTAGCGAAGGACGAACTATTCGCGGAGGCGGATGTGGTGTCGCTGCATCTGGTCTCGAATACCGCGACGAAAGGCATTGTCGGCGCGGCCGAGATTGCCGCGATGAAGCGCACGGCATACCTCGTCAACACGTCACGCGGACCGCTGATCGACGAGCCGGCGCTCATCAGTGCGCTCCAGGAGCGTCGGATTGCAGGCGCGGGGCTGGACGTGTTCTGGACCGAGCCTCTGCCGCAGGATCACATCGTGCGGCGTCTCGACAACGTCGTGCTCACGCCGCACCTCGGCTATGTCGTCGACGAAAATCTGAAAAAATTCTACGAGAACGCGCTGAAGAACATCAGGAGCTGGATCGCCGGCGAGCCGCTGACGCCGATGGGGCGCTGAAGCCCTGCGCAACAGCGAGCGCGCGCCTCGGGTTCTGGGGTTCGTGTATAACGGTCCATTCACACGAGGTGAGCGATCATGCACACAGAGACCATCAAGGTGCGAGTCACCGAGACCGGGCAGACGATGGACGTCGTCGTCCTGGACAAGCGGCCCCAGGTGATACAGGTGGTGCTGGGATCGGGCGTCCACAGCGTCAAATGCGAGCTCACTCCAACGCGCACGCGCAGCGCTTATGCCGGCAGCATCATGGGCCGGGAAATCGTCTACGAGCGCACGCCCGAGCAGGTCAAGGCCGACATCGACCGCCTCAATCCGGCGCTGCGCGAATACCGGCGATAAGCAGGAACGGCGCAGTCTATAGCTTCGTGCTGGTCGCGCCGTTGCGTACTTCGGGGATCTTGACCGAACGGGGTGCGTCGATGATCAACTGATGCAGCGCCCGGAATCTTTCCACCTTGCCGCTTTTCGGGGGTGCGCAGCTTACCTGCACGCTCGGATATATCTCCACCGATTGCTGGTCGGAAAGGTCGAATGTCTTGCCGTTCACCTCGACAGTCGCCGCATAGTATCCGGCAAATGATCGGACCGTGACTGGCACATCATTCAAGTAAAACTTGTCACCCAAGCGTACTGCGAGCGAATGCGCCATGCCTTGCTTCCTTGCGGGGGCTTGCAAGGCCCCGAGCGGTACATACAGGTGTCAGGATAGAACGATCGAACGTGGAACGTAATCAGGGATTTCCTGGGAAGCAGCGCCGTCGCCGGCCTGTCCCGGGAGGCACGGATTCGGGGCTGGAGTCCATTTGAATCAACACCTTGCGGTTTTGCAGAAGGTGCGGCGAACGTCAATGGCGCCCTCTCGATGAACGGCATTCGGGATGAGGCGAAGTCGGCGTCGTCTATAAGACTGCCGACAATCGACCGCGAGACACCCGCGTCGCGGCCCAAGGCTGCAACGACAAGGCGTGTTCAGCTTTCCAGCTTCGCATCCATGGTGATCCTGGCCGTGAGCAGCTTGGATACCGGACAGCCGGCTTTGGCCTTGTTGGCGATCTCTTCGAATTTCGCCTGATCCGCGCCCGGAATCTTCGCGGTCACGTCAAGGTGGCTCGCGGTGATCTCGAAACCGTCGCCGACTTTCTCGAGGGTCACCGCGGCGTGCGTTTCGATCTTCTCTGGGGTGAGGCCCGCATCGCCGAGCATCTTCGAAAACGCCATCGAGAAGCATCCCGCGTGCGCCGCGCCGATCAGCTCTTCGGGATTGGTCCCTTTGCCGTTCTCGAAACGGGACTTGAATCCGTATGGCGCTTCCCTAAGCACTCCCGTTTCCGTAGAAATCGTGCCGCCACCGTCCTTGATGCCGCCCTTCCAGACAGCCCACGCTTTCTTGATCATTAGCGCTCCTTCACTTCGTTGGGGAAACAATCCGATGTGCTTTGCTAACCCGCTGCCGCCGCCGCGAACAGCCCCACGACGCACGCAAGCGCTGCCGCCCATACGATCGACCTCGTGGTCGCCCTGTCATGGATATAAAGCAGCGTGTAGATCACCCGTAGCGCAACGAAGTTGACCGCCAGCGCGTCTATCCACGGCTGCGGAGCGCCGGCCAGATGCGCAACGATCACGCCCGCCGCGAAAGGCGGGAACGCTTCGAAGCCGTTGAGCTGCGCCCAGTAGGCGCGCCGGCGCTGCGGCGGCAGACTGTCGACCTGCGCGCGCGGGGCACGGTTGTTGTAAGTCTTGCCTCCGCCGCCTGAAAATTTGGCATAGCCAGTGCCTATATAGGGCACCAATGCAGCGGCGAGGATCATCCAGTATGCAAGGGTCATGAGATCGCTCGAGTGGCGTTGCGCTGCTGCGCGACGGAACGCGGATTATAGTCGTCGCGGGCGGCTGAATGCAGGGCGTTGAGCGAACCGGCTCGGTAGTTCCAGAAATCTCGCCTTTGTCATCTTCGCACGCTCGACCCCGCGGGAATCTGACGTACACCTCCGTGTCGTCGCAACGCTTGGTTCCCCCGAACCTGTCCGAGCGCTGACCCGCAGAAATATCGAACATTCGCGACTCGCAGCAGGCCACGGCGCCCGGCTCGACGCGCGGATCCTGTTTGTCAGTTACACTCTGATCATTGCTGCATTCTGACTTGGGAGGCCGGGCTTGGTGCTGCTGGAGCGAGAGGAACCCCTCGCACTTCTCCACGACGCACTAATGATGGCGCGCAAAGGACGGGGTCACACGGTGCTCGTCTGCGGAGACCCGGGGATCGGCAAGACCTCGCTCATCGAGAAGTTCACCCACTCGCAGACTGACAGTGTTCGCGTGCTGTGGGGTGCATGCGACGCGCTGGCCACGCCACGGCCGCTAGGGCCGTTGTACGATATGGCGCACGAGCTTGGTGCAGCGCTCCGTGCAGCCCTCGACGCTGGCTGCGCGTCGCATCAAGTCTTCCAGTTGTTTATCGACGAGTTGCGGACGGAGCGATGCGCCACGATCGTCGTCGTCGAGGATGCGCACTGGGCCGACGATGCAACGGCCGAGTTCGTGAAAGTGATCGCCCGGCGCATTGCACGTTATCCGGCGCTGCTCATCATCACGTTTCGCGACGAAGAGTTGCCAGCCGGTCACCCGTTCATGCGGGCGATAGGCAACGTGCCCGCTGACCACGTCAGCCGCGTGTGTTTGCACGCGTTGTCCCCACAGGCTGTGCGGGCGCTGGAAGCTGCTTACTCCCGAACGATACCGAATCTCCACGCGATAACCGACGGTAATCCCCTGTTGGTGACCGAGCTGCTGCGCAGCTCCGAACAGGAATACCCGGCCTCGCTGCGTCAAGCAGTGCTGACGCGTCTTCATTCCCTCTCGCCTGCGGCGCGCGATCTCGCCGACCTGGTCTCGGTGGTTCCCGATCGCTTGGAGCTGACCTTGCTGGTCGCCACGGCCCAAGGCAAGACGGCTGCACTGCAGGAATGTGCGGATCGTCGGGCACTGGTTATTCGTGACGAACATGTGCGTTATCCACACGAGCTCACACGCCGCATCGCTGAGGAGTCGCTGCCCGAAACCAGGCGCCGCGCGCTTAACGCGATTGTCCTACAGCAGCTTGCCCGCAGCCCTCCAAACCCGAAGACGCTCACCCGCCTCGTTCATCACGCCTTAGCAGCACGAGACACGGTGGGCGTGCTTAGCTATGCGCCGCGCGCAGCCGAAGAGGCCGCGCGGCGGGGTGCCCACCGTCAGGCTGCGTCCTTGTACCGCTCAGCGCTCCGGGATGCGGAGTACGGCAGCGCACGCGAACGCGCATCGATGCTGGAGAAGCTTGCCACGGAGTGCCGCCTAGCAGGTCTTGGCGATGAAGCACTCGATGCAAACGCGCGGGCATTCGTCCTGTGGTGCGAGCAGAACGATACGCTGGCGCAGGGCGCCAACCGCCGAGCTCGCTTCGAGATGTTGCACATCAACCTCTACCGACGCGGTGATCCAGAGTTCTCAGAGCTTGCGCGCTCGGCTGTACGACTGCTAGAGCAGCATGGCGCTTCGGCGGAGCTCGCGAAAGCCTATATGAGCCTTGCATTCGTTCGCAGCATGGGTGGCGATCTCGACCAGGCGCAGACGGCCCACGACTGTGCTATAGCAACGGCCGAAGCGCTCAGCGACGAGCTTTCGACCAGTCACACTCTACTTCAGGGTGAACTGCGTAAACACAGTTTTTTTGCCGAACCGAGCCTGACTGTGGCTGAGCGGGCGCTTCGGTTTGGGCTGCAGCATGGCAATGACCCGCACGCCGCCCATGCCTACTTCTGCCTGGCAATGTTCGCTTCCACGAGCTGGAAGCTCGATCTTTCGGTACGCTTTATTACCGAAGGCCTGCGGTTCGCCGAGCAACGCGACCTCGACGGTCACATGTTGCTGCTGCGCGGTTTCAAGGCGCGGGCCGAGTTCCTGCGAGGTGAATGGGACAACGCAAAAGCGAGCGCATCGCACCTATTGGCCACGAGAGACCTGCCTGGAATTGCGGAGTTCAGCGCGAACATGGTTCTGGGCGCCGGCTTTGGACAACGCGGCGAGGCTTGCGCCCGACAACACCTTGAGCGTCTGCTCGAACTTTCGAAGGCGACGATCATGACGCGCATTTCCCGGGTCTTCGCGCTTGTTCGACTCGCGGAGTTCCATTGGCTCGGGGGCGACTGTGCGAAGGCGCTAGAATTCGCACATCTCGGTGCCGACGAGTCGAGCCTAATGCGCCGGCACCCGTGGGTCAGGGGACAAGCTGCATTTTGGTTGTGGAGGACCGGCGGCACCGTTTCCCCGAGCGAACCGTTGGCGCCGCCCTACGCACTGCAGTTGAGTGGCGACTGGGCGGGCGCTGCCGCCGCATGGGCGGAGCTGGGGTGTCCTTACGAACGCGCAATGGCGCTCATCGACGGCGACGCGGCAGCGCAGCGCGAGGCCATCGCCGTTCCTGAACGGCTTGGCGCTACAGCATCGTTACGGCGCTGCCGCGAATTGCTCGTCACCCGCGGTGTGACCAGAATTCCCCGCGGCCCCCGGCCGACGACCCGGGGCAATCCGCTGGGGCTCACCGCCCGCGAAATGAAGGTGCTTACGCTGCTGGCGCAAGGGCTGCAGAACCGAGAGATCGGCGGGCACCTGTACCGTTCGGAAAAGACGATCGAGCATCACGTCGCCGCAATACTAGCCAAGCTCAAGGCCCGGACGCGTCACGAAGCGGTAACGCTCGCCCGCAGCAAGGGCATCCTCGAACGCACCTAATATTGAGCATTACGAAACCGGCGAAAGATCGGATACGCCGGTGCTCCCTCACCTTCTGGAAATGAGTTGGGCTGACGGTCGAGCGATGCACGCCTTCCGCGTGAAGTTTCGATCGCGGTGACGGCGATTTCTGCACTGCACATCACCAAAATAGGGGATTCGACACGCCAAAATAGGTCACCGCCACGATGCGGCGCCACCAATTGTCCGCTAATGTTTCGTATGAACGCCGTTCGCTGGCGCTTCGGGAGAGTCGTCATGAAACAACTGGGGCTCCTATTTGTCGTCGGGCTGTTCCTGGCATCAAACGCAGTCGCTCAGCGCTACCCTGGCAAAGCGGTGCGCATCATCGTTCCAATATCCGCCGGAAGCGGACTCGACATCGTGGGTCGCCTGGTAAGCCATAAACTCTCTGAGATGTGGGGTCAGCCGGTTGTGGTCGACAACAGGCCCGGTGCCGGGGGCGCGATAGGCACCGCTATAGTTGCGAAATCACCTGCCGATGGTTACACGCTGCTCATCGTCGGCAACAGTCACGCGGTCAATCCTGCTCTTTACAGCAACTTGCCCTATGACACCGTGCGCGACTTTGTGGAAATCGCGCCGCTAGCAGCACTCTATCAAGCCTTGGTCATCGCTCCGTCGGCCAGCCTGAAAAGCGTTTCCGCGCTGATCGATGCTGCGAAGGCAAGGCCCGGCCAGCTTACGTTCGCCTCCCCTGGCGTCGGGAGTGGGGTGCACTTCACCGGCGAAAAGTTCAAGCTCGCCGCGGGGATCGACGTGGTTCACGTACCCTACAAAGGCGGGCCCGAAGCAATGACGGACGTGATGATGGGACGCGTAACTTACTGGATGCCTTCCATAGGGACGGCCTTGCCGTTCGTCCAGTCTGGAAAGCTCCACGCGATCGGCGTGACCAGCCGCGATCGCTCGTCCCTATTGCCGGACGTGCCGACGATTGCAGAGACGGGGATCGCAGGATTCGAAGACTCGCTCTGGTTCGGGATGTGGGCGCCGGCTCGCACGCCACCTTCCATCGTTGACAGACTTGCGTTGGACGTCGCCCGCGCGCTGGCCTCGCCAGAGGTGCGCAGTCAGCTGCGTAAGCTCGCAGCGGAGCCGATCAACATGACAAGGGTTCAGTTCAGCCAGTTCGTGAGAACCGAAACAGAGACTGCAGCGCGCATCGCGCGATCGGCGCGTCTGAAGCCGCAGCAGGATTAATACCAGCGGGCGTAACACCGCTCAGGGCGTATCGGTATGGGTTGGCAACGCCGCCGCATGACGTAGCGCTTACGCGCCCGCGCGCGAGTCGTCGTCCGAGCTTGCGCCACGCGCTTGGCGCAGCCTAGGCCGGGACCGACGAAACGCGCGTCAATAACCCTGACCGGAGGCGCGCGGCGCCGGAGCGCCGGCGCGCATCGCCGCGATGACCTCCTGTGCGCCAGCGGCCATCAGGCGCGCGTCCGAGCTGACGGTGACGAACTGGAAGCCCTTCGCAATGCGCGCGAGCGCGGCCCTGGGCGCACCGTTGTGGATGCCCGCCACGACGCCGTGCGCCTGAGCGCGCGCCAGGATGTGATCGATCGCCTCCGCCACCGGCTTGTCGACGTCGTCGAACGTCGGCGTGCAGCCGAGGGCGAGCGACAGATCGGACGGTCCGATATAAACCGCATCCAGGCCCGGCACGGCGAGGATCTCATCGAGATTGTCGAGCGCCTGCTTGGTTTCGATCATCGCGAACGCGACGATCGTGTCGTTGGCGTGCGTGGGATAGTCCGCGCCGCCATAGAGAAACGCCCGGATCGGACCGAAGCTGCGGGTGCCGCGCGGCGGATAGTGGGTCGCGGCCACCAGCTTCTCGGCATCCTCCCGGGTGTTGACCATCGGACAGATCACCGCATAGGCGCCGGCGTCGAGCACCTTCATCAGTATCCCCGGATCGAGCCAGGGCACGCGCACGACAGGCACCGTCTCGGTCGTGGAGATTGCAGTGAGCATGTTGACCGCGGCCTGATAGTCGATGACGCCGTGCTGCAGGTCGATGGTCAACGAGTCCCAGCCCTGATGCGCCATCGTCTCCGCGGAGAATGCGTGGGGGATGCCAAGCCAGCCATTGACGACCGCACCGCCAGATTTCCAGATTTTGCGAATACGATTTTCACGCATGCGTGTGCTCCATGTTTGTTACCTGCCTCAGCGCGCTATGCACAGACGCTGCGGATCGAACTTCCAGCGGGGAATCATGTGCTGCACCCGGTTCAGCCACCGCTGCCATACGGACGGGTAAGGATCTCGAGGAGGTGCCCGCTGGGGTCTTCGAAATAGATCCCGCGGCCGCCGTCGCGCGTATTGATCTCGTTCAGCGCTTCTTGTCCGGGATCGGCCCAGTAAGGAAGCTGCCGCTCGCGGATACGCGCGAAGATCTTGTCGAACTCGGGTTCGCTGATGAGGAAAGCGTAATGCTGGGGAGTGACTTCGTCGGCGTCCATAAAGTCGAGCGTGACTTCGTTGCCCGTCTGCACGCCTATGAAAGGTCCGAACGCGACCGGGGCAGCCAGACCGAGAATGCCTGCGAGAAATTTCGCGGACGCATGCTTGTCCTTCGAGTGGATGATCGTGTGATTCAGCTTGACGCTCACGGTCGCCGTCCCTACTCGATGACTTTGGTCTGCTTGTGGACTGCGGGCCAGTTCTTGTCGGCCTTGGCCACGAAGCCGGGGATGTCGGCGCTCCACTGCTTTTGCACGTCTTTGTTGTAGTTCAGATAGAGCTTGTCGTTGACGACGGTGAACGCGGCCGGGTCGATCGCCGCCTTGTAGCCGCCGGCCGTGCCGAATGCGCAGTAGCCGCCGTATTGGGGCGCATACTTCCCCGGGTTGGCAGTGAAGGCGTCGCGATTCGATTGCGAGACGAAGTGGAATACGGACTTGTTGTATTCGGTTTGGTACGCGGGCGAGCCTTTGACGGGTTTCCTGTCGGTGAAATAGGCGACGGGATCGTAACCCCGGATAGCGGCGCCGTCCTTCTCGTAGAAGTCCCCTGCCAGCGCGTTCGCCGCTGCGGCCAGCGCCAGCACGGCGGCGATTTTCGTGACGCGTAGCCAAATCCCTGTCCAGACGTTCATCGACACCCTCCTTTCCATGCTCGTTTGCAAAAACGCGCGACGCCGGGCCGCTGAACGAGAGACGCCCTCGTCCTTCACCGTTTCGCGACGCCGTGCGTCCGGCCGGCTCCGCCTTGGCCTGGATTCAGGACTGAAGTTAACGCCACTCAAGCCACTCGCACACGCCGCGGCCCATTATCCAGGCCACATCATCCCGGGACAGCCACGACAGCTCCTCCGTGAACATCGTAACGCACTCGCGGTAGGTGCCATGTAGCCGGGTGAGATCGCTGCCCCAGAACATGCGCTGCGGACCGAACGCGTCGTACACACGACGGATATGGGGATGCAGATTACGGTAGGGATAAGGCTCGGTCGAGAAGTTGGGCAGACTGCTTACTTTCACCGCGACATTCGGGCGCTTCGCCAGCGCGAGCAGGTGATCGAGGCTGCGAAACGCGTCGTCGTCCTTCTTGTCGAGCGGCAGCGCCAGGTGATCCATCGTGAGCTTGAGCCGGGGATGCCGCGCTGCCACGGCGTCGATCAAGGGCAAGTCGGCGGGCTTCACCAGCACGTAGAGCGGCACCGCCGCGTTCTCCGCTTCGCGCCACACCCAGTCCATGCGCCCCTGGGTCAGCAGCGGCTGCAATAGCGGCGCAGTAAAGGAAAACCGCAAGCCCAGCATCCCCGGCTGTGCGCGCCACGTCGCGAGCTTGCCGCGCGAAGCCGGCGCCTCCGGATCGAGCCGGCCCATCACGGCGAGTCGATCGGGATGCGTCCGCGCCGCGTCGAGGCCGAGATCGTTGCGGTCACCCTCCCACATCGGCGGCACGATCACGGTGCGATCGACACCTGCCGCGTCCATCGCCTGCAGCAGATCGTCCGTGCCGAATGGCAGCGGCCGTTGCGGCTCGCCACGCCTGGGCGTGGGCCACGGCCGCGCGGGCGAGTCGGCGCCCCAGATGTGGACCTGCGCATCGACGATCAGCATGCTCCCTCCTTCTGTTCACGATAACCCTGTTTGCGATGAGCCCAGGCGCGTCCCCAACTCGGGCGTCCTTCTACTCGCCGCGTATCGGCCGCGGCGATCAGCTTGCGCCGCCGCGCCGTTTCCTCGCGCATGAAATCGACCAGTTCGTCGCGAGTGGTCGCGCGCGGCTCGGCGCCGTTCGAAGTCAGGAACTGCGCGAACGCTTTGTCGCGCAGTATGCGCGCCACCTACGCGTTGAGGACGTCGATGACCGCGGCCGGTGTCCTGGCGGGCGCATAGAGCGCACACCACGGCGCGCTGACGAAGCCCGGCACCCCGGCTTCGGCCACGGTGGGCAGGTCGGGCACGATGCGCGAGCGCTTTTCATTGCCGACGGCCAACGCCCTGAGCCTGCCCGAGCTCACGTGCGGCAGCAGCGGCGCGGCCGGGTTGAACATGAGCTGAACCTGCCCCCCAAGCAGATCCGTGGTGCTGAGGCCGGCGCCCTTGTAAGGCACACGCGGTTTGATCGCATGCCATTCGCCGGGGTCCGTTAAGGCCGACTCGCTTGGCCGCAGGAAATGCTTCACCGCACCCGTTTCCTACAGCGCCTCCAGCTTGATCCCGGCGGTCTTGGTGACCTTGCTCCATTTTTCGGTTTCCTTGCGCATGTAGGCGGCGAATTCCTCGGGGGTGGAGGTCACTGCTTCCGCGCCCTGGTTCGCCAGTCGCTGCTTCGTCTCCGGTGCCTGCAGCGCGGCAACGAACGCGGCGTGCAGCCGGGCGAGAATGTCTTTCGGCGTCGCGGCGGCAACGACGACGCCATACCAGTTGTCGGCGTTGACGGTCGGATAACCCGCTTCGGCCATTGTCGGCACCTCCGGCAGGGTGGGCGCCCGTTTGGCGGTGGCGATGGCGAGCGCACGGAACTTGCCAGCCTTGACGTGCGGCAGCAGGACGGGAACGTCGAGGATCGAGGCCTGTACGTGTCCTCCCAGCAGGTCTGTCACCGCCGGCGCGGCGCCTTTATACGGCACGTGCAGAATGTTGACACCTGCTGCGATCTTGAATGATTCGAAAGCGAGGTGGGGGCATGCTGCCGGCGCCCGTCGAAGCATAAGTGAGCTGATTCGGCTTCGCCTTGGCCAGGGCGACCAGTTCTTTCGCGGTCCGGGTTGGCAAGGAGGGATGCACGACGAGCAATTCCGGCACCGTCACGGCCAATGTTACCGGCGCGAAATCGCGGGTTATGTCGTAAGGCAACTTGTCGAACAAGCCCGCGTGCAGCGCGAGCACGCCGCTGCTGGCGAGATACACGGTATAACCATCCGCAGGCGCCTTGGCGACGTGCTCGGTGGCGAGAATACCGGACGCGCCGGCGCGATTGTCGATGACGACCTGCTGGCCGAGAGCCTCCGTCAGCTTTTGTGCAATCGTCCTGCCGAAGAAATCGGCCGGCCCCCCCGCGGGGAATGCAATCACGAGCCTGACGGGTCTGGACGGATACGAGCCCGCGGTCTGCGCAAAAGCAGCTGCGCCGTACACGTGGGCAAACGCGGCAAGAAACAGTGCCAGAAAACGCGCCATAAACTGCTCCCGGTAGCTGTAGATCCGAACCCAGACTTTAACAGCCCGCCAGCCAGCTATCGCGATAAGTGCTGCCGGCAGAGACGAGCAGCTTACGCGATGAATGGTCGGCGTGCCCGCTGCATTCAGCACGCGGCGATTCTCGCCGGCGAGCGCCCGCACCGCGGCCGCCTCGCGCTGCAGCGCCGCGCGAAGCTCGCGCAGCGGATGGTTGTGTCACGCCACGATCGCGGGACGGATGGCGTTGAAGGCGAGTCCGCGTGCCTCCACACGGCTCCCGCTGGGGGGAAGCGCAACGTGCGGATCGACCTTTCAGATCGGGCTCGCTGCTGCGCGCCACGACTGCGGAGGGTCGAAGGGATTGGCCCACAGCAGCCCCAGCGCCGATTCGATGACCGCCGGCACCTTGAAGTCGGGATCGACGTAAACGCGCACCGGGGTTTCCCGCTCGGACAGCTTGCGGATGTCGAAAGCAGCGTCGATCCACACCCGCCAGCGTACGTCGTGTTGCCCCGCTGAGCGCAGCAACGCGTAATAGGTCGTCGAGTCGGAATCGGCGATCACCTCCACCTTCAGCAGCATCGCCAGCGGCTGAACGCTGCGGTAGACCTGGATCGCGCGGCGCGAGCGCCGGCCGGCGACGATGATCCACGCCGTGCCGAGGCAGACGAACAGCAGACCGGTCGCAAGCCAGACGACGTTATCGACGTAGTAGGCTCGCTGCGCCAGCGGAACTCCGAGCAGCGACGGGTCGATGAAGAGCACGATCGCCGCGATTCCGAACAGCGCAACGCATGTGCAGGCGAGCTGCACGAGAATGATACGCCGCGCGTGGCGCGTGATCTCCCGGGCGGCAAAACCCAAAGCGGCTGGCATCGGACGGCGGTAGCTGGGTGCGAGGCCCAGTATGACTTGCGCGGCAGACGGCACCAACCCAAAGGACGAACCTAATCCCAGCTCAATCCTCGGCTGCAGCGCGCGCACGGCCGGCGATTCATTTAGCGCACGCACGCAGTGCCTGTGCCCGGGGTCGTTACGCGACGAACGGCGGCTGGTACTCTGTTATGCAGTGGTATAACTACGGCACAATTCGAACACATGATGCCCAGGGAGAACAAGCAATGAAATTGACGCTTTACTACGGTCCCATGACGTGCGCGCTCGTGCCTTACGTGACGCTCACCGAAGCCGGCGCCGACTTCGACGTGCAGAACCTCAATACGCGTACCAACCAGCACCAGACGCCGGAATTCCTGGCGCTCAACCCCAAGCACAAGGTTCCCGTGCTGATGATCGATGGCAGGCCATTGACCGAGAATGTCGCCATCCAGATCTGGATCGCGCGCCAGTTCCCAAAGGCCCGGCTGCTGCCAGTCGATCCCTGGGCGGAAATCGAGGCGATCTCACTGATGGCGTGGTTCGCATCGACGATCCACCCGCATCTCACGCCGAACGCCAGGCCGCAAAACTACTGCGATATGCCGGGCTCGGAAGAGAGCGTCAAGCGCGTCGCCAATCAGCTCCTGTTCGAGGATCTTGGGATTGCGGACCGGCTGCTCGCGGGACGCGACTGGTTTTGCGATGACTTCACCGCCCCAGACGCGTACTTTTTCTGGTGCTTCAAGCGTGCGCTGTCGTTCAAGCTCGACCTCTACCGCTTCGCGAACTGCAACGCGCATTTCGAGCGTGTCAGGCGCAGGCCGAGCGTGCGCAGAGTTCTGGACTACGAAAAGCAGGTGCTCGACGCTTACGCCCTGGCCTCGTAAACGAAACAAGGTCGAGGATCACGCCGCTACACAGTATCCGGTCGCGCGCGGATCGCCAGCCGAATGGCGAGCGCAGGGTAGCGCTATAACTTGGGAATGCGCAGCGTCTTGCTGATCATCAGGGTGCCGGACAGCGCGAACAGCAGCGCGAGCGGATGCAGATCCCACGGGCCGAGCGTCCACGTGCCCCAATACAGATTCTCGCCGAGCCGCTCGTGCCATCCGGCGAACGCGAGCACTCCGGTCAATACCACGCTCGTCGGTATCGGCGTGCCCTCGAAATAACGAACCTTGTCGCCGCCTTCCGACAAAGTTTCGGCCGTCACGTTGTAACGGGCGAGTCGGCTCACGCCGCAGCACACGAAGTAGATCAGCACTACCCAGTCCCAGCCGCCGTTCAGTCCCGCGGCGAAGCCGAGCGCCGCCGGCGCGACGCCGAAGGAGATCACGTCCGCCAGCGAATCGAGCTCGCGCCCCAGCGCCGAGTGCGTGTGGCGCGCGCGCGCGACGCGCCCATCGAGCACGTCGAAAATGAACGCGAGCGGTGCCATGACCGCCGCCGCGAAAAAATGCGCCAGCGACTGGCTGTCGAGGTAGCGCATCGCGAAAAAAACCGCGGCGACGCCGCACGCCGCGTTGGCGAGCGTGAAGAAATCCGCGAGGTGAAACCCCCGGATCATCGAGAAATGCCTGGGAGGCTGGCGGGGCGCGCTCATCGGTTGAATTCTAGCTCATAGCCACCGGGGGATGGAACATCCTGATCGCTTGTCCGCACGGACATCCCGGTAGCGATCGTGCGGCGGCCCGATCTGCGGGCCGCCCGTACCGTGCGCGGCTCAGATCTTGAGCACGAGTGCGTAAACCAACACCAGCAGCACCGCGAAGTTGGTCACCGCGATCATCGAAATGTCCTTGCGCATATTCCAGATGTGCCAGCGGAGCTGTGCGTCGGTCGGCGGGTCGCTCGCCTTGTGACGATCGAGGTCGGCGTTGAAATAACGCCGGGTCACCACCCAGCCGAGCCACACGACGAGTCCGACCAGAAACAGGATCTGATTCAGATATTCCATTAGTGCCCTCCTCTCGATTGAAGAACAGTCGCAGCGTAACCGTGAGCAGCCTACGCCCAACCAATGCACGTCACAATGATGAATAGACGGGCGAACGCGTTATCTCGTCGACACGGCACACGAACACACGAGACTGGCGGGCACACGGCGGGTGCGCGTTCTTGACAGGCGGCGCACCCCCGTTTGGCGACGGCGGGAGCGGAACCTGACGGGTCTGCAACTCCGTGCGCGGCTATCCTCGCGAACGTCCGGCTGGCTCACCCGCGTTGATCAATCGTGAAAGCTTCACACCCCTGAACGTAGGCGAGAGCGCCCACGCCGCGCCCGTGATGCCGGCCGCTGCGATCGCGAACAGCACGACCACCGCCGGCGCGCCGAGCAGATCGGCCGCGGAGCCCGCAACGAGCGCGCCGACCGAAATGAACGCGGGGAATATCGGCAGCAGGCTGGCGACGCGACCGCGCAGGTGCTCGGGCGCGCTCATCTGCAGCGTGGTTACGTGCAGCGTGTGGTGGACCATTTCGGCGACGCCCGCGAGCGCGAGGAAGACGACTGCCACCGCGATGTTCGGACTCAACCCAAAGCCGACCAGCGCGGCGGCGAAGGCGACAAGAGCAAGGGTCTGCACCAGCGCGATGTTGTCATAGCGGGTCGCCCATGCAGCGCCCACGCCGCCGACGATGCCCCCAACGCCCACCGCCGCGAGCAGCAGGCCGAGGCCTTCCGGACCGCTGCGAAAAACATCCGCCGCGAACAGCGGCATCAGCGCGCCCAGCGATGGGATCAACAGCACCGGCGGAACCAGTCCGAGCACGATGATGATGCGGGCGATCGGGTCGGTCGCGGCGAAACGCACGCCCTCTTTCATGTCTTCCCATGCCGTGTTGCCGCTTTTCGCCGGAATCGACGAGTGCACGGAGCTCACCATCAGCACGCTCGCGGTGACGGCGAGATGCAGCAGCGCCTGGATCCCGAAATTCCACGCTGCGCCCACGGCGGCAATGAGAAATCCCGCGACGGCGGGACCCACTGCGCGCATGACGCTGAACGCGATGCTGTTGAGCGCGACGGCGTGCGCGGCCTCGGCCCTCGGCACGCTCGTGAAGACGAGCGTGCTGCGCAGGGTGCGGTCGAACGCTGCGGCTACCCCCGCCAGCAGCGAAAAAACGAAGAAGTGCCAGACGCGCACGAGATCGAAAGCGAGCAGCACTGCGAGCAGCGCCGAGATCACGAACATCAGCACGTAGCTCGCCGCGAGCGCATGCCTGCGGTCCATGCGGTCGGCTACCACGCCCGTCAGCGGCGCGAGCAGCAGCATCGGAATCGCGCGCACGCCGAGCACGGCACCCAGCAAAGTACCCGATCCGGTCAGCGCATAAACGACCCAGCCGAGCGTCGCCTGCTGTATCCATTGCGCGCCCGTCGCGAAAAAAGTCCCCGCCCACAGCCAGCGAAAATCGCGATGGCGCAGCGCGGTCAGGGGGGATGCGAAACCGGCCAAATCGGATTACTCGCTTTGCGCGCCCGACTGCGCGGGCATCAGGTGCGATGCGGGTTGGCGCTGCGGGGCTTTAACGGGAATGGGGATACGCCACTCGACCCGCCGGCGAGGTCGAACCCTGGCGTTGTTACCACAAGGTCTGCTGCGCGCGCGCGCTCCACGCCTTGTCGTATTGCTCGCCGCCGACGCGCTGATCGCTCAGCGCGGCGAGAATCTGGCCCGGAGTCGGCAGACGCTTTGGATCGACGTGCTTCGCGCGATAGTGCGGCGTAATGCGATCGACTTCCTTGACGATGGCGGTCGCAACGGGCGTCCCGTACAGCGCGTCGAGCTGCGCGAGGGTGGTGACGATGCTCATGCCGCGATTGTAGCCTACCCCCGCATACCGACTCCTCGTCACGGCGCCGGAAAGCTGCTAGCTTGCGAGTCGCGATTCAGACGTTCCAGCTGAGCCGCGCGCCGTGGCGCACCGCGGGGACTCGTGACGGAGAGATGCGGCCCTGGCAAGCTCAACCTTGCCTCTGACTTTCCGGAATCGTCGCTGAAAGGACCGTGGATCGCTGTATCCAACGTGAACCGGGACCCTCCATGAAATCGACGCTGATCGTGCTGGTCACCGTGCTGATGATCGCGCCAGGAGGCACTGGCGCGCAGCCTTACCCTGCCAGGCCGGTGCGCTTCGTATTGCCGTTCGGTGCGCCCGGCGGCGCGCCCGACACCATCGCCCGCCTGCTCGCGCCGAAGCTTTCCGAGGCGCTGGGCCAGCAGGTCGTCGTCGACCCGCGCGTCGGCGCCGGCGGCACGATCGGCACCGAGGTCGTCGCCAATGCGGCGCCCGACGGGCACACGATCTTGCTCACCAGTCCGAGCCACGCGATCAACGCGACGCTCTACCGCAAGCTGCCGTACGATCCGGTGAGCGACTTCGCCCCGATCACGCTGCTCGCCGAGCTACCCAACATTCTCGTCATCCACCCCTCGCTGCCGGCACGCTCGGTGAAAGCGCTGATCGCGCTGGCGCGGGCCAAGCCCGGCAGCCTGAACTACGGATCGGCGGGCAGCGGATCGTCACAGCATCTCGCCGGCGAGCTCTTCAAGAAGATGGCCGGGGTCGACATGGTGCACATCCCCTACAAAGGCGGCGGCGCGGTGGTGATCGACCTCGTTTCCGGGCAGGTCCATCTCACGTTCGGCTCCGCGACGTCGCTGCCACACGTGCGCTCGGGCAGGCTCGTCGCGCTGGCGGTCACCACCGCCGAGCGCGTGAGCAGTCTGCCGGAGCTGCCGACGGTTTCCGAAGCGGGGCTGCGGGGCTACGAGGCCGCGGCGTGGTATGCCCTGTTCGCCCCGGCGCGCACGCCGCGGCCCATCGTCGAGCGACTGCATGCGGAAACGGTGCGCGCCCTGCGCCTGCCCGACGTGCGCGAGCGACTCGCGTTCGAGACCATACAGATCGTGGGCTCGACGCCAGCGGAGCTCGCCGCGTTCCTGCAGCGCGAGATCGCCAAATGGGGCGCGATCGTGCGCGAGTCGGGCGCCAAGGTAGACTGACCGTATCACCCGCTATCCTCGCGCGCGTGCCAGCGCCGCGATGGGCGGGCTTATAATGTCTACCCGGCAGCGCGCCGCCGCGCGCTAGCCGCTCAATTCGATCGGGACCACGCATGGCAGCGAGCGAACACGAACTGGGGCAACCGGTCCCTTCCACCGACCAGACCGCCCGCCACAGCGGGGCCGCGACACAGCCCGACGCGTCGTTGCCGCCGATCCTGCGGCGCGTGCTCGCGCTCGATGATCTCGAGGCGCCCGCGCGCCGCTATCTGCCACGCCCGATGTACGGTTATGTCTCTGGCGGTGCCGAGACGAATGCTTCGCTGCGCAACAACCGCGCTGCTTTCGACGAGCTCTCGTTCGTGCCGCGGGTGCTGGTCGACATCGGCAGCCGCACGCCGAAGACCACTCTGTTCGGGCGCGCCTATGATGCGCCGTTCGGCTTTGCGCCGATGGGCGGCAGCTCGATGGCGGCCTATCAGGGCGACCTGGTCCTCGCGCGCGCCGCGGCGGCGGCGAACATCCCGATGATCATGAGTGGCGCGTCGCTGGCGACGCTCGAAGACGTGCGGCGCGCCGGGAACACGACGTGGTTCCAGGCTTATCTGCCGGGAGAAACCGAACCGATCACGAAGCTCGTCGAGCGCGTCGCGCGCGCCGGCTTCGACACGCTGGTGCTGACCGCTGATGTTCCGGTTGCCGCGAACCGCGAGAACAACGTGCGCAGCGGCTTCAACCGTCCGCTGCGTCCGACCCTGCGGCTCGCATGGGACAGCGCGCTGCGGCCGCGGTGGCTCTTCGGCATGTTCTTGCGCACGCTCATGTCGCAGGGCATGCCGCATTTCGAGAACATGGGACCCCGCGTCCCGCTCATCACGCGCACCGGCGAGCGCGACAGCGGGCGGCGCGACCAGCTTTCATGGTCGCACATCGAGCTGATGCGCAGGCTGTGGCAGGGCAAGCTCGTCATCAAGGGCGTGCTGAGCCGACACGACGCGCGCATCGCCCGCGAGAGCGGCGTCGACGGCATCATCGTTTCGAATCACGGCGGGCGACAGCTCGACGGGGCGACAGCGCCGCTGCGGGTGTTGCCCGCCATCGCCGCCGCAGCGGGCGGCATGACGGTGATGATGGACAGCGGCATCCGCCGCGGCAGCGACGTGCTCAAAGCCATCGCGCTCGGCGCGCACTTCGTGTTCGTCGGCCGTCCGTTTTTGTACGCTGCGGCCATCGCCGGCGAAACCGGCGTGCGTCACGCCATCAAGCTGCTCAGGGACGAAGTCGATCGCGATATGGCGCTGCTCGGCATCACGACGCTCGCGGCGATGAAGCGCGAGCTCCTGATGCGCACGCAAAGCTTCGACGGCTACGACGGCGCCGCGAACGCGGGTTAGCACCTGCGCCGATTGGCAGATGCCGCCGGGCAGCGTCGACACAGTCAGATTCACGCCGAGGACACCATGAATCCAGCCGTGCGAGCCCCACTCGAGAACGAGGCGGTTACCGCCGACATTCCGTATACCTTCGATACGGGCGAGAAGCTCGTCAATGAGACTTTCGGGCCCAACAACATTCACCGCCGCAGAACCGGCGCGATGGACTGGCGCCCGATGCGCATCGAGAACGGGCGGCCGCTCGTGCATGAGTTCGCGCTCGACCGCAACGGCTTTGTGTTTGTCGATCATCCGACCGCGGTGCCGGATTTCTTCGACAAGCAGCAGCTCGAAAACACGTATTACCCCGAAATCGCAGCGCTGATCAGGAAAGTTGCGGGCGCGCACCGCGTGGTGGTGTTCGACCACACGCTGCGCTCCGGTGACGAGACCGAGCGCGAAGCGAAACTCGTGCGCGAGCCGGTGCTGTCGGCGCATAACGACTATACCGAATGGTCGGGTCCGCAGCGCGTGCGCGACCTGCTGCCCGACGAAGCGCCATCCCTGCTCGCGGGGCGCTTCGCGATCATTCAGGTGTGGCGCGCGATCAACCAGCCGATACAATCCAACCCGCTGGCGATCGCCGACGCGCGCAGTGTGGCGTTCGACGACCTGATGGTGGCTGAGCGCCGCTATCCGAATCGCGTCGGACAGACCTACCGGCTGCGCTACAGTGCTCAGCATCGCTGGTTCTATTTTCCCCGGATGCGGCGCGACGAGGCGCTCGTGTTCAAAGTATTCGATTCGGCGCGCGACGGCCGTGCGCGATTCACCGCACATAGTGCGTTCGACGATCCGTCGACGCCGTCCGGAGCACCGCCGCGCCAGAGCATCGAAGCGCGCGCGCTGGCTTTTTTCGGATCCTGAGCGGCGGCCCTGGAATCCGGATTCTCCTGCGCCGGGCGCGCGGGCAGGAAAAAAGCAGAGTCCTACAGGAGCATGAGCCGATGAGATCCCTGCAGTGGGTATGCGCTGTAGTCGGGGTACTGGCCGTACAAAGCACGCTGGCGCAGCAGTATCCGACCAGGCCCATCCGTCTGATCATTCCGTATCCGCCGGGAGGTCCGACCGATTTCGTCGGCCGCACAGTCGGCCAGCACCTCTCGACGCTGTTCCAGCAGCAGGTGGTCGTCGACAATCGCCCGGGCGCGGGCACCATCATCGGCAGCGAGCTCGTGGCGCGCGCGGCCCCCGACGGCTACACGCTGCTGTTCGGCACGGGCGGGGGAACGTTCCTCGCACCGCTGATGCTGCCCAAGGTCCCCTACGATCCACAGAAGGATTTCGCGCCCGTAAGCATGCTCGTGATCAGCCCTCAGGTACTGGTGGTGCATCCCTCGGTCGCCGCGAATTCGGTTGCGGAGCTGATTTCCCTCGCCAAGGCCAAGCCCGGGACGCTCAACTTCGCATCGGTGGGCACCGGCACGTCCCCGCACCTTGGCGGCGAGCTGTTCCAGTCGCTGGCCGGCATCAAGCTCGTGCACGTGCCTTACAAGGGCACGTCACCGGCGATGGTCGACCTCATGGCAGGCCAGGTGCACCTCATGTTCAGCAGCATGCCAACCGTGCTCGCGCAGGTGAAGTCCGGCAAGCTGCGCCTGCTCGCGACCGGCGGCACGAAACGCTCGGCGGTCATCGCCGAGACGCCGACCGTCGCCGAAACGGTGCCGGGCTTCGAGCTGGTTACCTGGTATGGGATTTTCGCGCCGGCGCGCACGCCCACCGCGATCGTCGCACGCCTCAACGCCGAAATCGCCAAGGTGCTCGCGGACCCCGAGAGCCGCGATCGGCTGACGGCACAAGGCCTGGAACCCTCACCGATGACGCCGCAGGAGCTGCGGCGCTATACCGAAAACGACGTGGGGCGCTGGACGCGTCTCATCAAGTCGGCCGGCATCAAGCCCGAGCAGTAG
>JBKJZR010000166.1:0-12693 GCA_046715035.1 Burkholderiales bacterium | reverse complement strand
TGCGGCTGCGCCAGGCCCTGCTCAATGTGGGCAGCAACGCCAACAAATTCACGGACAAGGGAAGCGTCACG
Source organism: Burkholderiales bacterium (assembly GCA_046715035.1). Taxonomy (GTDB): domain Bacteria; phylum Pseudomonadota; class Gammaproteobacteria; order Burkholderiales; family SG8-41; genus PALSA-1004. The sequence goes on along the minus strand of JBKJZR010000166.1, from coordinate 12,622 downwards.
GTCGCGGTCGATCACGAAGAAGCGGACGCTCGCCGATGGGTCCGCTTCCGCGTTTCCGATACCGGTATCGGCATGACGCCCGAGCAGGCGAGCCGCCTGTTCCAGGACTTCATTCAGGCGGATACGTCGACGGCGCGCAAATACGGCGGCACGGGGCTGGGACTCGCCATAACCAGAAGACTGTGCCACATGATGGGCGGAGACGTAACGGTCGAGAGCGAGTCTGGCATCGGCTCGACGTTTACGATTCGGCTGCCCGCCAGAGCCGAAGACTTTCCGCGTGCTTCACCGTTGCACGAGAAACCCGGCGAACCAGCGAGATCCCCACAATGAAGATATTGTATGTGGAAGACAACGACGATAACGTCTATGTGCTGAAAAGGTGGTTCTCGATGGTCGGCTTCGAGCTGATCGTAGCGAGCGACGGGGAGCAAGGAGTGGCGATGGCCGCGCACGCGTTGCCCGATCTCATCCTGATGGACCAAAGTCTGCCGGGAATCGATGGCTGGGAGGCGGCTCGCCGGATCAAAGCGTCTCCCGTCACGCGGCATGTCCCGGTGATCGCCCTTACCGCGAATGCCATGTCGGGCGATAGGGAAAAAGCTCTGGCTGCCGGCTGTGACGACTTCGACACGAAGCCGATCGATATCGAGCGGTTGCTGGAAAAAATTCGAGCGCATGTGAAGCCGAGCGAGCTTTGACAATGGCGCGCATGCTCAAGACCCAAATCGATGCCGCGATGCGATTCTTCGGGGAGCTGCGGCGGCGAAAAGTGATCAAGGTGGCCGGCGTCTACGCCATAGTGGCGTGGATAGTGATCCAGATCGCCGCCAACACTTTTCCGGCTCTTCACCTGCCCGACTGGGCCATAACCCTGGTCATCGTACTTACGATCCTCGGCTTTCCGATCGCGGTCGTACTCGCGTGGGCTTTGGAGCTCACGCCCGCGGGAGTACGCCCTGACAGAGCGCCGGAGGTACCGTCTACCGCGGTGGCTACGACGGCTCATTCTTCGCGTGTGGTGAGTCGTTCCGGGCCTGCATCGCCGCGTGCGGCCCGGCCCAGGATCACTTCCATTGTTCCTGCCGAGGACGATACCCCCGCCGCGGACCCGAACCGCGCCAAGCGCGCCGTCGTTGCCGGCCTGCGACACGATCTGCGCACGCCCATGAATGCGGTCTTGGGCTATGGCGGGGTGCTTGCGATCGAAGCAGAAGAATTAGGCATCGCCGCGCTCGTACCCGACATCCAGCGGCTGCATACCGCGGCGACGAAATTGCTGGAGCAGATCGACCACCTTTTACCCTCCGGACCCGAGGCCGCGGATGTCGACATCAACACGATACGCGGACGCTTGCACGAAGCATTGCTCCAGCCGACCGCGGCGTTAGTCGAGCAGTCACGGGAGTTGCTTGCAAACGCCAGCAGCTCCGAACGCGCGTCGGCGGATTTGGAGCGTCAGCTGGGAGCCGCGCGAAAATTGCTTGCGCTCGTGCGACAGCTGGCTTTGCCCCCCGCGCCAGCGACCGAGACGTCGGAACGAGCCGGCTTCGAGCGCGTCTTTAACCGCCTGGGTCCGAGCTCCCAGTCGACAACCGGAGCGCTGCACGCCGGCACTTTGCTGGTCGTGGACGACAACGCGATGAATCGTGATCTACTGACCCGACAGCTTGTGCGCGAGGGGTACAGCGTGTTTACCGCCGCTTCGGGTAAAGAAGCCCTGGAGAAGCTGCGGCTGCACGATTTCAATCTCATCCTTTTGGATGTGATGATGCCGGAAATGGATGGCATTCAAGTGCTGGAGCACATTCAACGAGACCCGGTCTTGTGCGAGATTCCGGCGGTGATGATATCGGCCCTGGACGAAATAGACAGCGTGGCGCGCTGCATCGAGAAGGGCGCCGTGGACTATTTCGCGAAGCCCTTCGATCCTGTCCTGTTGCGCGCGCGCGTCTCTGCGACGCTGCAAACTCACCAGTTGAGACAAGACCTGCGGCGTGCCGAGGACGAGCTGGCGCAAAACCAAACGTCGATTGACAAGCTCATCAAGAGCCTGGTGCCTCGTCCGCTGTCGGATGGCTTCGAACGAGGCGAGCGCTCGGTTTCCGCGCACTATCCCGACGTCACAGCCGTGGTAGCGCGCCTCGAGGGGCTTGACGCTATCGCGGCCAGATGCGGCGCGGGTGAAACAATCGCACGCGTCAGCGAAGCTCTCGCGACGTTCGAGCAATGCAGCAGGGAGAAAGGATTGGAGATCGTTCGCGTCACGGAACGCTCCTACACCGCGATCGTGGGCGCTCCTGAATGGCGGGAAGACCACGCACAGGTCGCAGCCGACTATGCGCTGGATCTGCTTCGGGCCATTCAGAAAAGCTCACAAGAAGTCGCAGACCATCCGGAGATCAGAATCGGACTCAACACAGGGGCGCTGATAGCCGGTGTGGCTGGTGGCGATCGACTCGTATTCGGCATGTGGGGCGATGCAGTAAGCACTGCCGATTCAATTGCATGCCAGGCGCCTGCCAGTACGATCCAGGTTTCTGCGGCTACCTGCGCGAAATTGAACGAAAAGTTCGACGTCGGGAGCCCTACGGTCATCGAGGTGCCCGGCCACGGCCATCTGCGCACTTATTTGCTTACCGGCCGTAAATTGAGCCCCGCTTTTCATTAGTCCGCCGCGCTCGTCCGTCAGTGCCTTCCGAGGTGACGTCGAACCCTTCGAAGAAAACCATGGCAGGCGCGCGGCCGCCGCACCCGGCGACGGGTTAACACGCCCTGGGACAGCGATAGTCCTCCGGGAAATACATGAACGAGAGCGCTTCCCTGCGCGCCAGCCGGGCCAGCATTTGCGAGTCCTCCAAATCTTCTTCTGGTGTAGAGTCGACAAAACACGTTTACGAGGAGGACAGACATGAACGTGACGGGCATGAAACACGCAGTCCTTTGCGCGCTGGTGCTGGTGGCGGCCGTATTCGGTTACACGGTCGCGGCGACGGCGCAGTCTTATCCAAGTCGGCCGGTACGCATCATTGTTCCCTTTCCGCCCGGGGAAGCGGCCGACATCATCGCCCGGCTGTGGAGCCCGGTGCTCTCGCAGCGCCTGGGCCAGCAGTTCATCGTGGATAACCGTCCCGGAGCGAGCGGCCAGCTCGGAATGGGCGCGCTCAAGAACGCCACGCCGGACGGCTACACGATCGGCATGGGCCAGGGCGGCAACATGTCGGTAGCGCCGCACACCTACAAAAAGCTGCCGTACGACGCGATCAAGGATTTCGCGCCCATAGCGCTCTCTGCCACGAACTATCTGGCGGTCGTCGCCCACCCCGGCGTGCCGTTCAAGAACGCCGCGGAGATGATCGACTGGGCCAAGGCAAATCCGGGCAAGCTGAGTCTCGCGACTAACGGCGAAGGCGGCTATCCGCACCTCGCTTTCGAGTATCTCGCCGCGCTGGCGGGGTTCAAGTTCCTGCACGTTCCGTACAAGGGCGCGGCGCAGATCGTGACGGACGTGATGGGGGGCCAGGTGCAGATGGGGATAGGCTCGTATACCAGCCTGGCGCCGAACGTCAAATCAGGCCGGCTGCGGCTGATCGGTGTCACCAATCACACGCGCGTGCAGAACAATCCGGATCTGCCGGTGCTCGCGCAGACAGTGCCCGGGTACGACATGCGGGGCTGGTTCGGCGTCGTTGCGCCAGCCGGCACGCCGCGTGATATCGTCCGCCGCCTGAACGAGGAAATCAACCGCGCGATGCAGCAACCGGACGTAGAGGTCAAGCTCGTCGCAGCGGGGCTGATCGTCGCCAACGAGTCGCCCGAATTCTTCGGTGAGTTCATCAAGACCGAGTACGAAAAGTACGGCAGACTCGTGCGCGACATAGGCGTCCAGCCGCAATGACCGGCTGGCAGCATCAAACAATGCCGGATGCCGGAATTGGATTTTCGATGTATTCTGCCGTTCAGATTGCACCACTAAGAAACAACAAAAAGGAAATAGATGAAGCAAATGCTGAAGAGCAGAGCCGCATGTACCGTTTCGTTTTTATCGCTCGTTGCCTTGCTGTCGGGTTGCGTGACATCTCCGATGGACACAACGACACCCAAATTTCCCCCGCATCCGGTCTATGGCCCAACGCCCGGCGCGGCTTCGCCCAGTGCCGCGATTGCTGGCGCAACAGTAAGCGAGCCTACAGCCAAGCGTGAGGATGTTCCTCTGCCTGTCGCGATCGATCCGTTGCGGCCGGATGTGAAGATCGACCCCACCGATGTCAAGGCCCGCATGGACCTCTGGGCACGTGTGCGCCGCGGGTTTGCAATTCCCGATCTCGAAACCGACCTTGTGCGCGTGAGCGAGCAGTGGTACGCGAACCGCCCCGAGTATGTCGCTCGCATGACTGCGCGCTCGGGCCGCTACCTGTTTCACATCGTCGAGGAGGTCGAGCGGCGGCGCATGCCGACCGAGCTCGCGCTGCTGCCTTTTGTCGAGAGCGCATTCAACCCCCAGGCGATGTCGGTCGCGAAGGCATCCGGCATGTGGCAGTTCATCCCCTCGACCGGGAAAGACTTCCAGCTGAAGCAGAACGTGTTTCGCGACGACCGGCGCGGCGTCATCGATTCGACTCGTGCGGCGCTCGCCTACCTCGAGAAGCTTCACCGCATGTTCGGTGACTGGCACCTTGCGCTCGCGGCGTACAACTGGGGCGAAGGCAACGTGCAGCGCGCGATCGCGCGCAACGAGAACGCCGGGCTGCCGACCGATTACAGAAATCTCAGGATGCCCAACGAGACGCGCAACTATGTGCCCAAACTGCAGGCGATCGAGAACATCGTCGCGCGCCCGGAAGCGTTTTCACTCGCGCTGCCGGCCATCGAAAACCATCCGTACTTTCTGACGGTCGTCATCGAACGCGACATCGATATCGAGCTCGCCGCGAAGTTCGCGGGCGTATCGCTGGATGAGTTCAAGAAGTTGAATCCGCAGATGAACCGCCCGGTGATCCTTGCCGCCGGCACTCCGGAGTTGCTGCTGCCCTACGACAATGCGAACCATTTCGTGCGCGCTTTTGCCGCGCACCGCGGTCCCTATTCGAGCTGGACGGCGTGGACCGTGCCGACGACGATGCGCCCCGCCACGGCAGCCAAGCAGGTCGGTATGAGCGAGGAGGAATTGCGCGCTGTCAACGGCATTCCGATGAAGATGCTGGTCAGAGCGGGCTCGACCCTGCTCGTGCCACGTCCCGCCTCGAAGCAGCAGGATGTTCCCGGACACGTCGCTGACCGCGGGACGATGCAGCTTGCGCCGGACGTGCCGCCGCAGCGCCGGGTGGCATTCAAGGCGGGCACGCGCGGCACGACCGTGGCCGCAGTGGCACGTCGCTACAACGTATCGCCGTCGCAGGTCGCCGCATGGAATGACGTTGGCGCGGACTCGAGCTTCAAGCCCGGCCGGACCGTCATCGTCTTCGTGCCGACGAAGGGAAAGGCTGCCCTCATTCGCGCCACTGCGGGCTCGCGCAAGGCCCCCGCAGCCAGCGGCGCGATTCCGAAGGCGACTCCGCGCCTATCCCCAAGCAAGCGGACCGCGAAGACGCGAACGTGACACTCAGGGCGGTTTAGTCGTGCGCAGCGCCGATGATCAGTCTCGGAATGCCCGGCCGAGGTGCCCGCAGGAACGCGCGCAGACGAACCGGCCGCCCAGAGGGTCGGGTTTCGTCAGTCTTTGATCAACTGCACGTACGGCTGCTTCCACAGCTTCCATTTCAGTGTATCGCGGTCGTACTGCGAATTGACGAAGCACTTCCAGTTTTCGTCGTCGATGAAGTTATAGTCCATCCGGTAGTAGTACCCGGGGTAACGCGTCTCCTGACGGAACTGGATGTGCTGCATGTGGCATTCGGCGGTGATGATGCGATGGTAATTTTCCCAGGCCCGCAACAGCTCGTGCAGGTCCTTGGCGCGCATCTTGAGGGAATCCTCCTTGAGCATATCGAGCTTTCTTCCGCACACTTCGAGCATTTTGGCGTTGGTCTGATACCAGGTCGCGACGCCCGCGCAATATTCGTCCATGATTTTCTGCAGACGGAACTGCAGCATTTTGGGCGTGATGTAGTGCGGGTTGATGTCGATCGCAGTCGTATAGTCCTTGTGCTCGAGGAAGGTCTGCACCGGGCGGTAGATCTCGGCGACAAGCTCGTCGACCGTGCGCGACAGCTCGGGTTTCCAGCCCTTGTTGTCGAGCGCGAATTTGACCATTGCCTTCGAGGCGATGCGGCCCTCGGCATGCGAGCCGGAGGAGAACTTGTGACCCGAGGCGCCGACGCCGTCGCCTGCGGTGAACAAACCTTGTATCGTGGTCATGCGGTTGTAGCCCCACTGCCATTCCTTGGGCGCACCGGGAATGTCGTCCGGGCCCGAGACCCAGATGCCTGCACACCCGGCGTGCGAGCCGAGCAAATAGGGCTCGGTCGGCATGATTTCGGATGGCGTCTTGTCGGGCTCGATGTTCTCTCCGGCCCAGATGCCGGCCTGCGAAATCGTCATGTCGAGGAAGTCTTCCCACGCTTCGGCCTCGAGGTGCTTGATCTCCTTCGGCGTCATTTTCTCGGCAAGCTTGGCGAGCGCTGCCGGGGTGTCCATGTAGATCGGGCCGCGGCCTTCCTTCATCTCGTTGATCATGACGTGATTGCGCAGGCACGTGCCGGGGACGCCCTGGCCGTACTTCCCGAAGCGCTGGGTGTCCTTGATCATGTCGCCGTGCTTGGCGTTGTAGTCCTCACCCATGCCGTTGACGACTTTGGCCTTGAACAGCAGGAACCACGCGCCGACCGGTCCGTAGCCGTCCTTGAAGCGGGCGGGAACGAAGCGGTTCTCCATCATCGTCATCGTGGCGCCGCACTCCGCTGCCATCGCATACGTCGAGCCGGCGTTCCAAACGGGGTACCACGCGCGGCCAGTTCCTTCGCCAACGGAACGCGGACGAAACACGTTCACCGCGCCGCCCGCTGCCAGCAGGCAGCACTTGAACTTGTAGATATAAAGCTTGTGATCGCGTACCGAGAAGCCCGCGGCGCCGGCCACGCGCGTGGGGTCGTTCTTGTCGGTAACCAGGCGCACAATGAAGACGCGCTCCTGGATGTTCTCGATGCCCAGCGCTTTTTTGGCCGCCTCGGCGACAATCCATTTGTACGACTCGCCGTTGATCATGATCTGCCAGCGTCCCGAGCGCACCGGCTTGCCACCCTGCACGAGCGTCTTGTCCTCATCGCCGGGCTGCTTCCAGATCGGCAGTCCCCATTCCTCGAAGTTGTGCACGGAATCGTCGACGTGACGGCCGACGTCGTAGACGAGGTCTTCGCGAACGATGCCCATCAGGTCGTTGCGCACATAACGCACGTAATCCGCAGGATCGTTCTCGCCCATGTAGGTGTTGATCGCCGACAGGCCCTGCGCCACGGCCCCGGACCGGTCCATCGCCGCCTTGTCGACGAGCTTGATCTTCAGGCCGGTGCCCTCCGCCCACCGCATGATCTCGAACGCCGCGCCGCAGCAGGCCATGCCGCCGCCAATCAGCAGTATGTCGACTTCCTCTTCGATGATTTCGGGATTGCCAAATGCGAATTGCTCCGCCATTCCCTCGTTCCTTGTGCCGGCCTTACTCGCCCGCTGCGGGGTGACCTCAGCCAGTTGTGGAAGTTTGCGTCTAGCCGTTGATGAACTGCGAGGTGTCGCACTTATGCGTGCCGTGCGTGAACAGCGTCGAGTGATCGGCGATCTCTCCCATGTCGATGCGCGGCTTGTTCGCGTACGGATTGATCGAGCCTTCGGCGGTCGTGCGGATCGGAAACTTGAAACGCTTGATGTTGCCGTTGCGAAACTTGATGGTCCACATGATCGAATCGGTCCCGCGCAGCGGCTGCACCGATGCGCCCAGCGGCACCACATCCGCATAGTGGCGCACCTCGATGGCGTTCTGCGGACAGATCTTGACGCATGCATAGCATTCCCAGCACTGTTCCGGTTCCTGATTGAACGCTTTCATCGGATGGCCGGTGAGAGAGCCGTCCTTGTCGAGGAGCATCAGGTCGTGCGGGCAGATATACATGCACGCAGTCTTGTCCTGACCTCTACAGCCATCGCATTTCGCGGTGCGCACAAAGGTGGGCATTGCCGATATCCTAGTCAAAGACGTTCGCGAACATAAGAACTCTGACGAAACAGCGAAGCCGGGGCATCAGGCGGCCATCAACGCGCCGAATGCCCGGCGAGCTTGATGTCGACCCGCTCGCTCGCATCTAGGCCGGCGTAGTAGTCGCGCAAAACGCTCAATACCTCCGGGCGGCTGAATTCGGCCGGTACCGGACTGCCTTCAGAAAGCCATTTGCGCAGCTTGGTGCCGGAAACGAGGAGGCGATCCTTGTCGTCGTGCGGGCAGGTGCGACCCGTCGCCATGCCGCCGCATTGGTAGCAATAGAACGTCCAGTCGATCCTGAGCGGTTTCGTCTGCAGCGACCCGGCCGGTATCTGGTCAAAGATATAGTGCGCGTCGAAAGGACCGTAATAGCTGCCCACGCCTGCGTGGTCGCGCCCGAGCAGCTGATGCGAACAGCCATAGTTCTGGCGGAACAAGGCATGCAGCAGCGCCTCGCGAGGCCCCGCGTAGCGCATGTCGAGCGGATAACCGGACTGGACTACGGTTTTCTTGACGAAATAGTTGTCGATGAGCACGCTGATTGCGCGCGTGCGCACCTCGGCCGGGATGTCGCCGGGCTTGAGGTTGCCCAACAGCGAGTGGACGAGCAGGCCGTCGCAGACTTCGATCGCCACTTTGGCCAGGTACTCATGCGAGCGGTGCATCGGGTTGCGCGTCTGGAAAGCGGCGACAGTCGACCAGCCGTTGGCTTCGAAGACCGCGCGCGTTTGCGCCGGCGTCATGTAAAGCTCGCCGTACTTGCTGGGAAATTCGCCTTCCGACAGGACCTTCACCGGGCCGGCAAGGTTGACCTCGCCCTGGTCCATGACCATGCTGACGCCGGGATGCGCGGGATCGTCGGTCTTGAAAACGGTCAGACACTCGTGGCGCTTGTCGATCGCGTATTTCTCGCACACCGTCATGGTGGCGAGCAGCTCGCCGTCCAGGCCATCCACCAGTCCCACCTCGGTACCAGGCTCGATCCCGGCGGCGATCTGCGCGGTCGTCGACAGCGTGATCGGTATCGGCCAGAACAGGCCATTCGCCAGCTTCATGTCGTCGCAAACCGACTGCCAGTCGGCGCGTGACATGAAACCGTTGAGGGGGGTATATCCGCCGATGCCCATCATGATGAGGTCACCGCGTTCGCGTGAGCTGACGGGGACCGCGGGGAGCCGGCGCGCGTGCGCGATGGCTGCCTCGAGCGCCTCGCCTTCGAGCAGCAACGCTTTGAGCGCTCCTCCTCCGTGTGGCGGAACCAGCTGGGACACCGCGTAGATCCTTGGGTAAGTGCTACAAGATGTTATTGTTTTAGCGGGGAAATTTTAGCACGCTGAGGGGCGCCGGCGTATCCACATATTTTATTCGCGGATAAAGGATGATCGATTTATCGAGCGGTTGCTGGGAGCACTGTGGAGCGCGGGCGTCCTGAATCCGTATTCGCTTCAATTGCTTGATCCGATGCTATGATACACGCGGCGTTTTCGAACTCGCCCTCGCACGACACACAATTGGTTCGGTTTCGGCATCCGGAAAGCCGCGATGCCACAGCGGCGCGGATACCTCTGCATGGGTTTGTTTTGCGGCCCGCCTGTCTGGCGGGCGATCGTTGATGTGCCCGAGCGCGCAAAGTGCCTTTTGGCGCATCCTTCCCTGTGGCTGCTGCTATGCACCGCGATTGCGCTCGACGCAGGCGCAGCATCGTTACTCGATGCGTTCAAGCCCATCGACACCGAAACGAGCGTGGCACCGCGGCCGGGGACCATCTGGCAACCGACTCGGCCTCTGCCGGCCGTGCCGCGGCCACCAGTCGTCGACGCACCAGTCCAGAATGGGGCGCTGACACTGCCGGAACTGACGGAATATGCGTTGCGCAACAATCCGCGCGCAAGGCAGGCGTGGTTCGCCGCCCGCGCCGCTGCGGCCGGCGTGGCGGTCGAGCAGGCCGATCTGCTGCCTCAAATCACGGCAAATTATGCGATCACGCGATCGCGGCCGGTTTCCGCAACGACGGGCACGCTTTCGCCGTGGCTGACACGCTATGGGCCCGCGGTAAGCATCACCTACGTATTGTTCGATTTCGGCTCCCGCACCGATCAGATCGACGCGGCCGAGTACCGCCTGCTCGCGGCCAACCTGAGCCAGAATCGGGTGTTGCAGGACATCATCTTCCAGGTCGAGCAGGCGTATTACCGGCTGTTGGGCATCAATGCGCTGATCCAGGTGAATGAGCTCGTACTGAAGAACATTCGCACAGTGCTCGATGCGGTGCAGCGCCGGCGCGAATCGGGCCTCGCGACGGTGGCCGACGTCTACCGGGCTGAAACACAGGTGGCGCAGGCCGAGCTCAACCTCACGCGCAGCCGTGGCGAGCTGCAAAAAGCACGGGGCGCACTGGCCACGGCAGTCGGGCTGCCGGTCGATGGCTCGCTCAACGTGCAGGTGCTGACCGCCTTGCCGCAGATTCGCGAGATTACCGCTACATTGACCGAGCTGCTGGAGAGGGCAAAAGCCGGCCGCCCCGATCTGATTGCCGCTGAAGCACAGGCCCGCGCCGCACGCGCGGCAGCCCTCGCGGCATCCAAGGCCGGGCTGCCGTCCGTTGAAATCAACGGCGCCGCCGGTCATACGTCGTTCAACGACGACCGTCCTGGCGTGAAAAACTACAGCATAGGCCTGAACGTGCGCATCCCGGTATTCAGCGGCTTCCGGGATACTTATCTCACCCGCCAGGCCGACGCCCTCGCAGCGCAGGCCGAGGCGGCGCGCGACACGCTGTACCGGCAGACCGAGCTCGACGTGTGGCAGGCGTACTACGACGTGCAGACCGCCGCAGGATCGGTGACCAGCACCGAAGCACAAGTCAGATCGGCCGAACAAACGGTAGAGGCTACGCTCGCGCGGTATCGGGCCGGATTCGGCACCATTCTCGAAGTCATCACTGCGCAACAGGATGAATCGAATGCGCGAGTCCAGCAGATACAGTCCTATCTGGATTGGTATACGGCGCTCGCGCGCCTTAATTTCTCTGCGGGTGTCAATGAGATCCTGGCCGGCGTAAGCGAGAAAAAATGAAACGCCTGACGATGCTTCTGCTATTCGCGGGAATCGGCGCTGCGATCTGGGGCGGCTACTGGTTCTGGTACAAACCAGCCACTGTGCCGGCTGCAGAAACCAAGGCGCTTGGTAAGGGGGCGGGCAAGGGCGCGGGCAAACGCGGCGCCGGTGGGCCGGTGGCGGTCTCCCTCGTTGGGGCCAAACGCCAGCCCGTGCCGGTGATCATCGATGCGGTCGGCACTGTCGAGTCCGAGCACAGCGTCGCGATTCGGCCACAGGTGAGCGGGGTGCTGGAGGCGGTTCTGTTCAAGGAAGGAGACCGCGTCAAGCAGGGTCAGGTGCTGTTTCGCATCGATGCGCGCCCCATGAAGTCCAACGTGGACCAGGCGCGCGCCGCGCTGGCGCGTGACGTCGCGCAGCTCAAGCAGGCGCAGGCACAGGAAGCGCGGCTGCGCCCGCTCGCCGAGAAGGAATACATCACCCGCCAGGAGTACGACGTCGCGGCTACTCAGGCGAAAGCATTGGAGGCGACCGTGGCTGCGACCCGCGCCGCGCTCGAGCAAACCCAGCTGCAGCTGGGTTATGCCTACATTACGGCTCCGGTCGCCGGTCGCACGGGGAGCCTCAGCGTCAAAGCCGGCAATCTGGTCAGTGGTGGCACCGGCGGCACCCCGCTCGTCGTGATCAACAGCACGCAGCCCATCCTGGTTTCCCTGAGCGTGCCACAGCGCTTTCTGGACGACGTCCGCCGCGCATGGAACACCCCCGAGCTGAAGGTCGAGATCAGCCCCAATCCGGGTGGCGCTGCGGTGGCGGTCGGTTCGCTGGTTTTCATCGACAACACGGTCAATCCGCAGACCGGCACGATCGTGCTCAAGGCACGGGTAAAAAACGAAAATGAAGAGCTGTGGCCCGGGCAGTTCGTGGCGGCGCGCATCGTGCTCAGGATTGAACAAAACGCGATCACGTTGCCGGAATCCACGGTCCAGCCGGGTCAGGACGGCCCCTTTGTCTACGTCGTCCGGGATGGCAAGGCCCAGGTGCAAAGCGTCGAGGTCGACCGCCAGATCGGGGAACTGGTGGTAATCTCGAAAGGACTCACCGGCGAGGAGGCGATCATCGCCGAGGTGCCGCCGAACCTCACCGTGGGTGCTCCTGTCACCGTGCGCGGCAAGGAAAGCGGGAAGGGCGGCGAGCGCAAGGGCGGCGGCGAGCGTAAAGGCAAGTCCAAGGAAACCCCCGCCAAGGAGGAGGCGGGTAAGGAGATCAAGTCATGAATATTTCGCGCATCTTCATCGAGCGGCCCGTGGCGACGAGCGTGCTGTTCGTCTCGATTCTGTTCTTCGGCTGGCTCGCCTTCACCAAGCTGCCGGTCAA
>JBKJZR010000165.1:0-14522 GCA_046715035.1 Burkholderiales bacterium | reverse complement strand
CGCGCTGAGCCCCCTTCGACCGAGCTCAGGACAGGCTTCGGCGAGCTCAGGATAAACTGCACGCCGCAGGCGTGGAGTCGAAGCGTCCAAGTGGTTGATTGCGCGCCGTTCATATTTCGACTCCGCTGCGCTAGCCTGTCCTGAGCATGTCGAAGGGCTCAATACGAACGGTATTAGATGCGCTTTTCAACAGACTGCTAGAGCGGGTTCCAAGCCGCGGTCGCAACGTTCTCGAATCGGAGAAGTGACTTGATCAAGGCAACAAAGCGCCGCGCCGCGCACGGAGCAGCTTCGGCTGCGCAGCCCGCAGCGCCCGCGGTTCGTCAGTCGCTAGACGGCGTGGTGGTGATCGACCTCTCGCATATCTATAACGGGCCCTACGCGACCTTTCTGATGGCCATGGCCGGGGCCGAGGTGATCAAAATCGAGCCTTTGGGCGGCGAGCATCTACGCATTCGGGCAGGGCTGGGCGGCGCCGCACTGCCCTTTGCCATGCTGAACTGCAACAAGAAAGCGATCACGTTGAATCTGAAGTCGGAGCGCGGCCGCTCGCTGTTCCTCGACATGGTGCGCCGAGCCGACGTGCTGGTCGAGAATTTCGCCCCCGGCGTCACAGATCGTCTGGGCATCGGCCCCGCGCTGCTGCAGGAAGTAAATCCCCGCCTCATTTACGCTTCGAGCTCCGGCTATGGCCGCTCGGGGCCTTACCGGGACTATCCGGCGATGGACCTGACGGTGCAGGCCATGTCGGGCGTGATGAGCATCACCGGCTTTGCGGAGCGGGAGCCGGTCAAGGCCGGTCCTGCCGTGTGCGACTTCTTCGCCGGGGTGCACCTCTTCGGCGGGATCATGATGGCGCTCTACGAGCGCGAGAAAACGGGTAAGGGCAGAACGGTGGAGGTCTCGATGCAGGAAGCCGTCTATGCTTCGTTGAGTTCCAATCTCGGCATGTACTTCGGCAGCGGGGGCAAGCTGCCGCCGCGCACGGGCAATCGCCACGGCGGTTTGGCCGAAGCACCCTACAACGTGTATCCCGCACGCGACGGCTATATCGCGATCATCTGCAACAACAACCGGCATTTTCACGCGCTGCTGAAAGCGATGGGCCGCGAGGAGCTTAAGGAGGACCCCCGCTTCTGCGATCTGAAGAGCCGGATCAAGCACATCGACGAGGTCGATGCGCTCGTCGGCCAATGGACTGCAGGTCTGGACAGGCAGCAGCTCGTGGAATTGCTGCTCTCGCACCGGGTCCCGCATGCGCCGGTGCGCGACCTGCAGGAGGTCATCAATGACCCGAACATGCATGCGCGAGGCAGCCTGCAATGGATCGACCACCCTGAATTCGGCCGCGTCGTGGTCCAGCACAGTCCGATCCGCTTCGATGGCACCCCGCTGGTGCCGTTGCAGCCGAGCAGCCGGCTCGGTGCGCAGAATGCGGGCGTCTATCAGGACTGGCTCGGCGTCTCGGACGCCGAGCTCGACCAGCTCGCCAAAGACAAAATCATTTAAGGAAGCTCTGATTAAGCCTTTCAACCAGTTCAGCTTCCCTGATTTAGGGGATATACAAGGGGGCATCGCCCCAGGCATCGCCCCCTTGTTCAGAGATTCCCTAATCCGCCTCATTCGGGCGGAAGCGGGTTTCGGGCTTGAGACCCCTGCGCTGCAAGGCTGCGCTGATCCGGCCATTCTCGAGGTAGCGGCCCTCGACCGCACGCTGCGCCGCCGCGTTCCACTGTGGGAGCCAGTCGACGCTGTCGCCACTGCTGAACCATGGCGACTGTGGGCGCAGCTGCGGCAGACCCAGCTCCTCCCAGATTCTCCGCGCGCGCTCCATGTACTCTCTCTTGGGAAGGGCGAGCGGCGGCAGCTGCTCCTTCATGGTCGCATCCATCAGTAGCGTCGCATCCTCGTCGGGCTCCTCGTGCTCGCGCTCCGGCCCGTGGCCCGCGCTGCGGTGCTGCAGCACCTGCAAATCACGGCCTGGATTCATGCGGAAGGCGAGCGCCCAGAGAATCGCGTCCGAATTGTCGGGGTCGATGTCCTCGTCCAGCGCGATGCAGATCTTGCCGCAGTCAGCCTTGAATGCGCTTGCGCCGTAGAGCGCGCGCCAGATCTCCGTGCGCGGCGTGCCTTTCGCCAGGGTGATCAGCGTGACCCGCCGCAGCGCGGTCATGCGCTCGTGCAGCGTTACGCGCGTGACGCCGCGGATGCCCAGCGCAGTGCACAAATGAGCGAGAAACAGCGGCTCGTACGCAACTCTTTTCATCGCGCTCGATTCGCTCGGCGTTACCTGGCTGAGGTACGAAGCGACGATTGCCTGGCGGCGATGGGTGATGGCGGTGACGCGCATCGGCATATTGAATTCCTCGAGCGCGACATGGCCGTGCGATTCGCCGAACGGACCCTCGGGCTCCAGGTTTTCGGTATCGATATAGCCTTCGATGACGATTTCGGCTTCAGCGGGAATCAGCAGATCGACCGTGCGGCCGCGAACGACCTGAATCGGCTCACCGGCGAGGCCGCCCGCAACCTCGATCTCATCCACGTCCGGCGGCAATTTCTGAGGCGCCACGAATGCTACGAAGGGCGCGCAGCCGAGCACGATGGCGCACGGCATCGTTTTGTCGCCGCGGCGCTGGTGCTTCAGATAGTGCTGGTATCCACCCGCCCCGCCCACGCGCGTCGCCATGCGGATGACCAGCCGGTCCGGCGCTTTCAGGCCCGCGCGGTACGTGCCATGATTCTGCACGCCCGTTTCCGGATCGCGTGTGATCACATTCGTCGCGGTCAGGGTCGGCGCGCTGTCGAAACCCGGCGTCGAGATCGGAATGGGCAGCGCATCGAGGCCATTGCCTTCCCCCTGCAGCGCTGCGCCCGTGATGACGACTTCCTGGCAGGCGGCGTTTTCGATCGTACGCGGCGCTACGGGGTGCGCCAGCGCCCGATCCCACCTTGCCGGTATCTCTTCGGGCGCCGCGCACATTCCGACGCTGTAGATGTCGCGGTTCGCCGCCAGCGCGCCCACCACGACCGAAAAAGCATACCTGCGCCCGCGCCCATCGATCACATGGGTGAAGAGAAAGGCTTTGCGATCGCGCTCTTCGACGCCGCCGACGAATTGCCAGCGCACGAGTGGGTGCAGCTCCGCATCCTTGTCGATCGGGCGATCGATCGTCAGCAGCAGGCCGCGCCGCTGCAGCTCGTCGAGATGCTCTCGCAGATCCCGATACCCGCGTGTTTCTGTCGTCACGGTACCCCACCGATTGTGCAGACCGGAAGCGATGCTGTCGGGTGCGATGATAACCGAAACGCCCGCGTGCGCCTCAGCGCTGCGGCTGCCTCGCTGCCCATCTCATAGGGAATGCGCGATTGCTTTTGGCAGTGCCGAGAGAGTTGATTGCCCATGCCGAAGGATTGGTTCGTGTCGTCCACTACCTGGACAGCGCACGCGGTCGCGTCTAACGCCACTATCGTCGCGGTGAGCCTGTGGCGGGCGGTCGAAGCGCAGCATGTGGCGTCGACTCGGCGTCTTGTGGACAATCTGGCGGAACAACGCGAGCTCGAGGAGATTCTGGAAGCGACCAAGCCCGCCCTGCCCGCTGCCGCCTCGCGGCTTCACTACCTTCTGGCCACTCCGTTTCGCTACCCCGCACCGCGGGGCTCGCGATTCCGGGCGGCCCAGGCGCCCGGCGTATTCTATGGCCCCGCACGGCGTGCGCAGAGCTTGGCTACTGGCGCTGGCGGTTCCTGCGCGACAGTGTCGGGCTGACAACGCTGGGGCCTTCTCCGCAATCCGTGTTCAAAGCGAGCATCAGGGGGCTGGGTGTCGACCTCGAAAAGCCTCCCTTCGTGCGCAACCGCAGGCTGTGGCGCAACCCTGCCGACTACACCGCGACACAGCAGTTCGGTACTGTCGCGCACGAAGCTGCGCTCGGCATCATCCTCTACAGCTCGGTGCGCGATCCTCAACCTTCGGATTGTGGCGCCGTCCTGCGGCTTGATGCTTTTCGGAAAAACGCACCCACCGCAGGACCGCAGACATGGCTGCTGACGGTGACGCGGAACTTTGCCACGTGGCAGCGCGACGGCGAGGCCTTCGAGTTCGACATGCGGCACAGGCAAACGCCGTAACGGGAAGACGGGCGCAAAAAAACCCGCCGAGGCGGGTTGAGGGCGTGGCCATCGCTACTCGTCGGCCGCTTTCCCCGAGTCGAGCATTCGAATGTTATCGGACGCCCGTTTACTGCGGCCGCGTTTTCTCGCTTCGAACGCTCTCCCGGCGTCCGATGCTTTCCCGATTCCCCAGGCGATCCCAAAGCCGACAATCAGCCACAAGGCCAATGCTGTTAGCAGCTCGCTCATAGTTTGTCGACCCGCGATGGACGCGGTTCCAAAGCCCTTTGGTATTTCCACTTATGCTGTGCATACGCAGCCGGTTGCTTTTAACTTTGCATCCGACTTCGAAGCATACATCGGGCCATCTGGTAAAAGCTTTCCTGAAACAGAGGTTTGCATCGACGTGACGATCCAACGTGACGCACCTGTAAGTTATCCCGACACCGCGTGGGGGGATTTCCCGGTGCGCGCGCCCCTCACTCAAAGGCCAAACCACCGGCCTGCCGAACGGGATACGCGTTCCGGTCGGTTGCGGCCTCGATGGTGTCAGATGCCGCCTACAGACAGGCATTACGTCAAAGAGTTATCGTCGAATTGCAGCTCAAAAAGCGATTTATGTGCACCGGGTGGGGCAGTTCATGCAGTCCCGACCATCGATTCGGATTACCGGAACTTGAGCAAAGAACCAGTCAAAAATTTTGCATGCTATTCGTGCAAGGGAGCGCTGGCAGCGAGCATCCCTAAGCTTGAGAACGACGCCTGGACTGCCACGTGCCCCGCCTGTGGCGTATTGAACAAGCTCACCCCGGTGCCTGACCAGGAAGGCGATTACGTGGTGTCCGGCGCCTACTTCATCGTTCGCAAAGACTCGTAACGCAAGTCACCTGCCGACCCGCGCGGGGCGCGCTCAAAACAACGAACGGACTATTCCGCCGTCGACGCGCTGCGCGGCGCCATTTATCGCGGATGCCGCTGCGGAGCATATGAACACGATCTGGGCGGCGATCTCGTCGGGCGTTGCCCAGCGTTGCAGCAACGATGTAGCACCGGGGCCTTCGAAGTATCCCGTGCGCATTTCCGCCACTGACGTACCCTCCTGAGCTGCCAGCTTGCCGAGAAACTTTTCCACGCCTTCCGACCAGGTCGGCGCTACGAGCACGCTGTTGACTGTAACGCCCGTGCCCTTCGTGGCCTCGGCGAGTCCGCGGGCGAGCGATACCTGCGCGGTCTTGGTCATTGCGTAGTGCAGCATGTCCGGGTTCGGTTTGACGCTCTGCTCGCTCGCCACAAATACGACTCGCCCCCAGTTGCGCGCGAGCATGGCCGGAAAGAGCGCGCGCGTGAGGCGCACGCCGCTCATGACGTTAAGCTCAAACATGGCCTGCCAATCGTCGTCAGAAATGTCAGCGAACGCCTTGACCTCGAAATAACCGACGTTGTTGACAAGGATATCGACCGGGCCGATTTGCGCAGCCGCTTCGATCAGCTGTGCCGCGCCAGCGGCTGTTGCCAAGTCTGCTTCCACCCCGTGCACAGTGCCGCGCGCCGACAGTTCGGCCACCGTGCTGGCGACCGCGGCAGGATTGCGGCCGTTCACGATGACGCGTGCGCCCTCGGCCACCAGCGCCCGCGCCACCGCCCTGCCGATGCCCTGCGTGGAGCCGCTCACCAGAGCCAGTCTGCCCACAAGGTCCAAATCCATTGCATTGCTCCATGACTGTCTGCTTGCCGACAGACTGCGCTCAATGCCAAGCATGGCGCGCCGGCAGATTTTAGAGTGTAATGCAGGGCGTCGCTGGAAAGGGTGAACAGGCATGATGCGCGTCAAGAAATCCAAGCCGCTGGCAGTATGCGAAATGTGCGGCACGCTGGCAGCGTTGCCGGCACAGGTAAACAACCGCTGCACGAAGAGTGTGCACGGTCGTCGGTGCTCAGGCATCTTCAAGAGCGGATTGGGTGTGGTGTGGAGCGAGTGTCAGTCGTGCCGCGGCTTTGGCAAAGTAGGCCGTGAGAACTGCGGTGAATGTGGCGGGTTCGGATGGCACCGGGCGCGATGATGGCAGTTACCAAGCCGTATCGGTGGACCGTCATCCATTGACGCTTACGCGCTGCGTGCTT
This sequence comes from Burkholderiales bacterium, assembly GCA_046715035.1. GTDB lineage: Bacteria > Pseudomonadota > Gammaproteobacteria > Burkholderiales > SG8-41 > PALSA-1004. Next base: position 8,288 of record JBKJZR010000165.1, on the reverse strand, counting down.
TGAGTGCCGCCGCGCATGGCACAGCCGCACATGCCCCACCCGGATCTGCATTCACGTTTCGGCCCTTGGAACCAACTGGGGACACGATCATCCAAGCCTGGAGCCGGCACGGCCCGGAGCTGCAGGCGTACGATGAAAAAACGCATCAAGAATTTGTGGGTCGAGGCGTTGCGGAGCAAGGCGTACCGACAAGGCACGTCCGGCCTGCGCTTCGAAGACACGTTCTGCTGCCTGGGCGTGCTTTGCGACTTGCACGCCAAGGCAGCGTTCGTCAGCTGGGACTACGATGACAAAGCGAGCCTGTATACCTATCTGGGCGAAAGCATCGTCCTGCCTCAGGCGGTGTGCGAGTGGGCTGGCCTCGATGGGAGCAATCCCAGTGTTCCCGCGATTTCGCTTACAACCCACAATGACACGCGGCGCCGCTCGTTCAGGCGCCTGGCGACATTGATCGAACGCCACCTGTAATCACGCGATGACCCCCTCGCACAGGATTTCTGTCGCGTCGGCGGCAGCGCACAGTCACCGCGGCGAACGAGTCAATTGACGGATGAAGGCTTGCCCTCCAGCATCTGCTTCGTCCGGGCGTTGCAGGCATCGCGCTTGCTCCGGCAGTTGTTCGCGCAGAGAAATTCGGCGTTGAAATCGCCGCGCGGACACGCGAGCAGACAGTTGGTGTTTTCTTTGAAGCACACTGCGTCCGCCGCTTCCGACAGCCGGCGGCGCTCGCTTTCGCTCAAGCCTTTTTCCTGCTGCAGCCGGGCGAGCCTGAATATCCCGCCACGTCGCGATTTTCCAGCCGACAGGACATAGTAGCCATCGAAGCTCGTGCCCGGGCATCCTCCTTCGAGACGCATCGTTTCATTGCCGAAGTCGACCTCGATCTTGCACGTATTGATCATTTTTTCGCCGGTGGTAATGCGGCCCTCACGGCTGAAGGGCGCAGCGGTCTTTACCTTTCCCGACAGCGTGCCTCCGGCGCCGCTCTCGAGCTCGATCTCGATCGGAATCGGCTGGTCGTGAGGCTCGGGCATGAGCGTGCCCTTGTAAACTCCCGATGCGGCCAACGCGGTCCAGGAGCAGCATCCCCACAGCATGGCCATTGCAAGTGTGGCGCAGCATTTCGGCAATACGTCCCGCGTCGTTCGTCCACGCAGAAATGCCGGCAGGTCGTGCATGGGACAGATTATCGCATCGGTGGGGTACGCAATGAATATTACAGTCCCATCGCCAGCACCGTCAGACCGGCGACAAAAATGATGACAAAAACCGCCACTGAGCCTGCAACCAACAGCCTTTTGTTGCCATGCGACCCGTCGATTCCGAGATTTCCCGCCCACCCACAGTCCGGGGCGTCGCACTCATAACGCTGCACCGGTTTTAACAGGCTCAGCACACGGTCGATGTTCCGCCGCCTGACACGCGCGGCCGGAAGTCCGCATTGCGGGCAAGTCCTCGTTTTGGACGTTCGTTTGCGGATCTCCCAGCCGCGCTCCCGATCATAGCTCCAGTATTTTTTTTGCATCGCCGCCCTCGGCTGATCATCGGCATCGCAAAGTGTAGTCTGGTCTAATCCCGAGCTATGTCAGCGCGCGTTTGAGTGCTTCGTAAGACTCCTGCTGACTACGCGGCGAGAAAGAATCGAATCCCGCATACAAAATACGTCGATGAAGTCGGGGTCCGCTATCAGCTAATCGCCTACAGAAGTGTAGCAACAGTCCTGCAACGCGGTCGCCTTGGCGCCAAAGTTACTCTACCTTCAAGATGCCATCGCTCGCCTCGGCTAGCCCCAGGACCAGTCAATCCTGCGTGTAACCATCTCGCCATGCATCGAGGTGATGGCACAGCACTGGCTCACGGGCGGCGCCCAGCCCCCCGCCACCATGACCTGCAGGTGATGCGCGTCGATCATGCTGGGGACCATGGCGTCGTCGTCGTTTACATCCACGAGCTTTGTCCAATGCCACGTCACGGTGACCGACTGTCCACCTGTGCGTTTCAGGTCCCGCACCGGCCGCACGGATTGCTTGACGAGCGTGTCGCGGAATCGCGCCTTGTCCCACCCCGCGCTGTGAAAGACGTGCGCCGCTTGGGGGTTGATGACCAGCAGTCGCTGCATGGCCGCCTGAAACTGCCCCAGATTGGTGAGCACGTCCTGACACACGTACAGGTTGTTCTCGATGGTGTTCACGCCAGTCCCGAAGTTGAACTGGATATGGGTCCCGGCGGGGTACATCGATACGGCGCTGTCCCCGGGCTTGAGCCCGTTGGTAACGTGGATCGGCTCCCACGGGTTGTCCTCCTCGGGCGGACGCTCAGCCACGAGATAACAGTAGCGCCCGGGATGGCCCATGGTCGCATGCGACATCTGACCCGGTCGGCCCAAGCCGATGTTCCAGAGGACGAGCCGCACGGCGCGGCCGATCGCCGAGTTGGGGCGGTGCCCGGTGCCGACGAACGCGCCTTCGCCGAAGTTGAAGCCCAGCTTCTTGACGACCGGTCCACTCACGATCACCAGCGGGCACGGCCCTCCGGTCGTGCACTGAACGCGCATGAGCTCGAAGGTGTCGTCGAGCATTGCTTCCACCGCCGTGATGACGACCGGCAGGTACTCGGGGAGACAGCCGGCCATCACCGCGTTGATGGCGATTTTCTCGATCGTGGCGACACCCTCGCCCGGCGGAACGACACCGAGCACTTCGCCGGGGTCGCGCCGAATGTAGTCCAGCATCGCCGTCACCTTTTTCTCCGTGGGCGGCAGCACCGGCAGGCCGTCGGTCCATCCCTTGCGGTAGGCCATCTCGGTGAAGTCGTCGATGTCCGCGCATTCGTAAGCCTTCGAGGCCAGTTCCATTACGCTTTCCCCTTCGCGCCGCACTGGCTCAGCAGCATGTCGATGACCTGATGGGCGACGTCCTGCGCTTTCTTCTCAACGAAATCGGCGGGGTCCGTGCTCGGCAGGTCCTGCGAGTAGATCAACAGCGGCGCATCCGGCATGCCGAGCTGGATCGCCTGCATCCGCGCGAGCTTCTCGAAGGGCTTGTGGACCAGGCCCACGGCAGGAACCCCTTGCTGCACCATATTGACCGTGTCACGCACGGTAGCTGATGTGCAGGACCCTCAGGCACCGACCCCGATGAACGCGTAATCGATCTTGCCCGCCAGAGTCTCCACGTCGGGCAGCGGCGCCGGGTTCCAGCTGCTGTTCTTGTAGAGCCGCACCGGCTCCGCCGAGAATTTCCTGAGAACGACTTCTTCGAACACCGGCCAGAACTTCACCGAGGCCGCGTGCCCGCCCCACAGCAGGCCGACGCGCTTGCCCTGCAGCGACTGCACGCCGCGGAACGGCTTGCGGTCGGCTGGCTTGTTGATGTCCGCTAACGGATCGAGCACTCTGATGACCATTGATGATCTCCTTCGCTAAAAATTTCCGTTCGCGCTGAGCAACGCCGCAGGCGTGGGGTCGAAGCGTCATCCGCCATCACTCCGCCTTCGCGCCGGTGCTGCGAACCACCTGCCCCCAACGCGTCATTTCGGACTTCACGTAAGCCATGAATTCCTCCGGCGTGTTGCTTGCCGGGTCGGCGCCCTGGTCGATCAGTCGTTGCCGGGTTTCGGGATTGGTGAGGATTTTTTTGATCTCCTGATTCGACTTCATGACGATCGGCCGCGGCGTGCCCGCCGGCACGAAAACACCGAACCAGGAACTCACGTCGAACCCCGGGATGCCCGATTCCGCGACCGTTGGCGTGTCAGGCAATGCCGGGACAGGTTTCGCGCTCGTGACACCCAATGCGCGAAGCTTGCCTGATTTTACGTGGGGCATGAGAGCTACGACCCCAGTGATCATCATGTGAGTCTGGCCACCGAGCAAATCGGTGATTGCCGGGCCGGTACCCTTGTAAGGGACGTGCACGACCTCGATTCCCGCCATGCTCTTGAAGAGCTCGAACGTCAGGTGCGGCGAAGTTCCCGTTCCTGCTGACGCATAGTTCAGTTGCCCCGGCTTTGCCTTGGCCAGCGCAATCAGTTCTTTGACTGTTTTCGCGGCAACTGACGGGTGAACGGCCAGCAGCTGCGGCGAGGAGACCACTAGGCTCACAGGCTGGAAATCACGCAGCGGGTCGAAGCTCAGCTTCCTGTAGAGCGCCGGATTCACCGCGTGCGTGGTAATGGATCCGAGCAGCATCGTGTAACCGTCCGGCGCTGCCTTGGCGACCATTTCGGTGCCGATCACCCCCCCGGCGCCGGGCCGGTTATCCACGACGACCTGCTGGCTCCAGGCCTCGGTCAACTTTTGCGCCACGAGCCGTGCTACCAGATCGGTCGTGCCGCCAGGCGGGAACGGACAGATCATACGGATGGGGCGGGTTGGAAATCGCTCCTGCGCCAAGGCCGACGCGCCGGCGATCGCGATGCCAACACCTGCACAGCACGCCACCCACGGCGTGTTTCTGTATCGCATGAACATCCTCGCCCAAAGCTGTTGGTTGGTTATCGAATAGATCGCTACCGATGTGAGGTTCCCTCTGTTTTCGTCTTCCAAGGGAGTGGCATCAAGCCGCTATTTTCTGCTCATGCTGAGTCGTGATTCAGTCTTGCAGGAACTGAGATGTAATCGAACAGATCAGCGATCGCCTCCTCGCGCGTCGCGTAGCGCGTCCCATGCACGCGTTCGCTCTTCACCTGTGTATCGATCAGTACTAAACGGCCGTGAAAACCGGCACTGTGCGTCACCCCGTTTCAGTAACACGGGAGGCTACCGCAATATTCTAGCGCCATCAGCCTTGGGGCCGCCTACACCGCGCAATACCGCTCCTGAATCGACTTGTCGGCAAGCAGGTTGGCCGCAGTATCGTGATGCACGATCACCCCATGATCCATGATGTAGGCACGATCTGAAATCGACAGCGCGCGCTCGACGTTCTGCTCCACCAGGAGGATGGTGGTGCCCGCGCGTTTCATTTCCGCGAACAAATCGAACATCTCGTCGGCGAGGATGGGCATGATCCCCTCCGACGGCTCGTCGAGCAGGATCATCTTCGGCTCCGACATCATCGCGCGCGCGATGGCGAGCATCTGCTGCTCGCCGCCGGACAGCGTTTCGCCCAACTGGTCGAGGCGCTGCTTCAGGCGCGGAAACGTCTGCGCGATGCGATCGATGATTGCGGACTCGCGGGCACGGTGGGGCGACGCGATCACTCCGAGCTGCAGGTTTTCGAGCACCGACAACCCCGGCACGATGCGCCGCTCCTCCGGCACGTAGCCGAGACCGCGGTGAAAGCGCCGGTAGGCGGGCTCGCTGAGCACGTCGGTGTCGTCGAATATGACGCGGCCGCTGTGCTTAGCAACGAGCCCCATCACCGTGCGCAGCGTGGTCGTCTTGCCCGCGCCGTTGCGCCCGACCAGCGTGACGATCTCGCCCGCATCGACGTGCAGCGTCACGCCCTGCAGCACATGGCTGTGCCCGTACCAGGCATGCAGATTATCTAGCGCCAGCATGGCAGCCATCACGCTTTCCCCTGCCCGAGGTAAACGCGCTTTACCTCGTCATTGGTGCGAATGTCATCGGGCGCGCCCTGCGCGAGCAGCTCGCCGTGGTGCAGCACCACCAAGTGCTGGCAGATGCCCATGACGAGCTTCATCTTGTGCTCGACCAGTATCACGGTGCGCTCCTGGGCGAGCTTGACGATTAAGTCCATCATCGTCACGGTTTCCTCGGGCGACATGCCGGCGGTGGGCTCGTCGAGCAGCAGCAGCCGCGGCTCGCACGCAAGCGCCATTGCGATTTCGAGGCAGCGCTGTTCGCCGTGCGCCAAATCCTGCGCGACTGCGGCGGACCTCGCCAGGATACCGACTCGCTCGAGCAGCGCGTCGGCGCGGTCGGTCAACTCGCGCATGCTCTCGCGCGGCGTCCACATATCGAAGCGCCTGACCCGCATCTGCGCCGCAATGCGCACGTTTTCACGCGCGGTGAGGCGCGGGAACACGTTGGTGATCTGAAACGACTTGGCGACGCCCAGGCGCGCGTACTCGTGCGGCGGCAGGCCAGTGATGTCGCGTCCCTCGAAGCTCACGCGGCCGCTGGTGGGCGGGAATGCGCCGGAGATGACATTGAAAAAGGTGCTCTTGCCGGCGCCGTTCGGGCCGATGATAGCCGCGAGCTTGTCCTTGGCGAAGCTCACCGACACATTGTTGAGCGCGACGAACTCGCCGAACTTCTTGCTGATGTCATGTGCGACAAGTATGTCGGTGGTATCAGGACTCATTTAAAACCTGAATCATTTAGCCGCCGATGAACGCCGATGAAAAGCGAGAACCACGAGCGAAAATGGACAGGATCTCCCAATGTAACTCGTGCTTGTCTTTGGTCTTGCTTATCGGCGTTCATCGGCGGCTCATCATGCTTTTACGCGCAACCAGTACAGGATCGAGCCCCAGATCCCACGCGGGAAGAACAGCACGAACACGATAAACGTCGCGCCGAGGTAAAGCTGCCAGTGCACGGTCCACAGCGTCAGCACGTCGCCGAACAACTGAAACACCCCGGCACCGACGAACGGCCCGAAGAACGTGCCGAACCCTCCGAGCAGCGCCATCATCACCACGTCACCCGAAGTGGCGATTTGCAGCACTTCGACCGGCACCGTGGATAGATGGATCGCGCGCAGCGCCCCGGCCAGCCCGCAGAACGCGCCCGACAGCACAAATGCCGTGAGCTTGGTGCGCGCGATGTCGTAGCCGCATGCCGCGGCGCGGGTTTCATTTTCGCGTATCGCTTCCAGCACCGCGCCGAACGGCGAGGCGAGGATGCGCGAGAACAGCCACAGCGCGACCGCCACGAACGCCAGCATCACGTAATATTTGTTGACCGGATCGAGAAAATTGACCTGCAAGCCGAGCAGATTGATGTTCGACACGTTGATGCCGCGCAGTCCGTTCTCGCCTCCGGTCACGCTCTCCCACTTGTAAAAAATGAAATAGACGCATTCCGCCAGCGCCAGCGTAACCATCGAAAAGTAGATGCCGCGGGTGCGGATCGCTAGAAAGCCGATGACGGCTGCCACTACCGAGGCCGACGCGATACCCAGCAGGATTGCCGCATACCACGGCCAGCCGAGATGCACGATGACGATGCCGCAGCCGTAGCTGCCGACACCGAGCAACGCCGCGTGTCCGAACGACAGCATTCCGGCGTAGCCGAAGAGCAGGTTGAAGCCAAGCGCGAACAGCCCCCAGATCAGGATATTGATCGCCAACGCGTGGTACGGCACCAGCCAGGGGAATATCACCAGGAACGCGATGGTGGCCGCGACGCGATGACGCACGATCGCATCGATCGCGGCGCGCAGCTTGCCGCGGGGCGACGCTGTCTCTTGAACTGACGAGGCCGCATTCACGGCTCACCCCATCAAGCCGGCGCGGCCGTACAAGCCCTGGGGGCGAACCAGCAGCACGACCGCCATCAGAATGAAGATCGACACCCGGCCCGCCTCCGGGGAAACCAGCGAAGTCAGGCTCACCACCACGCCGACCAGCACCCCCGCAACCACCGCGCCCTTGAGCGAACCCATGCCGCCGACCACGGTGACGACGAAAGCGTCGGCCAGCAGCGATATCCCCATCTCCGGAGTTACGGCCTGCAGCGGCGCGGACAGGATTCCCGACAGCCCGGCAATTCCGGTGCCGATACCGAATACGATCAGCCACACCTTCGATACGTCCAGTCCCAGCACGCGCACGATCTCCGGATCGCGTGCACCGGCGCGGATGATGAGGCCGTACGAGGTCTTTTCGATGAACAGGTAGAGCGCCGTCACGATCACGGCGGCCGCTCCGATCAGGAACAAGCGGTACAGCGGGAAATGGCCGATGCCGATATTGACCGCGCCGGTCAGCCCCTGCGGCGTCGCGAACGGGATGCCGTTCAGGCCGAACGTCATGCGCACGACTTCTACGAAGATGTACGACAGCCCGAAAGTGAGCAGCAGCGGATAGTCGATGCCGCGCCCATACAGCGGCCGCACCAGAAAACGCTCGGTGACGAGCCCGATCGCGCCCACGCCAAGGGGAACCAGCACCAGGCACACCCAGAAGTTGCCGGTTTGGGTAAACAGCCACACGCCCATATAGGCGCCGACCATGAAGAACGCGCCATGCGCGAAGTTCACCACGGTCAGCATGCCGAAGATCAGCGAAAGGCCGAGTGCGACCAGCACATAGACCGCGCCCAGCGCCACGCCGGTGACGATCTGCAGCAGCAGGAGATCGAGGGTTATTCCACTCAT
>JBKJZR010000164.1:0-28142 GCA_046715035.1 Burkholderiales bacterium | reverse complement strand
CCCTGCGCTACCAACCGCGCCGCGCGGCCGCACGAATAGGACTGCCGGCGCGGCACGGTGTCGCCCCTTGGCGTGCAATCGCTTGTCAGGCGGGGGTCAAGCCGTGATGCCGGTACGTCATGGCGACGTCGCTGCTCAGCAGGAAGTCGACCAGACGGGCGCCCCACTCGCCGCCGTCGCCAACCGCTCCGATATGAACGGTGCTGATGACCTGAGCCGGATCGTCGTCGGCCGTCAGCGCCACCATTTCGAACAGGTCCGGGAATATGCGGGTGTAGCGCAGCGCAAGGTGGTAGAAGAGGACAGCGACATCGGCGCGGTCATCCGCCAGGCTTTGCGGCGCCTCGCGATGATGGATGCAATCACCGTACACCACGCGCGGTGACGAGCCCGGTGCCGCCTCGAGGAACCTGAAATCGAGCCCATCGCGCGCGGCGATGCGACGCAGCGTTGTCGCATAAACGTCGTAGCTCGCCGTTTCGGTCAGCGGATTGGACAGAAAAATCCGCACACCATCGCGCATGAGATCGGCAATGCCGGTGACCCGCTTGGGGTTGCCTTTGCGCACCAGCAGTACGCTGCCGCGGCTTTTCATGAATGCCCTGTGTGCGCGCAGATAACCGTCCTCGCGCAAGCGCTCCACTACCGGCGCCGGGCTGATGAACACGTGCGGCGCGACTGATAATTTGAGATTACCCAGCAGCAACGCGCCGGATTTTAGCGCTTCCACGATCACGCGCGGCGGCGTGGTGACGTAGAAAATATCGCTGACTGCCGGATGCCGCGAACGGAACAGCTCCAACGACTCTGCCAGCGCCATATGATGATTGCCATCCGAGAACACGACGAGTTGCGCACTGCGCGGATCGCCGTGAAAATCGAGGCAGATATTGGACGCCGCCTGGGAAAAACGAGGGACGTTGACATCCGGCGGCGCCGCGCCTTCGTATGGCCAGTCGAGCTGCATCCATCACCCCTTTGCTGCCGCAGTGTCGATCCGGCGCTGTCCCCGCGTACCCGCCTGCTTCGCGAGCTGCCTGGCTACGCAAGCTCCTTCAAGCGCTGCAACGGATTCAACCGGCTCGTCGCCCCGATGTAGCTCCCACCCAGCATCAGCGGCAGAGGACCGACACGCCACCACAGCATCGCGGCGCCGGTAAGGATCGTCAGGAATGCCGTAAAAGCATCGGGCGCGGCGTGCGGCGCCATCTGCAACAACGAAACCGAGATCGCGCCAATCACAGCCGCGCTGATGCCTTTCATCGCTGCCTTGATCCACAGCAGATCCCTGAATCGCGTCAGCACGGGCAATATCGACAGGATCAAGACAAACGACGGCAGGAAGATCGCGCCTCCGCCGACGATAGCTCCTGCGATCCCCATGAGTTTGTATCCCACGAAAGCGGCGAGCATGAGTATCGGCCCCGGCGTCAACTGGCCCAGCGCCAGGCCATCCAGGAACTCCTGCGGCGTAAGCCAGTGCAACTGGTTCACGACCTGTTCCTGGACGAAGGCGAGCATGGTGATGCCGCCCCCGAAGGTGAACGCGCCGACCGTGAAGAAAAACGCGCCGATTTCCCACAAACCGGGAGCCGTCGATTGGGCCGTTGCCGCGCCGTGGCCGATCAGCGCATTGCCGCCTTGCGGCAGATATCCCCAGTGCAAGACGGCGAACAGCGCCAGAATTACGAGCGCTGCGCGCAGCCCCACCGCCCGGGAATGATAGAGCATCACGCCAACGCATCCGGCCAGCAACAGGGTGATAACGATTCCCAGCGGCGTGAACGCGACCGCCAGGGCCGCACCGGCCGCGAGAAGAGTCTGACTCGTCCCCTTCAGCGCCGTTCTGCTCAGTCGATAGACCGCGACGATAAAGATTCCGAGCACGACCGGGCCCAGCCCATAGAACGCATTGCGCATGACCGGCAGCGCGCCGTAAGTCGAATAAAGCAATGTCAGGGCGAGCATGATGAAGAATGCCGGAAGGATGAAACACAACCCGGCCAGGACACCCCCCCACCATCCGGCGCGGTGGTAACCGATGAAAATCCCGAGTTGCGTCGCCCCCGCGCCGGGAAGCATGTTCACCAGCGCAAGCCCCTCGAGAAACTTCTCTTTCGAAAGCCAGCCGCGCTTCTCCTGAATCTCGGATTGCATGATGCCCATGATCGCCGGGCCGCCATAACTCATGGCCCCCAGCTTAAGAAACGCGCGCGCCAGATCCGTCAAGCCGACTTTTTGCTCTTGCATCGCAGCCCCCTTTTGTCCGCTCCAACGAAGATCGCTTACTTCACCGCGACGGCCCCGAACCGGAACATGGCCGCTCCCCTCAGCAAACCGAGAATGATGATCGATGTGAATCTTATCGTCTAGCTTCAGTGGACCGGACTCAGCGGTAAGCTGCGGGATTCCAGGTGTGCACCTCGTCCTGGCCTTCCTTGCACCAGGCGTAGAGCGCGTCGTACACCACTATGCCGTGCTTCAGCATCTCGTGGTCGTCCTTGAAGTTGCGCGACAAGCCCAATGAAACCGCGAGCAGTCCGGCGGCCTGCGGCGCGAGCTCCGGGCGCGCGGTGTCGGCGCCACGGACAATGACCGCGAGTTGTACCAGCGCGGGATCGCCGGTTAGCCGGTACGTCTTGAGAAATGCGTCGAAGCTGCACAGCTCGCCGTCGTGCGAAAAGTGCACATCCGGGATGTCGTACGGAACAGCGTCCTTCTCCTTCGCCGCGTTCAGCACTTCCTGCGCCGGCACGTAGAGGAATTCCGCCTCCGGGTCCACAAAGCGGGCGATGAGCCACGGGCACGCGATGCGGTCGATCTTGGGGCGCTCGCGCGTGACCCAGCGCGTGGACGCTTCTTTCGGCTTGCCCGCGAGCTCGCCGCCCGCGGCCTTCCAGCCTTCTTCGATCCCGCCTTCCAGGTAGCGTGCGGTGATGCCGAGATCGCGCAATGCCTGCGCAGCGCCTTGGCTCACTTCGTGGCCGTGCACACAGTACGCGACGACGCTAGCCGCGCGCGGCAACTCCTTCGCCCACGCCGGGATGGCAGCGGGATCGCGCCGCAGCGCACCAGCGATCATGTCGGGCGCCGCGCGAAATGCGGGTGGCTTGCGCACGTCGATGACGAGCGGCGGCTTGCTGCCGGCCAGTGCGGATTTCAGTGCTGATGCGGTAATTGATGCGTCCATGCCTTTTAACTCCTTGTTGGGTCGTTCAGAGATTGTGTCGTAAGTCGCACACATTCAAGGGGGGAATCAGTGGGCTCGATCATGGTGACGCTTGCCGTGGCCACATCGATTTTCCACAACGAGCCCGCTAAGGAAGTTACATACTTGAAGTCTTGTTAACCATGCTTCTTCGTTGGCCCTCCAATCGCCTTCCAGGCCGAGTGGCCGCCCTTCATGAATTTCGCGTCGAAGCCGGCGTCGCGCAGCGCGATCGCGGTCTTGCATCCGACGTGGAATCCGTAGGCGCAGAACACGACGACCGGATCCGATTTGGAGAGCTCGCCCGCCCAGTCCTGCAGCCGCTCGGGGTCGCGCCAGACGGCGCCGTCGATGATGTCCTGCGTGCGCGAAACGAAGTGCCGCGGACGCGCGTCGATGAATTGCACCGGCTTGTCCGCATCGAGCATCGCCTTCACTTCCTCGACGGCGACACCCGGCAGATCGCCGAACTCCGGCTGCTCGAGCGGGCGTGGCGGCTCGACCCTGGTTGCGTCCTCGTAGCGGCCCTCGACCGCCTTCCAATCGAGGTTGCGCATGAACGTGTCCACGTACGCTTTCGCGTTCGCACCGTAATCGATATGGTAGGCGTGCTCATACATGTCGAGCGCGAGAATCGGAATCCCGCTCGCGACGGCTTGCGTGTGTTCGGACGCATACTGATTGATGAGGCGGCGGTCCCGCGGTATGTAGGTGAGCAGCACCCACCCCGAGCCGCCGGCGAGCGCATTGCCCATCGCGATAAACTCGCTCTTCCAACGGACGACCGACCCGAAATCGCGCGCGAGCGCTTCCGCGAGCGGCGCGGGCGGCTTGCCGCCTTCGCCGCCGAGGCTCGCGAAATAAAGTTCGTGCAGGAGCGTCGAATTCAGCGCGACCAGCTCCTCGCGCTTGAGTCCGTTGATCACATAGCCGGGCGTTGTATCGAAATCGAGCGCGGCGAGCTTCTCGGTGATGGCGTTCAGGCGCCTTAGCGCACCGCCATAGTGGTTTTCGTAGTGGCTTTCGATCAGCTTGAAGGAAAGGGCGTTCAACAGCCACGGACGGCAGTGGATGGGGGTAAGGTTGTAGCGCATGGTCAAGCCTCCAGAATGGGTCCGAACCGCCGTTGGGGAAGGCACGAGCGAGTGGCCTGCCGACGGGCTTCCATGGGACAGAGATCGCCAGGGGGTGATGCCGCCGTGGCGAGCGTGTTCCAGGGAGTCGGTGATAGGACGCATTTCGCCGCCAAACCCACGCCCCAGCGAGCGCGGACTGTGCAGAACTTGGGCGAAATGCCTTGGGTATACCGGGTGTCTGCCTAAGCCCGATGTGTGTGAACTATATTACATAGATGTGGTAATGTCAACACCATTTTATGGACCCTTATTTCTCGATCGCTGACGCGGCACCTGTCGACCCGCTGGTTGATAGCGACGTCGAGTCGATGCATCACCGGACCGATACAGCTTCATGACTGCGTTTCTGGCGTTACTGACCAGCCTGCCGACCGGAAACGCGACCCTGCGCATGCGCGTATGGCGGGCGCTGAAGAATACCGGGTGCGGCGTCTTGCGTGACGGCGTCTATCTTTTGCCGGCAGCAGCCCCCCGTGCCGCAACTCTGGCCGACGCCGAGTCGGACGTCAAAGCCGCAGGCGGGTTTGCGATGACCGTGGATTTGAATCTCAAGTCCGCCGCGCAGCTCGAATACGTCCGCAAGCTGTTTGACCGCAGTAACGAATACGGAGCTCTCGTCGCTCGAATCAGCGCCGCCAAGATCTCCCTGCAGCGGCTCGGAAAGCGCAAGGCGGATACGATTGCCCAGCGCTTGCGCCGGGCGATCGAAGTACTGGTCGAGATCGATTTTTATCCCGGGCAGGCGCAATTGCAGGCTAAAGAGGCCCTGTCAGCCCTCGAGCGCGAAGCGCAAAGACTGTTTTCTGAAGGCGAGCCGCATCCGGCAAAAACGAAGGTGCGCCGGCGTGACCTGAAAAAATATCGCCGTCGCACGTGGGCAACGCGCAAGAATCTCTGGGTAGACCGCCTGGCGAGTGTCTGGCTCATCAAACGCTTTATAGACAGAAATGCACGATTTGTATGGGTCGATCGCCCGCGCGACCGTCCCCAGGGTTCTGTCGGATTCGATTTCGATGGAGCCGACTTCACGCACACTGAAAGCCGCGTGACATTCGAGGTGCTCCTGGCCAGTTTCGGCCTTGATAACGACGCGGCTCTCGCCTCGATCGGCCACGCTGTCCATTGTCTCGATATAGGCGGCATTCCGGTTGCCGACGCCAAGGGTCTCGAAACGATACTCAGGGGAATTCAAGTGCAAGCGCGCAGTGATGACGAGTTGGTTCTGGAAGCAGTGAAGGTCTTCGACTTTTTTTACTCGGCGTACGCGCAAAAAAAGGCCGGGTAAGTCCAACTCGGCAAACACCGCGAGCCCCGCATGCCGCGGGGCACCTTGGAATTCGAGACATCTATTCGACGCCGGCCGAGAAAAACGGGGGGCGTGTAGGTCCGGCGGCGCAGCGCCTTCGTATTACGAGATCACCTGATAATAGAGATTCTGCGGGTGGCGGGCCTGTGCAAAAAAGAACCACCGTTCCGCGAGCAGGCCCGCGTACTGCACGACGAAAGCAAGCACCAGCAGCCCCGGTATTTCCTGCCTCAGTCCTATTCCTAATAACAGCACCGGCAGGGGAAAAGCGAGCAACAGGAAAATCCACTTGACCGCGCGCACGAACTTCATTCCCTTGCCGTGAAAGAACTCGCGCGTGTTGAACGACCCGCCCATCTGTCCTTGCGCTTTTTGAGCGATGCGCGGGTGCTTGACGCCGATCGCGGTCTGCAGCGTCGACTTGGGACGGATGCGCGCGTTGCGGGCCAAGGTAGCGATCCGGATCACGAGCGCCACCCCAGTCATGATCATTGCGGCGACCCCCAGCGGCGCGACGAGCGCGCCTGCCGTATACGCCGCGAAAGCTGCTGCCAGGGTCAGGCCGGATGCAGTGCCGAGCAGAAAGAAATTCATGAGGGTGAGCGGTGTATGCCATTCCTGCAGAAACTTGAGGCATGCGTAAATCATGGCGGTGCATACGAACAGCGCCAGGCACAGCACGGCGGCAACCGCGCCGATCCAGATGCTCGCCTGCCAGCCCAGGTGATGGGCCGCACCGTAAGAAAAAACCGCGGCGGCGAATGCCGGCAGCACGATGACCTCACGCGACAGCCATGACGTCCGCCACATCGCCGCCGAGCGCCACGCGCGCTCGGGATGCCCGAGATGAAAGAATGACGCACCCAGACCGGCCATCAGCAAAGCCACGCAGAGGACGCTGCCGGCAACCAGGAATGTCTGCGGCGGCAGCTCAGCGATTTCGAACCGGGCGAGGACTTCCGCGGCATACAACGCAAAGAACAGGCCCTGGGCAGCGCCGATCAGCGTGGTCAGCAGGATCACCGAGAACGCGGGATGCATGGGCTGCGCCGGGAGGCGAGAGGCGTGAGGCGTGAGGAGAACCGGCTCATTACTCCCCTACCACGACGTGACGTCGTCGAGCGCGGGGTCGGTGACCGGCGGCTTGGGCAGCTGGCCGTCGATCTTGAGCGGATTGTCGGCCCTTTCGAGCTCGTCGCGATGGATGCGAATCTCCGTCTTGTGGCGCGGCAAATAGTGATTGGCCGGCTGGGTGCCCCATTCGGGCATCAGCGCGTAACCCGCGTTGTCGCGGATCGCGCGCGAAACTTCCGACTCGGGATCGTGAATATCGCCGAACAGGCGCGCGCTGGTGGGGCAGGCCATGACGCACGCCGGCTTGCGATCGGCCTGCGGCAGCTGCTCGTCGTAAATGCGATCGACGCACAGCGTGCATTTCTTGATGACCTTCTGGTGTTCGTCGAGCTCGCGCACGCCGTAGGGGCACGCCCACGCGCAGTACTTGCACCCGATGCATTTGTCGTAATCGACGAGCACGATGCCGTCTTCGGGACGCTTGTAGCTCGCACCCGTCGGGCAGACCGGCACGCACGGCGGATCTTCGCAATGCAGGCACGATTTCGGAAAATGCACGGTTTCGGTATCGGGATATTGACCGACTTCGAACGTCTGCACGCGGTTGAAAAAGGTCCCCGTTGGATCCTTGGAGTACGGATTGTCGTCCGACATATAGCCGGCTAATCCCGACGTATTCCATTCTTTGCAGCTGGTCACGCAGGCGTGGCATCCCACGCAGACATTGAGATCGATGACGAGCGCAAGCTGGGTCATGTGGGCTCCCGTAAAAAAACAGGCTCGATAGGCGTCATTTCCGGCCGCGGCGTGTTGCGGTTACATCTGCCCAGTCGCCGGATCCAGCGACATAGGCCTGCCAGGCGGGCGTGCTTTGCAACGTTCCCGGCAATGGAGGCACCGCCGCGAACTGCGGCGAGGTAACAGCTGCCTCATCCGCCGCCGCCTTCGATATGCGTACCCGCACATCGTACCAGCCGGCCTGGCCCGTCACCGGATCCGAATTCGACACCCTGCGGCCGCTCGCATCGGCGGGCAACTCGGCTGCGATCAGGTGATTGAGCAGGAATCCCTGTTGCGATTCATTGGCCTCGGGATCGAGGCGCCAGGCGCCCTGGCTTTTGCCGATGGCATTCCACGTCCATACCGTTCCCGGCTCGACCGCCTCGCTGTAGCGGCACATGCAGCGCACCTTGCCATGCATCGACTCGACCCACATCCAGCCGCCGTCCTCGATGCCCTGCCGCTGCGCCGTTTGCGGATTGACGAAAAGGTAGTTGTGGGCGTGGATCTGGCGCAGCCAGGAATTCTGCGAATCCCACGAGTGGTACATCGCCATCGGACGCTGCGTGATGGCGTTGAGCGGGTACTTGTCGCCGTCGGTCAGCTGGTCTTCGAGCGGCGGGTAATAAAACGGCAGCGGGTCGAAATAAGTCGCGATGCGCTCGCGCAGCTCGGGCGGCGGGCGCCGGGCACTGTCGCCCTTGCCTTGGGCCGCGAGCCGGAATTTCTGCAGCACTTCGGAATAGAGGTGGATGACGATCGGGTCCGCGTAGCGCCGCAGCCGGGTGCGCTGCGCCCATTCGTGATAGCCCTTGTTCCAGTTGCGCATGTACTGGTAGGACGGCGGCAGCGGATACCTGAACACGCAGTTGTTCTTCGCGTACATCTCCCACTGCCGGGGATTGGGCTCGCCCGCCATGAATTTCTCGCCCCCTTTGCCGCGCCACCCCGCGAGAAAGCCGATGCCCGAGCCGGGCTCGGTCTCAAAATTGGTGATGAAATCCGGGTAGTCCCTGTACTTACGTGACCCATCCTGCTGCACGAACGCGGGAAATTTGAGCCGCGTCGCCAGCTCGATCAACACCTCCTGAAACGGCTTGCACTCGCCCAGGGGAGGCACGACGGGAATGCGCACCGAATCGACCGGCCCTTCGAATTCCGAGATCGGCCGGTCGAGCATCGACATGACGTCGTGGCGCTCGAGATAAGTCGTGTCGGGAAGTATCAGATCGGCGAACGCGGTCATTTCCGACTGGAACGCATCGCATACCACCACGAACGGAATCTTGTACTCGCCGCGCGCGGCACCGTCAGGATGGCGGTCGGTCAGCATGCGCCGCGACTCGCCGGTATTCATCGCCGAGTTCCACGCCATGTTCGCCATGAATATCATCAGCGTGTCGATCGGGTAGGGATCGCCGCGCCAGGCGTTCGCAATCACGTTGTGCATCATGCCGTGCACCGCGAGCGGATACTCCCACGAGAACGCTTTATCGATGCGCACCGGCGCGCCGGCGTCCGTCACGAACAGATCCTCCGGACCCGCGGGCCAGCCCATCGCGAGCCCCCCGAGCGGGGTGTTCGGCCGCACCGCCGCCGGACTGTTCGGTGTTTTGGCGAGCGGCGGAATCGCGCGCGGGAACGGCGCCTTGTGCCTGAATCCGCCCGGGCGATCGATGGTGCCGAGCAGCGACATCAGAATCGCCAGCGTGCGGATCGTGTGGAAGCCGTTCGAATGCGCGGCGAGCCCGCGCATCGCATGGAACGCCACGGGGTTGCCCGTGACCGAGGCATGCTCGCGACCCCAGCTGTCGGTCCAGGCGATCGGCAGCTCGATCTTCTGATCGCGCGCAGTAACGCCCATCTCGCGCGCCAGGCGACGAATGGTTGCCGCAGGGATGCCGGTAATCTGCGCGGCCCATTCCGGCGTGTATTCTTCCACGCGCTCGCGCAACAGCTGAAAAGCGGGCTTGACCGGCGTGCCATCGGGCAGCTCGAACTCGCCGAGCAGATTGGGATCGGTCCCGTCGCTGTGATTGACCACGGCGCGGTTGCTCAACCGGTCCCACCATAACTGATTGTGCAGGTAAGGCGGATACTCCTCGGCGCGCGTCGAGTCGCAGGCGACCAGACCGAAATCATCCCGGGCCGGATCCAGATTGACGAGATAGCCGGCGTTCGTGTACTGCGCGAGAAATTCCCGGTCGTACAGTCCGCTCTGCACGATCTCATGGCACAGCGCGAGCAGCAGAGCGCCGTCCGTACCTGGTTTGATCGGCACCCATTCATCGGCGATCGCGGAGTACCCGGTGCGAACGGGATTGATGGAAATGAACTTACCGCCGCTGCGCTTGAATTTCGAGATCGCGATCTTGAGCGGGTTAGAATGATGGTCCTCGGCGGTGCCGATCATCACGAACAGCTTGGCGCGCTCGAGGTCCGGCCCGCCGAACTCCCAGAACGAGCCGCCGATCGTGTAGATCATGCCGGCCGCCATGTTGACCGAACAGAAGCCGCCGTGCGCCGCGTAATTGGGCGTGCCGAACTGGCGCGCGAACAACCCCGTCAGCGCCTGCATCTGATCGCGGCCGGTAAAGAGCGCGAATTTTTCAGGGTGCGTAGAGCGTATCTTTGCGAGGCGCGGCTCGAGCATCGCGTACGCTTCATCCCACGATATAGGCTCGAACTCGCCGCTGCCGCGCTCGCTGCCCGGTTTGCGCCTGAGCGGCTGCGTCAACCGGGCCGGCGAATACTGCTTCATGATGCCGGAGGCGCCCTTGGCGCAAATGACCCCCTTGTTGATGGGATGCTCGGGATTGCCATCGATGTAGCGCACCTCGCCGTTGCGCACGGTGACGCGGATGCCGCAACGGCA
This sequence comes from Burkholderiales bacterium, assembly GCA_046715035.1. GTDB lineage: Bacteria > Pseudomonadota > Gammaproteobacteria > Burkholderiales > SG8-41 > PALSA-1004. The sequence continues at coordinate 17,763 of JBKJZR010000164.1, read as the reverse complement.
GGCGCACATGTAGCACGTCGTGTTCTTGACTTCGACGACCTGCGCGAGGTCGGCCGGCGAATGCTGCTGGATGGGTTTGCGCATCGGTCACCGTCAGGGCACGGATGCGATCATCTTAACAACTTGGCGGCTGGCGGGCTTCGGTGTTTTTTTATGCCGCCATAACGGTGCCGCGCACGGCTGATCTGGACGGTCCCCGCGCCATCGCAGGCGCAGGGCTGTGCGGAGGGCGGCCTGGGCGTCGCTGACCGTAGCCATGGCACGGCACTCCTCAGCCGCTGCGCGGCCTACTTCTTGTAACGCAACAGCTGCGCGCTGGTCTGGCGCAGGCGCTGCGAGAGCATGGTCACCAGCTTGATGAGGACTTTTGCGCCCAGAGCGGGCTTGTCCATGACGATCTTGATCATGTTGTCGCGCGACAGCACGCCGAAAACCGTGACCCCGGCAGCGATGCAGGTCGCGAAGCGCGGCTCACCATCGATCATCGACATTTCACCCAGCGTCCGGCCGGCAGTCACCAAAGTCATGTGCTGCTGCTCGCCGGCAGGATTGGTCTTGAAGATATCGACTTCGCCTTCGATGACCAGCAGCATGTAGTCTCCGACATTGCGCTCACGGATCAGAGGTTGTCCCGGCTGGGCGCGATAAATCTGCATGTAGCCCGACAGCACGGCGATGTCGTCGCGATTGAACTCGGCAAAAAACTGCGAGCGCGCGACGAGCGCGAAAATCTGCTCCGCGAACGACGTGCCGTCGCCGAGATACTGGATTTCGGCGAGCAGCTGGCGGTCCGAGCTCCTGGGCTGATTTTCGCTCACGCTATGCGTTCAGGTGGGTCGAGCGCTGTAGTTCGCGGCTATTGGCCGGCTTCGCGCAACTTGAGCCGGCGTTGGCGCACCGCGTCGGCCAGCGTATCGAGCACCGCGCGGCTGTCTTCCCAACCGATGCATCCATCGGTGATGCTCTGTCCGTAGACGAGCGGCTTGCCGGGAACGAGATCCTGGCGGCCGGCTTTCAGGTGGCTTTCGAGCATGATGCCGAATATGCGGCCATCGCCGCGCAGCACCTGTTGCGCGACATCCACGCCGACGTCGATCTGCTTCTGCGGGTTCTTGCTCGAGTTTGCATGGCTGAAATCGATCATGAGGCGCTGCGCGAGCCCCGCCTCGGCGAGTCCCTTGGCCGCGTTCTCGACGCTCGCCGCATCGTAGTTGGGCGCTTTGCCGCCGCGCAGGATGACGTGGCAGTCTTCGTTGCCGGAAGTCGAGACAATCGCCGAATGCCCGGCTTTGGTCACCGAGAGAAAATGGTGTGGCGACTGGGCCGCGCGTATCGCATCCACCGCGATCCTGATATTGCCGTCGGTGCCGTTCTTGAAACCGACCGGGCACGACAGGCCCGATGCGAGCTCGCGGTGGATCTGGCTTTCCGTCGTGCGCGCCCCGATCGCGCCCCAGGAAACGAGGTCGCCGATGTATTGCGGCGTAATCATGTCGAGAAACTCGCAGCCTGCCGGCACGCCCAGCTCGTTGACGTCGCAGAGCAGTTCGCGGGCGAGACGTATCCCCTCGTTGATGTTGAAGCTGCCGTCGAGCCGGGGGTCGTTGATCAGCCCCTTCCAGCCGACGGTAGTGCGCGGCTTCTCGAAGTAAACGCGCATGACGACGAGAAGATCGTCGGCGAGCCTGGCCTTTTCTCCCTTGAGCTTGCCGGCGTATTCCTTGGCCGCTTGTACGTCGTGGATCGAGCACGGGCCCATGATAACCAGCAGCCGGTCATCCGCGCCATGCAAAATGCGGTGTATAGCCTGACGTGTTTCGTAGGCCAGCTGCGCACTGCGTTCCGACACCGGAAACTCGCGCAGCACGTGCGCCGGAGGAACGAGCTCCTTGATTTCCTTAACGCGCAAGTCATCGGTTTTCTGCATCGTCGACTGCCATTCAAATCTCGATAAATCAGGGTATTATAACCTATGACTTATGGCGATTCGACGCGGGCGGAGGCCGCGGACTGCGAGCCTTTTTGCAGGTCATTCCGCCCCGGCATGGCCGCCCCGGGCGGACAGCACGCGAGCGCGACTGTTTCTTGTTTTCGTTCGTCAAACCGCGCGGCGAGGTCGAAGGAGCACCTGTGCTGCGTTCGCTGATCAGAAACATCGTGGGCCCACACGCCTCCGCGGCATGCGCCGCGCAAAGTCGCACCGACGCTCCCCTGCGGCTGCACATCGGCGGCCAGATCCCTCATCCCGATTGGCAGATTTTCGATGTCAGGCAAGGGCCGCACGTGGACCATCAGGGCCACTGCGCCGACCTCGCGCGATTCGCCGACGCGAGCGTGACCGACATCTATGCTTCGCACGTTATCGAGCACCTGAAGTTCGCGACCGAGCTGCCGCGCGCTTTGCGCGAGTTCCATCGCGTTCTAAAGCCCGGCGGAACGCTGCGCGCGAGCGTCCCCGACATGGATGCGCTTTGCGGTCTTTTCCTGGACCCCGAATTGAGCCTGGAGCAGCGTTTTAAGGTGATGCAGATGATGTTTGGCAGCCAGGAAAACGATGCGGCGTTCCACTATTTAGGCTTCAACGAAGAGATATTGCGCACTTACCTCGCGGACGCGCGCTTCGTCGACATCGTCCGCGTCGACAGTTTCGGGCTGTTCGACGACACTAGCAACATGGTTTACAAGCGGCCGATCAGCCTCAACGTGATGGCGCGCAAGCCGCCGGGAAACTGAAAGCCGGTTCAGCCGCTATTGGTCCGGCAACGCGACGTAGCGTACCTCCACGATTTCCAGCGCTTCCATGCCGGCGGGAGTTTTGAGCTTGACCACATCGCCGACGCGCGCCTGGTTGAGCGCGCGCGCGGCCGGTGAAACCCAGCTGATGAGACCGCGCGCCGGATCGACCTCGTCCTGCCCGACGATGCTGATCGTGCGCAGCACGCCGCCGCCCTCGCGATAGGTCACGGTCGCGCCGAAGAAAATCCGGTCGAGCCCCGCTCGCGCCGGATCGACGACGGCAGCGATCTCGAGACGCTTGTTGAGATGGCGTATGCGCCGGTCGATCTCGCGCAAGCGCCGCTTGCCGTAGATGTAGTCGGCGTTTTCCGACCGGTCGCCATTGGAGGCCGCCCACGCGATCGTCTTCACGAGCTCGGGTCGCACGCGGTCGAGCAATTCCTGCAGTTCGTTGGTCAGGCGCGCGTAGCCGGCGGGGGTGATGTAGTTCTTCGTAACGTGGGCCGGCGCGGACTGTTCGTCATCGCCGTCTTGCCTGTGCACGCGCTCACGTTCGAGGTCGGCTAGTTTACGCATGTCAGCGGTCGGCGCTCAGCTATCAGCTTGGGCCGCTGATAGGCAGCTTTCGCTTTTGCTCTTGCTGAATGCTGGGCTATGCAGTTCCACCCACAGTGAGGCCATCGATTCTGAGCGTCGGCTGCCCAACGCCGACGGGCACGCTCTGGCCTTCCTTGCCGCATGTGCCGACACCCGGATCGAGCGCCATGTCATTGCCGATCATCGCGACGCGCGTCAGCACGTCCGGGCCGTTACCGATGAGCGTCGCCCCCCGCACGGGGTAGGTCAGCTTGCCGTTTTCGATCATGTACGCTTCGGACGCGGAAAACACGAATTTGCCGCTCGTGATGTCGACCTGCCCGCCGCCGAAATTGACCGCATACAGGCCGTGTTTCACCGAAGCGATGATTTCCTGCGGATCGCTGCCGCCGTGGGGGCCGTTGAGCATGTAGGTGTTGGTCATGCGCGGCATCGGAATGTGCGCGTACGACTCGCGCCGTCCGTTGCCGGTGACAGGCACACCCATCAGCCGCGCGTTGAGACTGTCCTGGATATAGCCTTTGAGTACCCCGTCCTCGATCAGCACGTTGCGCTGCGTAGGATTGCCTTCGTCGTCGATGTTGAGCGAGCCGCGGCGCTGCGGGAGGGTGCCGTCGTCCACCACCGTCACGCCGGGCGCCGCAACGCGCTCGCCGATGCGGCCGCTGAATGTCGAGCTGCCCTTGCGATTGAAATCGCCTTCGAGTCCATGGCCGATCGCCTCATGCAGCAGCACGCCCGGCCAGCCCGATCCGCACACCACCGTCATCGCGCCCGCCGGCGCGGCGCGCGCTTCGAGGTTGATCAGCGCCTGCGCCACCGCCTTTTGCGCATAATCCTGCAGGACTTCATCGGTGAAATAGGCATAGTCGAAGCGGCCGCCGCCGCCCGAGCTGCCCTGCTCGCGGCGGCCATCCTGCTCGACGATCACCTGCAGCGACACCCTCACCAACGGGCGCACGTCGGCCGCCGTCATCCCGTCGCTGCGCGCCACCAGCACCACTTCGTATTCGCCGCCGAGGTAGGCGATCACCTGGGTCACCCGCGCATCCAGCGCGCGCGCGCGGCGCTCGATATTTTCGAGCAGCGCCACCTTGGCGGCGTCATCGAGGCTCGCCAGCGGGTCTTGCGGCGCGTAGAGCTCGTGCGGGCTGCCGTGCCGCATGACCTGCGTTGCGCCGGTCTGGCCCTGTCGGGCAATCGCCCGCGTTGCGTGGGCAGCCGCAGTAAGCGCGTTCAGGCTGATGTCGTCCGAATACGCAAAGGCGGTCTTCTCGCCCGATACGGCGCGCACCCCGACGCCCTGGTCGATGTTGAAGCTGCCGGACTTGACGATGCCCTCTTCGAGACTCCAGCCCTCGCTGCGGCTGTACTGAAAGAAAAGATCGGCGTAATCGACCTTATGCGCCAGGATCTGGCCAAAGACCTGCTGCAGCGCCGAGTTATCGAGCGCATAGGGCGCGAGGAGAATTTCATTTGCCGTAACGAACGGGGCCATGCGCTGCGCAGTGCGGATCGGATCAATAGACATGTGCATCATGCTCGAGGGTTATCGAGTCCTATATTAGGGCAGAAAGCTGCGTTTCAAACGTGTTGCCCGAGGATTACCCGGGTACGGCATGCTCAGCAACGATGAATGGTGCGGTGAGTGAGTGACGGCAGGCTCGTGCGCAGCCGCCGGAGGTACTCGGGATTGATGCCCGCGGTCACCACTCCGGAACCGCGCGGCAGGCGGTCGAGAACCACGCCCCACGGATCGACGATCATGCTGTCGCCGTGCGTTTCGCGGCCGTTGAGATGGTAGCCGCCCTGCGCCGGTGCGAGCACGTACGCGAGGTTCTCGATCGCGCGCGCGCGGATCAGCATTTCCCAATGCGCCTTGCCGGTCGTTTCGGTGAAAGCGGAGGGGACCAGTATCAGGTCGACATCCTTCATGGCGCGATACAGCTCCGGGAAGCGCAGGTCGTAGCAGATCGACAGGCCGAGGCGGCCAAACGGCGTGTCGACCACCTTGACCTCGGTGCCGGGCTCGATCGTGCGCTCCTCGGAGTAGTGCTCCGCGCCCATGTCGAAGCCGAACAGATGGATCTTGTCGTAGCGCGCCGCCAGCCTGCCCTTGTCGTCGTACACCAGGCAGCTGTTGCGCACCCTGTGCGCGTCGTTCGCGACCAGCGGCACCGACCCGCCGACAAGCCAGATCTTGTGCTCCTTGGCCGTTGCCGCCAGAAACGCCTGGATCGGCCCCTTGCCCTCCGCCTCACGGACCTTGACCTTGTCGCGATCCTGCATTCCCATGATCGGGAAATACTCGGGCAGCGCGACCAGCCGCGCGCCCTGCCGCGCCGCCATCGCGATCAGCCGGCCCGCCTCGGCGAGATTGGCCGGAACGCTCGGCCCCGAAGCCATCTGCACGCCGGCGATGCGCACGACGGCGCTCTTGCGCGCGGGTTCAGCGTTGTAGCCCTCGCGCGGTCGCGCGCGGCCAGATGACGACGACGGCTTTGGACTCATTTCATCACTTCAATCTTGAGGGGCTCACGGGTTCCTGCATCGCTCACCAGGCTGATGCGCGGCGCGTCGACCGCAAGCGCCATCAGCCAGGTACGCAGCTCCTCGGCTCTGGCCAGCGACTCGGCGCCCGGCCCGTGGTGGACTACGAGCCGCGACCCGGGTTGCGCCACGTACGCCTTCATGGCCTGTTTCACGCCGGCCTGGTCGAGTAACGCGCGGCCGGTGCGCGGCCGGTCCCACAGCTCATGCGACAGCGCAAAGACTTCAGCGCCATGCGCGCCCGCCGCTTGCAGGCAGGCGGCGATGAGCGTCCATCGTAACACGCGCATCATCGCGGCTGCTCCACAGTCGGCGCCTGCCCAGAGACTTTCACCGCCTGCGGATCGCTCCACGTGCCGGTGATGCTGTACTCGTACGCGGCGATCTGGTCGAGCGGATCTTTGAGCGCCTTCTGCACCAGAAAGCTCGCGATTCCGGCGATCGGGCCACCGATGAGGGCGCCGACAACCGACAGGCTGTCGCTCATGCTCGGAAAGACTTTGACTCGCAGCCGCTGGGTTTCCGCGTGCAGATCGACGTCTCCGCTCATCAGTATGCGCACCGCGGGGCCCACGATGCGGAAGTTTTCAGTGCTGGCGACGCCGCGGTTGACTTTGACGGCGCCGATGATCTCGTCGAACGCGAGACCGTCGCTGAAGATATCCCGGAAATCGAGCGTCAGCCGCCGCGGCAGCGACTGCAGGCTGAGTATTCCGAGCAGCTTGCCGACACCGGGATTGAGCTTGACGAACTGCCCGCGACTCGCCTCCAGGACGAAATTTCCCGACAGCGTGGGATAGTCGATCTCGGTGGGATCGCCCGCCCACGATAGCGGCCCTTCGAGCTTGGCGGTGCCGCGCCGTATGCCTTCGGGCTGGCCCAGCCGCGTCAACAGCCTGCCGATATCGCTCACCTCGAGCTTGACGTTGACCATCGTGCGCGGCTGCGAAAGCCAGCCCTGCCACAGTCCCTCGATGTTGAGCGTCGCTTCGGGATTCGTCACGCGCATCCGCTCGAGCTTCCAGTCGCGACCGTCGGGAACCGCGTTGACTTCCAGTCTGCCTAGCTGCTTGTCGTTGACCAGGAACTGATCAGCGATGATATCGAGCGCCGGCAGCTCCGCGGGTGGCTCTTTGTCGGCCCCCGGCAGCGGCGCAGGACGCTTGGGCGAGGCGGCAGGTATTGCCATACTTTTCATGCGCGCCGTGACCTTGCCCCTGCCCTGCGGCCGCCAGCTCACCTCGCCGACGAGCTCGCGCCCCGCCAGCACCGATTTCCAGTCCCCACCGTGCGCGCTGCCGGAAATCGCGACATCGTTGAACCGCCTGCCGAACATGTCGAGCGTGCCGAATTTGACGTCGAGCCCCGCGAGATCGTAACGATTCCCAGTGCCAGGAGCTGCCTTCGTCAGTGCGAGCCAATGGTCGAGGTCGAAGGCCTTCAGGCTGCCGCTCACCCAGATGCCGGGTCGTTCCGGCACCGCCGCCGTACCGCCGAGGCTGACCGTGCCGCGTTCGACGATGTACTGCGCGCCGTCCCGGCGCCGCTGCAGCTGCATCGATAGCGCGCCGCCGAGCGTTATCGACAAACGTTCCTGCTGGCCGCCAATCAGGCTCCGCTCGAGGTGCAGTGGCAGGCTGTCTCCCGCGGCCTTGGCGAGCGGCGCAGGCAGATTCGACGCGACGCCCTGCAGTGTCGAATCGAGCACGACGTCGGCGACCCGCTTGCGCAGCGTGACCGCCGCGCGCCAGTCGGTCGATCCCTGCAGCGATTGCACTAGTGGCAGGTTCATGCTCGAGCGCAGGCTGTCCAGGCTGACGCGGCCCGCCATGCCGACGCGAGTCACCCCGTCGCGCTGGGAGCTGGCCGTCAGCGTTGCCGGCCCGCCCAGCACCACCATCGTCGCATTGGGCACGCGCACGCTCGACTCGGTGAATTCCAGCGCGCCGTTGACCTGATCGAGAACGAATGGAATTTCCTCGTTCTGGATGACGTTGTTGATGAACGTATAAACACCGGCAACCTGGGTGCCTGCCGTGTTGCCCAGCGGGATAGTCAGCTTGAGCGCAAGCTTGCCGGCTCCCTGTGCTTGCGTGCCGTCGGTGAAGCGATCGATGAGGTCGTGGACGGGGCTCTGCTCGATGAATTGCAGGAACTCGCTCGTCGCCCCCTCCGCGTCGCCGCTCACCGCAAGCACGCGCTGCGGATGGTCGAGCTCGGGCAGCTCGGCACGCACACGCCACAGTTTGGCGCCGAGCATCGTTGCGCTGCGGGCGAGCACCTCCATGCGCTTGCCGCGGAAGCTGAGATCGGCCTCGATGTTTTCAATGCGCGGCCAGCTGTCTGCAAATTTGAGCACGCCGCCGCTTACGCGCGCGGTCACCTCGAACAAGCCGCTTTTGCCCTCGTTGAAAGGAAATTCGTCGAGGTTGCCCTTGAGACGCAGCTTGACCTCGTCCGCAGTACCGGCGACCAGTGCGGTGTTGAGCCAGTTACGCCCGCCCTCGCCCACTTGCAGCGGGATATAGCGACCGACGTGGCGCGGGTCGGCGCGCGTAAGGCTGCCTGCCAATTCGATGATGCCGCGACTGTTGCTCACGGTCAGATAGCTGCCCGAGCAATTTCCGGCCAGGTCGGCATTGGAAAACGCGATGTTGTTGAACCTCACATCGTACTGCCCGCCGCTCACGGTCCAGCTCACCTGTGCGGTCAGCACGTCGAAATTCATCTTTTCGCGGAAAACACGCGGCAATTCCGCCACTGCGTCCTGCGATTTGAGCGTGAGCGTGCCGCCGCGCTCGCTGCCGTCGACCATGCCGGTAGCACCCGTAAAGCCCGGGATGCGGCCCACGGCGTTGATGCCGAGATTGACGAATCGTCCCTTGAGGCTGTACTGCTCCGGCCGCGGCCAGGTTCCCGTCCATTTCAGGGCGAGCTCGTACACGCTGCCCCGCGGCGCATAGACGTCGAGCGCTTTGCGCAATTCCGCATCGAGCGGCAGATGGTCGGCCAGCGCGCGTAATGGTTCGAGGTCGAGCGCGCTCGCCTGCAGCTCGCCCCGCCCGGGCTTGCGCTCGCCCGCATGAAAGACACGCAGCTGGAAATCGACAGGCTGCAGGATGAGCCCGCCCTGCGTCGTCAAGCCGAGCTGCGACGTCGTAATGTCGAAGCCGTCGGTGCGCAGTTTCCAGCCCACGCGACCCTTGAGCGCGTTCAGATCGAGCTCGGGAAGATGCGCGGTCAGCCGAGTTTTGACCTGCGCCAGCTCCACGTCCGCGATGGCGTCCGCCACCTCCCCGCGCTTGAGCCCGACCCACACGCGCACCGCGCCCGTACCCTGCGGAAACGAAACCGGGAAGTCGACCCAGGTGCGCCACGCCGCGATATCGGCGTAATCGAGCTGGGCGAACAGGCGTCCGTTCCATTGCGCGAGATCCTTTACCGTCCTGCCCGAGAGATCACCGCGCATGTCCAGTTTCCCGGCGATGCGCTCCGGTGGAACGGCGCGCAGCCCGAAGCGATGGCGACCGCCGTCATTGTCGAGCCGGAAATCAACGTGCTGCAGCTCGATCTCGGGCGCGCCGCGCAGTTCGTCATGCCAGGAAATGGCTGCATTGTGGATGACGATCTCGTTCTGGCGCAGCAGCCAGTCGGACAGTCCGCCGCCGTCGGCGCCGTCGCTCAACTCGACGCCGGCGACGGATATCACGCCGCGCGCGTCGCGCTTGATGTTGAGATCGGGACGATCGAGCTCGATCGAGTCGAAGCGCGGCTCGCCGACGATCACCGACCACCAGGAGAGCCTGCCGTCGACCCGCGCCAGCGTGAGCGCCGGCCGCGCTTGCTTATCGTGCAGCGCCAGGTCGTAGAGCGTCAGTTGCAGGCTGATCGCGCTCAGCCGGCCTTCGAGCCGGCCGATGGTGATCTTCTGACGGGTAGCCTCGCTCAGCTCGCGCGCTATCGTCTCTCGATAGTTCTCGATGTTCGGCAGCAGCCAGAAGCGCACGCCGCCGACGATCAGCGCGAACACGAAGCTGCATATGAGAACCGCCCAGGACACCATGTGGTAGACCCAGAGCGAGCTCACTCCCAGCCATCTGAACACTGAAAACGGCACGATCGCCTTTATCGGGCTTTGCATAAATACTTGATGCCCGCTTCTTCATCCCTAGCCCAGCGTAGCCGGAACCAATGCAACATCGATAGTGACTTGAAGAAACCAATGAGCCACAGATAAACGCAGATAAACACGGATAAGATCAACCCCGAGAGATCAAGAACTGATGGGCCGCCGATGCACGCCGATGAGCGCCGATAAAATCAAGGGCAAGGACGAACCCACCGCATGAATCATGAATGGAATGTGGCTTTCGATCTTCACTCGGCGTGTATCGGCGTCCATCGGCGGCTGAATTCGAGCTGTGCCTTTTGGACTTTCTGTGTTTCATTTCTGAAATTCCCAGTAGACGCAATAAAATACTGGCAACATAATGATTTCTAAAATAATTGTAACCCAAGCGTATGGCTATTCCTAACGCGGTGGACGGCGCCGCCGCCCACCGCCACGCATTGACGCTGTCGCGCTACGCGCAGCGGCTGCTCGCCGCCGAGCCTGGGCTGCTGCCCGCCGGCAGCACGGCGCGGCCTTTTACGGCCGACGAGATGCGTGAGGCGCTCGCCGCGGCGCATATCGACGACGAAACGGGACTGGCTCGCGCGCTGCGTGGGCTGCGCAAGCGCGTCATGCTGCGGCTCATCGCCCGCGATCTGGGCGGGCTGGCCAGCCTCGATGAAGTCGTCGGCACGATCAGTGCGCTCGCCGACATCGCGATTGCAACCGGCGTCGAGCACCTCGAGCGCTGGCTCACGGCGGAAAACGGCGAGCCCGTAGGCAGTGACAGCGGGCGCGTGCAAAGATTTCACGTGATCGGGATGGGCAAGCTCGGCGGCCGCGAGCTCAACGTCTCCTCCGATGTCGATCTGGTCTTCGCCTATCCCGAGGAAGGCGACACGCGTGGCGCGGCGCGTTCCCGCTCGAACCACGAATACTTCACGCGCCTCGCGCGCCGGCTGATCGCGCTGCTCAACGAGATGACGGCCGACGGCTACGTATTCCGTGTCGACATGCGCCTGCGTCCGCTCGGCAGCGACGGGCCACTCGCGTGCTGCTTCGGCATGCTCGAAAACTATTTCGTCACGCAGGGCCGCGAGTGGGAGCGCTACGCCTGGATCAAGGCGCGCGTGATATGCGGAGACGAGGCTGCCGAGCTGCTCGAGCTCGTGCGCCCGTTCGTCTTCCGCCGCCACCTCGACTACAGCGCGTTCGATTCGCTGCGCGAGCTGCACGGGCAGGTGCGCCGCGAAGTCGAGCGCCGCGACATCCTCGACAACATCAAGCTCGGTCCGGGCGGGATTCGCGAGATCGAATTCATCGTCCAGCTCTTCCAGCTGATCCGCGGCGGGCGCGACAGCTCCCTGCGCGCGACGCCAACGCTCGAAGTGCTGCCACGCCTCGCCGAGCACAACCTCCTGCCGGCCGACGCTGTGCGCGAGCTCGCCGACGCCTATGTCTTTCTGCGCCGACTCGAGCATCGCCTGCAGTATCTCGACGACAAGCAGACGCATACGCTGCCCGCCGATGAACCCGATCGGGCGCTGATCGCGACGGCGATGGGGTGCGCCCACCACGCCGAGCTGCTGGAACGGCTCGATGGGCATCGCCATCAGGTCACGCACCATTTCAACGGCATCTTCGCGGCATCGAGTCAGGAAGCGCATCCGTTGTCGCATCTGTGGAGCAGTGACGGCGACGCGCACGGTAACGCGCGCACGCTGCGCGAGCTGGGTTACCGGGAGCCGGAGGCCACGCTGGCGCGTGTGGCCGCACTGCGCTCGAGCAGCCGGGTGCGCCAGATGCCCGAAGCGAGCCAGCTGCGCATGCGCAAGCTGGTGCCGCTCGTGATCGAAATCTCCGCGAAGCTGCCGAACCCGGACGCGACTCTCGAACGCATGCTGCTGCTGCTCGAGAGCATCAGCCGGCGCGAGGCCTACCTCACTTTACTGCTGCAATATCCCCAGACGCTCGAGCGCGGCGCGCAGCTCGCGCATGCCAGCCCGTGGGCAGCCGACTATCTCGCCCGTCATCCGATCCTGCTCGACGAGCTGCTCGACTCGCGGACGTTGCTGGAGACGCCTGACCGCGCGCGGCTGCAAACGGTGCTGCGCCAGAAGCTCGACGACGCGCCGCACGATACCGAGCGGCAGATGGACGTTCTGCGCCATTTCAAGCACAGCCAGACCATGCACTTGCTCGCGCAGGATCTGGGCGGCGACCTGCCGCTCGAGAAACTCTCCGATTACCTGAGCGATCTCGCCGACGTGATGCTCTCCGAAGTCCTGCGCCTTGCCTGGGCAGGGCTGCCCATGCGGCACTGCGCCGAGCCCCGTTTTGCGATCGTTGCATACGGCAAGCTGGGCGGCAAGGAGCTCGGTTATGCGTCGGACCTCGATCTGATCTTCCTGCATGAGGACACTGCGCCCGACGCGGTCGAGAACTATGCGCGCCTCGCGCAGCGCCTCAACAACTGGCTCACCAGTCTCACCCCCGCCGGAGTGCTTTACGAAACGGACCTGCGGCTGCGCCCGGACGGCGCCAGCGGCCTGCTGGTGAGCTCGCTCGAGGGATTTGCCGCCTATCAGCGCCAGCAGGCGTGGGTGTGGGAACACCAGGCGCTCACCCGCGCGCGGTTTATCGCCGGCGCGGCGGACATCGGACAGAAGTTCGAGTCCATACGCGTCGAATTACTGCGCCAACCGCGCGACCTCGCACAATTGCGTGCGGAAGTGGTCGCCATGCGCGGCAAAATGTCGGCTGCGCATCCCAACACCAGCGGCAAGTTCGACGTCAAGCACGACCGCGGCGGTCTGATCGACGTCGAGTTCATCGTGCAGTACCTTGTCCTGGGGCATTCCCAGCGCCATGCCGAACTCACCGCCAACATCGGCAATCTGGCGCTGCTCAAGCTCGCCGCCCAGCTCGGGCTCATCGCTTCGGGACAGGCGCTGACCGCGCACGATGCCTACCGCCGCTTTCGCCAGCTTCAGCATGCGCTGCGCCTGCAGGGCGACCGTTATGCGCGCCTCGACGCCGCAGCGCTGGCGACGGAAATCGCGGCGGTGAAACGACTGTGGAAGAGCGTGTTCGGGTAAGCGCGCGAGCCGGCGTGTGCCGACCAGCGGCTCAGGCGACTTCGGTCGTAAGCCTGGCGGCCTGCGGCAGCTTGGCGATGATGCGATAGGAAATGATCTGGCGCTGGCCCTTGGCCGTGACCGTCTGCGGCCCTTCGAACTGATACAGCTCGCACAGGCGTCGATAGGTCGCCGCATCGATCACGATGCCGCCCCCGGTTGCGTCGGTGAGCCGGCACGCCATGTTGACCGTATTGCCCCACAAATCGTAAATGAATTTTTTCACGCCGATGACTCCGGCCACCACCGGACCGGTGCCGATGCCGATATGGATGCCGAGCGGCTCCCCGGACGGCGTCTTGTATGCGGCTATCTTGTCCTTGATCTCGAGCGCCATGTCGGCGATGGCCTCGGTATAACCGCCGCTCTGGTCGAATAGACCTCCCGCCACCATGTAGGCATCGCCGATCGTCTTGATCTTCTCGAGCCCGTACTTCTCGGCAAGCTGGTCGAACCACGAAAACACCTCGTTGAGGAGCGCCACCAATTTCCCCGGCGACAGTTCCTCGGCGAGCTGCGTAAAGGACGTCAGGTCGGCGAACATGACGGTGCAGTCGGCGAGGCCGTCGGCGATCGCGCTCGGGTCCCGCTTGAGCCGCTCCGCGATGTGCGCCGGCAGCACGTTGAGGAGCAAACGCTCGGAGTGCTCCTGTTCGAGCTTGACCAGCCGGTGTTGCTCGTCCAGCTCACGCTTGAGGCGGTCTTTGGCGCGCACGAAATAGATCACCAGCAGATAAACGATCGTCGACATCGCGGCAAAGTTGAGGACGAAAAATACGGCGATGGTCTGCAGCGGCATGCCGACATGCGTGTCGTTATAGGCCAGGTAATAGTCGAAAATGCCCGACATCGTCGTCATCATGATGTAGGCGAAAAACCATGGGACAGACTGTTTCGGCCCCTGGAATATCATCACGCCGATCGGCGCGAGCAGCGCCCACAGCACGACGCCCGAAGACGTGACGTAGCTGCCGATCGACCATTGCATGATGAATGGCACGAACAGATAGAGACTGGTCTGCGCGAAGCGGAAGAACTCGAGATTGAGGTTCCAGAGATAGATCGCCAGCGTGGTGGCGGAAACGAGCAGATAGATGAGCGGCACCGTCGCCGAATACCTGATGCCCATCGCATGATAGATCGCGAGCCACAACATCGCCGCGAATCCCATAAGGCCGCACGCGAATATCAGCAGCGTCTTGTGGAGTTTTTCGTCTTCGCTGTCAGTGGCGCTGATAACGCGGCTGTTCAACCTGCCGAGCAGTGTGCTGACAGGGTTAGCCATCCTCGATCAGCTCCGGTTGGGTAGTGCAGGCGAGAGAGGGCGCGACACTCGTTGCTCTCTTTAGTGCGCAGGATACCCGATACTTACATCATTCAATTTGTCGGTCAAGGCGACTGCGGTGCGCGCCGATCGGACTGCGCTTGCGGCGTTTGCGCGCGCGCCGAAGTGCAGCGCGGCGCCAGGTGAAATACGCTAAAATTCGTACTTACCGAATGTTCAGCAATGGCGAACCGGCCATTTTTGCTCGACGTACCCCTCTCGCCCTCGGGCAGAGGGGCAAGGGGTGCGGAATCGGGCGGTAGCGCAAGGCCCGATAAGAATGGAGTATCAGTTTATGTCGATGGCGGATCGTGACGGGCACATCTGGTATGACGGCAAACTCGTGCCCTGGCGCAGCGCAACGACGCACGTGCTGACGCACTCGCTGCATTACGGCCTGGCGGTGTTCGAGGGCCTGCGCGCCTACAGCACGTCGCGCGGCACGGCGATCTTCCGGCTCAAGGAGCACACGCAGCGGCTGTTCAACTCCGCACACATCTACCTGATGAAGCTTCCGTATGACCAGGAAACGCTCATGGCGGCGCACAAGGAGGTAGTGCGCGCGAATCAGCTCGAATCATGCTACATCCGCCCCATCGCTTTCTACGGCTCCGAAAAAATGGGCGTGTCGCCCAAAGGTGCGACCGTGCACGTCTCGATCGCCGCATGGCCGTGGGGCGCGTATCTGGGGCCGGAGGCGCTCGAAAAGGGCATCCGCGTCAAGACCTCGTCGTTCGCACGGCATCACGTGAACGTTTCGATGTGCCGCGCGAAGTACTCGGGAACGTATGCCAACTCGATCCTCGCCAATCTCGAGGCGACCGACCACGGCTACGACGAGGGATTGCTCCTCGACGTCGACGGCTTTGTCGCCGAAGGCTCGGGCGAAAATCTCTTCATCGTCAGGAACGGCAAGCTCTACGAGCCGGAACTCACCAGCGCGCTGATCGGCATCACCCGCGAGTCGGTGATCACGCTCGCAGAGGACATGGGTTATTCCGTTGCCGCCAGGCGCATCACGCGCGACGATCTCTACGTCGCCGACGAGGCGTTCTTCACCGGGACCGCGGCGGAGGTTACCCCCATCCGCGAAGTCGACGGCCGCACGATCGGCGCCGGCAGGATCGGCCCGATCACCGCACGACTGCAGCAGGCTTTCTTCGATGCCGTCAATGGCAGGAACGACAAGTATCGCGACTGGCTGACGCCGGTTGCGGCGTGATCCGCCGTGGCGCAGCCAACCGAAAACAAGCGACGCCATGTCGAGGTGACTGCGGACGATATGCCGCTGCATTGCCCGATGCCGTCGATGGTGCTGTGGAATGCACACCCGCGGGTATTTCTGCCGATCGAGAACACGGGATCCGCGCTGTGCCCGTATTGCGGCACCGAATACACGCTCAAAGGTGCGCCCGCGGCACGCAAGCATTAGCGCGGCTGCCGCGCCGAATGATGAATGCGGCATGAAGCGACGCGTTCCGCGTTTCCACTCATCATTCATCATTGCGCATTGCGCATTGTGTTCAGGATCCTGATCGTCGCGCCGTCGTGGGTCGGCGACGCGGTGCTCGCGCAGCCGCTGTTCGCGCGCCTGCACGAACGCCACCGCGCACTCGTCCTCGAGGTGCTTGCGCCGCCGTGGACGAGGGCGCTGTTCGCGCGCATGCCCGAGGTGCATAGCGCGATCGACAGCCCTTACGCCCACGGCGAGCTGGCGCTGCGTAACCGCTATGCGCTCGGCCGCAGCCTCGCGCCCCGCAGCTACGATCAGGCGATCGTGTTGCCCAACTCGTTCAAGTCCGCGCTCATCCCGTACTACGCGCGCATTCCGGTGCGCACCGGGTTTGTCGGCGAGGCGCGGTGGATGCTGCTCAACGACGCGCGCCGTCTCGATAAGCGGGCTCTGCCCCTGATGGTCGAGCGTTTCGCTCAACTGGCCGAGCCGGCGCACGCACCGCTGCCACGCCCGCTTCCCGCTTCCCGCCTGCGGGTCGATACAGCGCAGCGCGCGGCCACCCTGCGCAAGCTGGGCCTCGCTCCGCATCTGCCGGTCGCGGTACTGTGTCCCGGCGCCGAGTACGGCCCCGCCAAGCGCTGGCCACCCCGCTATTTCGCCGATCTCGCGCAGCGCCTGCGCGCCGCTGGCTACGAGGTGTGGCTCGCCGGATCAGCAAAGGATGCGGCCGCCGGCGATGAAATTGCCCGTCTAGTGCCGGGCGCCTGCGTCAATTTGTGCGGCAGGACAACGCTCGACGAGGCGATCGATCTGCTGTCGGCCGCCGCCCTCGTCGTCAGCAACGATTCCGGACTGATGCACATCGCCGCCGCACTCGACGTACCGCTCACGGCGCTTTACGGCTCGAGCAGCCCTGCTTTCACGCCACCGCTGTCAGCGCGCGCGCGCATCGTCAAGATCGAGCTTGCCTGCAGCCCCTGTTTTCAGCGCGAATGCCCGCTTGGCCATTTCAATTGCATGCGGCAATTGACTCCGGAACAGGTCTGGCAACACATCGATTTTGATAAGACAATACTTCCGGGCACGCGGTAGCCTTGCCTATCGGCACCGCACTGATCATGGCGAACCGCCGCAGACGACATGAAAAGCATACTTTTCACCACGCCACAGGACGCTGAGGCTGCGTTCTATGAAGCGATCGAGAAGTCCGACCTCGAGGCGATGATGGCGGTGTGGGCGGACGACGATGAGATCGTCTGCGTCCACCCCGGCGGGGCGCGGCTCGCCGGCATGGCGCAGGTGCGCGAATCGTGGCGGCAGATCCTGGCCAGCGGCCAAACGCTGCGCTTTCGGCTGCGTGAGCAACAGCGCATCAATGGCATGACGCTCGTCGTCCACAGCGTCTACGAGCTGATCGCGGTCGCCGGCGAAACCCGGCCGCGCTCGCCGGTCATCGCCACTAACGTCTATCTGCATACCGAGCGCGGCTGGCGCATGGTGGTCCATCATGCGTCGCCCGCGCCGGCGCATCCGGATGCCGATGGCAAGCGTGCGCCCAAAACACTGCACTAGTGTGATGTCCCGTTGATAACTTGCAATATAAAGTGCCGTCGTGCCGGCGAAAGCCGGCATCCAGATATCTGGTGCCACGCCTGGATCCCAGCGTTCGCTGGGATGACACTTATTAAAGAACCGTGCGGGACACGACACTAGCAGCCTGTCGGATTTCGACATTGCGATGGCTTTTTTTACGACACTTGCGCATTCTTTCCGGGGCGGTTTTGCCTTAGGGAGCTTGGCGTCGTCTTGTCAACTCTGCCACCACGGCCGGCGTCGCGGCGCTGCCGGCCCC
>JBKJZR010000163.1:0-13328 GCA_046715035.1 Burkholderiales bacterium | reverse complement strand
TCGATGCCGGGCACTCCGGTCCTGTACTACGGCGCCGAGATCGGCATGGGCGACAACATCTATCTCGGCGACCGCAACGGTGTGCGCACCCCGATGCAGTGGAGCGACGACAAGAACGCGGGATTCTCCCAGGCGGATAGTGCCGCCCTGTACTCGCCGGTCATCGTCGATCCGCGCGCGCGAATCAATCTCGGCATCCGGCGGCGCCTGGCGCCGCTGATGGACAATGACCGGCGCAAGATCGAATTGATGAACTCGCTGCTGCTGTCGTTTCCGGGAACGCCGATCATCTATTACGGCGACGAAATCGGCATGGGCGACAACATCTATCTCGGCGACCGCAACGGCGTGCGCACGCCGATGCAGTGGAGTCCCGACCGCAACGCGGGCTTTTCGCGCGCGGATCCGCAGCGGCTCTACCTGCCCCCGGTCATGGACGCGGTGTACGGCTACCAGTCGGTGAACGTCGAAGCGCAGCTGCGCAGCGCTTCTTCGCTGCTGCACTGGACGCGCCGGATGATCGCGGTGCGCAGCGGCTACCGCGCTTTCGGGCGCGGCACGCTCGTTTTTCTCGAGCCGGGCAACCGCAAGATACTCGCCTACCTGCGCGAGCACGGCGGCGAGTCGCTCCTGTGCGTGGCCAACCTGTCGCGCCTCTCGCAGGCAGTCGAGCTCGACCTGCAGCGCTTCGAAAAGCGCGTCCCCGTCGAGATCATGGGCCAGGTGTCGTTTCCGCCGATCGGCAAGCTGCCCTACATGCTGACCATGCCGGGGCATGGCTACTATGCTTTTCGCCTCGCTGCCGATGCGAAGCCACCGGCGTGGCACGAAGAACGGCTGCCCTACCGGCCACTGCCGGTGCTCGTGCTGAGACCGGACTGGCGCGCGGCGCTGGGCAGCGTCGAGCGCGCCGGCGACATCAGGCACATGATCGTCAATCTCACGCACGAACGGCTGCGCGACGAGATATTGCTGCCTTATCTGCGCAACCGCCGCTGGTTTGCGGCGAAAGGGCAGGCGATCGTCAACCTGCGTTTCGCCGAGATGACGGAATGGAAGACGCCCGACGGCAACTGGCTGATGGCGATATTGCACGTCGATCTGCAGGGCGAGCCGCCGCAACGCTACTTCTTTCCCGTCTCCATCGACTGGGAAGCGCGCGATCACGATCCGCTGGAAAAACTGGGGGCGTGGAGTTTTGCCAAAGTGCGCCAGAAGGAACGCGTAGGCGCGCTGTATGGCGCTTTCGGCAACCCGCAATTCGCGCGTTCGCTGGCGCGCGCGATGGCTCTTAACACGACGGTCGCGCACGGTCGCGGGCGGCTGCGGTTCACATCGACGTCGATGTATCGCCGGCTCGTCGCCGCGATCGACGACGAGGTGCGCATCCCGCCGCTCGAGCAGAGCAACACGGGCATCTATTTCGGCACGCGCCTTTACCTGAAGGGCTACCGGCGGCTGCGCACCGGCGTCAATCCCGAGCTGGAGGTCGGACGCTTCCTGACCGAGGTATCGCCGTTTGCGCATATCGCCCCCGTCGTCGGAGCGGTCGAATACGTCGCGGCGCCGGACAGCGAGGGGGTCACGCTCGCGGTGCTGCAAAAATACGTCGAGAATCAGGGTGACGCCTGGACTTACACTCTCGATTACCTCAAGCGCACGTTTGCGACGCCCGCGACCGCGCCGGCAGAGGCGGTAGCGCCGGCAACCGGCAGCGTGCACGCTTTCTATCTGGCCCAGCTCAAGGTGCTGGGCCAGCGCATCGCCGAGCTGCATCACGCGTTCGCACGCACGACGGGCGACGCCGCATTCGATCCCGAGCCGGTCTCGCCGGCGGAGTTCGGCCAATGGCAAGACGAGGTGGCGGCCGACGCGGCGCGCACTTTCGACGTTCTCGAACGGACGCGCACGGGCTTCTCTGCAGACGTGCAGCCGTTGCTCGATGGGCTGCTCGCTTCGCGCGCCAGGCTGCTGGAGCTCGTACGCGAGCTGCGCTGCGACGTGTCGAATCTCGTCAAGACGCGCTATCACGGAGACCTACATTTCGGGCAGGTGCTCATCGTGCAGAACGATTTCGTGATCATCGACTTCGAAGGCGAGCCGGCGCGCACGATCGACGAGCGCCGGCGCAAGCACAGCCCGCTGCGCGACGTGGCCGGCATGCTGCGTTCAATCAGCTATGCCGCCCATTCGACGCTCGCGGCGCTCGATTCCGCAAAACACGAAGCGCGCGACGCGTTGCGCCTGGCGCTGGCGCAATGGGAGCGCGAGGCGGCGCGCGCGTTCCGTGAGGGCTATCGGGCGGCGGCAGCCGGCCTGCCCTCGGTGCCTGCCGATCTGACCGCGCTGCGTGCCTTGATCGACCTCTTCACCCTTGAAAAAGCGCTCTACGAACTGCGCTATGAAATGGATAACCGGCCCGACTGGATACACATCCCCGCCCGCGGTCTGCTGGCCCTGATTGCCTCATGAAGAAAACGCTTACGCAACCCGTGACGGCCGTGTGGCCGGGACGCCCGTATCCGCAAGGCGCGAGCTGGGACGGCGAAGGCGTTAACTTCGCGCTCTTCTCCGAGCATGGTGAGAAAGTCGAGCTGTGCCTCTTCGATGCCACGGGCAGGCGCGAGATCCAGCGCATCGCCATCAAGGAACGCACCGATCAGGTCTTTCATTGCTATCTCCCCGAGGCGCGTCCGGGCATGCTCTACGGCTATCGGGTATACGGTCCGTATCAACCCGAGCAGGGCCATCGCTTCAATCCGAACAAGCTGCTGCTCGATCCCTATGCGCGCGATATCAGCGGCGCGATCCGCTGGAGCGACGCGCACTACGGCTACACGATCGGCCACAAGCGCGAAGACCTGTCGTTCGACCGGCGCGACAGCGCGAGCGGCGTGCCCAAGTGCAGCGTCATCGACAGCGCATTCAGCTGGGGCGACGACCGGCGCCCGAACGTGCCGTGGAACGACATGGTCATCTACGAAGTGCACGTCGGCGGCTATACCAGGCTGCATCCGCAGGTGCCGCAGCCGCTGCGCGGGACATTTGCGGGGCTGAGCTGTCCCGCGGTCATCGATTACCTGCGCGCGCTCGCCGTGACCACCGTCGAGCTGATGCCCGTGCACGCGTTCATCGATGACCGCAGGCTGGTCGAGAACGGGCTGCGCAACTACTGGGGTTACAACACCATCGGCTTTTTCGCGCCCGACATGCGCTATTGCGCCTCCGGGAACGTGGCGGAGTTCAAGACCATGGTGAAAGCGCTGCATTCGGCCGGGCTCGAGGTCATCCTCGACGTGGTGTACAACCATACGGCGGAAGGCAATCACCTCGGCCCCACGCTGTGCTTCCGCGGCGTCGACAATGCGTCCTACTACCGGCTGCAACCCGACAAACCGAATATCTATGTCGATTACACCGGTTGCGGCAACACGCTCAACATGCAGCATCCGCGCGTGCTGCAGCTCATCATGGATTCGCTGCGCTACTGGGTGATGGACATGCACGTCGACGGCTTCAGGTTCGACCTTGCGGCGGCGCTGGCGCGCGAGCTGCACGAGGTCGACCGTCTGGGCGCGTTCTTCGACATATTGCGGCAGGATCCGGTGCTCTCGCAGGTAAAGCTGATCGCTGAACCGTGGGATCTTGGAGAAGGCGGCTATCAGGTCGGCAATTTCCCCGTCGGCTGGGCCGAATGGAACGATCAGTACCGTGACACCATGCGCGCCTACTGGAAAGGCGACGGCGGACTGATCGGCAACTTCGCGCGTCGGCTGACAGGCTCGAGCGATCTGTACGGACGCAACGGCCGTAACCCGTACGCGAGCATCAACTTCATCGCCGCGCACGACGGCTTCACGCTGCGCGACCTGGTTTCGTATAACGACAAGCACAACGCAGCCAATGGCGAGGAGAACCGCGACGGTCACAACCACAACCTGTCGTGGAACTGCGGCGTGGAAGGCCCCACCGACGACCCGGTGATCAACGCGCTGCGCGAGCGCCAGCAGCGCAATCTGCTGGCGACGCTGCTGCTGTCACAGGGAGTGCCGATGCTCCTGGCCGGCGACGATATCGGGCGCACCCAGAATGGCAACAACAACGCTTATTGCCAGGACAACGAGTTGTCGTGGCTCGACTGGAACCTCGATCCCGCGCGCGAGCGGCTGCTCGACTTTACGACGCGCATGATCGCGCTGCGGCACGAGCACCCCATTTTCAGGCGCCGCGAATTCTTCCAGGGGCGTCCGCTGCACGGCGGCGCTGCCAAGGACATCGTCTGGCTCAAGCCCGACGGCATCGAAATGACGACCGAGGAATGGAACAAGGATTTCGCGCGGTGCCTCGGCGTGTACCTGTCGGGAGACGCGCTCGAGGACACCGATGCGCGCGGGCGCCCGCTGCGCGACGCGAGCTTCCTGATGCTGTTCAACGCGCACCACGACGCGATTCCGTTCCGCCTCCCCGAGTTCGGCAGTGGCCAGTGGTTGCCCCAGATCGATACCGCGTTCGACACCGGCATGCCGGAACTCGGCATCGTCGATGCGGACATCGAGTATCCGCTGCAGGGAAGGTCGCTCGTGCTGCTGCGTGAGATCGAGAAGAGTTCGTGAAGCGGCGTCACACGATGCCGTTCGGCGCGCAGTTCGCCGCCGACGGCAGCGTCGAGTTCCGCCTCTGGGCACCGGGCGCCGCTGCCGTGCAGCTCAGCCTCGAGCGCGCGCGCGCGAGCAGTCGACTCGACATGCGGGCGGCGGCGGACGGATGGTATCGCGCTGCGGCGCGCGGCGTTGCGGCGGGGGATGCCTATGCCTTCCACATCGATGGCGGGTTGCAGGTCCCTGATCCCGCCTCGCGTTACAACCCGCGCGATGTGCACGCGCCGAGCGCGGTCGTCGACCCGGAGGCTTTCGAATGGTCCGATGCGGGCTGGCGCGGGCGGCCGTGGGAGCAGGCGGTGGTCTACGAGCTGCACGTCGGCACGTTCACGCCGGAAGGAACGTTCAACGCTGCAGTCGAGCGGCTGGATTACCTCATGCGGCTCGGCGTCACCGCGCTCGAGCTGATGCCGGTCGCCGACTTTCCCGGCACGCGCAACTGGGGTTACGACGGCGTGCTGCCGTTCGCGCCCGATGCGAGCTATGGCACGCCCGACGAGCTCAAGAGCCTGGTGGCCGCGGCCCATGCCCGGGGGCTGATGATGCTGCTCGATGTTGTCTACAACCACTTCGGTCCGGAAGGCAACTACCTGCACGCGTACGCGCCGCAATTCTTCAACCCGCGCCATCCCACCCCGTGGGGCGCGGCGATCAATTTCGACGCGGACGGCGCGCGCACTGTGCGCGATTTCTTTGTCCACAACGCGCTGTACTGGATCGAGGAGTTCAATTTCGACGGGCTGCGGCTCGATGCCGTGCATGCCATTGCCGACGACTCGCGCCCGCACATCGTGGCGGAGCTCGCGGCGGCCGTGCGGGCGGGTCCCGGACGGGAAAGGCACGTGCATATCGTGCTCGAGAACGACCGCAACCAGGCCACCTTTCTGGAGCGCGACGCGCAACGCCGGCCCCGCTACGCCGACGCGCAATGGAATGACGACTTCCATCACGCGCTGCATGTGCTCGCGACGCGCGAGCGTGACGGCTACTACGCCGACTACGTGGAGCGACCGTTGCAGATGCTCGGGCGCGCCCTCGCGGAGGGTTTCGTTTATCAGGGCGAGCCTTCCGTGTTTCGCGCAGGAGCACCGCGCGGCGAGATTTCGAGGCATCTCCCGCTCAGTGCCTTCGTGACGTTCGTGCAAACCCACGACCAGGTCGGCAACCGCGCGTTCGGCGAGCGCATCGACCGGATTGCCGATCCCGGCGCGCTGCGTCTGGGCGTCATCTGCCTGCTGCTCGCGCCGTCCATCCCGATGCTGTTCATGGGGGAGGAATTCGCCGCCAGTGCGCCATTCCAGTTCTTCTGCGATTTCGGTGGCGACCTGGCGAACGCGGTGCGCGACGGCCGCTGCAGGGAGTTCGCGGGCTTCACGCGCTTCAGCGATCCCGGCGCGCAGGCGGCGATTCCCGATCCCAATGCGGAATCGACTTTTCTCGCGTCGAAGCTCGATTGGCAGGAAACCGCCGCACCCGGCCACCGCGATTGGCATACGCTCTACAGCGATCTGCTCGGGCTGCGGCGGCGGCACGTCGCCCCCCACTTGGCCAGCGGCACCGAGGCCGGCCGCTATGCGCTGGACGGCGCACACGGGCTCGCCGTCGACTGGATTTTCGTTGACGGCGCGCGACTGCATTTGCGCGCCAACTTCGCGGCGGCGCCGGCGGCGGTGACAAATGCTCCGGATGGCGCGGTCATCTACGCTTCCCGCGGGGCGAACATGGGCGACCTGCCCGCATGGGGCGCGCTATGGTCGCTGGAGCCGGCGCGTGGTTGAGGCGCGGCTCGCCGAGCTGGCACAACGCTACGCAATCGAGCTGGCGTATCACGATGTCTGGGGCAATCTCCATGAAGCTGCGGAGGCCACCCTGCGGGCTCTGCTCGGCGCAATGGATGTGCCCGCGGGCGATGCGGCGGCGGTCGAGCATGCCCTGCACGCGCATGAACGCCACCGCTGGCGCGCAGTCCTGCCGCCAGTGATCGTGGTGCGCGCATCGGCGCTGAGCGAGGGAGTCCGCTTGCAGGCGCACATAGGGCGCCAGCGACGCGCGCTGGAGTGGCGGGTGGTGCTGGAGGACGGCAGCCGGCGCGACGGCAGCTTCGAGGCCGGCGCTCTGCGCGAACTCGAACGCGCCGAGGTGGACGGCACCGGCTACCGGGCCGAGGCACTGTCACTGCCGCCCGATATTGCGCCGGGCTATCACCGCCTGGCGCTGTTCGACGGTGGCAAACCGTACGCCGACACGGCGCTCATCGTGACGCCGGAGCGCTGCTTTGCGCCAGACGCGATTGCCGATCACGGCCGCGTGTGGGGTGGCGCGCTGCAGCTCTATGGTCTGCGTGCAGAGCGCAATTGGGGGATAGGCGATCTCACCGACCTGCGCAGGGCCGTCGAGCAGTGGGGCGCCCGCGGCGGCGGGCTGCTCGGCGTAAATCCGCTCCACGCGCTTTTCCTCCATAACCCCGCGCACGCGAGCCCGTATAGTCCTTCGAGCCGGCTGTTCCTCAACCCCCTTTACCTCGACGTCGAAGCGATCGAGGACTTTCGCGATTCAGCACCCGCGCGCGAGTACGCGCGCGCGCCCGAGCTGCTGATGCGCCTGCAGCGTCTGCGCGATGCCGAGCTGGTCGACTATCCAGGCGTTGCCGCCTGCAAGCTTCCGCTGCTGGAGATGCTGTTCGATCATTTCCGGCGGCATCACATGCCCGCCGACACGCCGCGCGCGCGGGCATTCCGCGATTTTTGCGCGGCCCGCGGGCTCGCGCTGCGCCGCTACGCGCTGTTCGAGGCCCTGCTGGAGCACCTGCACCGTCAGGATCCGCGCGTGCACGGCTGGCAGCAATGGCCGCCGCAGTACCGCGATCCGGCGTCCGGCGCCGTCGCGCAGTTCGCCCGGGAGCATGGGCCGCGCGTCGCTTTTTTCGAGTACCTGCAGTGGCAGGCGGACGTACAGCTGGCGCACGTCGAAAAGCAGTGCTTCGAGCAGGGCATGAGCATCGGGCTCTATACCGATCTCGCGGTCTCGGTCGACCGCGGGGGCGCGGAAGCCTGGGCCAACCAGGGCTTGTACGCATTGGGGGCAAGCGTCGGCGCTCCGCCGGACGAATTCAATCTTCCCGGCCAGGACTGGGGCTTGCCGCCGCTCGCGCCCGAGCGTTTGCGCGCGGCCGGCTATGCGCCGCTGATCGCGACGCTGCGTGCCAACATGGCGCATTCGGGTGCGCTGCGCATCGACCATGTGATGGGTCTCGCGCGTCTGTTCTGGATCCCTGCGGCAATGCAGGCGACCGCGGGCACGTACGTGCGCTATCCCTTCGAGGAGATGCTCGGCATCGTCGCGCTCGAGAGTCACCGTCATCGCTGCCTGGTGGTTGGGGAAGATCTCGGCACGGTCCCTGACGAAGTGCGCAGCCGTCTGCACGACGCGGGCGTGCTGTCGTACCGGCTGCTCATGTTCGAGCGCGAGGGTCCGGGACATTTCAAGCCGCCGGCCGCGTACCCAGCGCAGGCGCTCGCGGCGTTTTCGACGCACGATCTGCCGACACTGGCGGGATACTGGTCGGCACAGGACGTGCAAACGCGCGCGGAGCTCGCCCTCTACGAGGCGCCGGAGCAGCGCGATGCACAATTACTGTGCCGCGCCCAAGAGCGCGCGGCGTTGCTGTTGGCGCTGGATCGCGAGGGCTTGCTGCCGTCTGGCGCACGCATCGATCCGGTGAGCGTGGGGGCGATTCATCCCGAGCTCGCGTTAGCCGTGCACGCCTACCTCGCGCACACTCCGGCGGCCGTCATCATCGTGCAATTCGAGGACGTACTCGGCGTGGAGGATCAGGCCAACCTGCCCGGTACCGTCGACCCGTATCCGAACTGGCGCCGCAAGCTGCCGCTCGCCCTCGAGCGCTGGGAGGACGCAGAGCGCTTCCTCACGCTCACGGCGACGCTCGCCGCGCTGCGCGGGCAGCGTCAGGTGACGCGACGGCGTCCCGCGCGCCCGCCGCAGGGGTTACGCATTCCGCGCGCCACCTATCGTGTGCAATTGCATCGGGGATTCACCTTCCGCGATGCGGCGGCGCTCGTGCCCTATCTCGCGTCGCTGGGGATCAGCCACCTGTATTGCTCCCCCTATCTGCGCGCGCGCGGCGGCAGCACGCACGGCTACGACATCATCGATCACCAGGCGCTCAATCCCGAAATCGGCTCGCGCGAGGACTTCGACGCTTTCGTGGCCGAGCTCGCGGCCCATGACATGGGCCAGATCATGGACATCGTGCCCAATCACATGGGCGTCATGGGCGCGGACAACGCCTGGTGGCTGGAGGTGCTCGAGAACGGTCCCGCTTCCGCGTACGCAGACTTCTTCGATATCGACTGGCAGCCGGCGAGCCCCGATCTTGCGGATCGCGTCCTGCTCCCCGTGCTCGGCGATCACTATGGGTCGGTGCTCGCCAGGGGGAAGCTCGAGCTCGCGTTCGACGCGGCGGCGGGCGCATTCGGGGTGCACTACAACACCCATCGTTTTCCGGTCGATCCACGCGAATACCCGCGCATCCTCGAGCGTGCGGTCGGGCGGCTGGGCAGCACGCAACTGCCAGCCGACGCGCTCGCCGATTTCAACAGCCTGGTTTCGGCGTTCGGCTATTTGCCGCAGCGCACCGACCGCGCGCCGGCGCGCATCGCCGAGCGCACTGCCAGCAAAGAGGTTCACAAACGCCGGCTCGCCCAGCTCGTCAGCGCACACGGCGCGTTGCATCAAGCCATCACCGCGGCAGTGCATTCCTTCAACGGCACGCCGGGCGAGCCCGCCGCTTTCGATGCGCTGCACGTGCTGCTCGAGGCGCAGGCCTATCGGCTCGCCTACTGGCGGGTCGCTTCCGCCCAGATCAACTACCGGCCCTTCATCGACATCAACGATCTGGCCGCGCTGCGCATGGAGAACGAGGCGGTGTTCGAGGCGACACATCGCTTCGTGTTCGAGCTCGTGTCAGGCGGTGCAGCCGACGCGTTGCGCATCGACCATCCCGACGGGTTGTTCGACCCCGCGGCGTACTTCCGGCGCTTGCAGTCGCGCTATCTACGGATCGCTGCTGCCACCGGCGCCGACATGCCGGTTACCAGCCACCAGCGGCCGCTCTACGTCGTCGTCGAGAAGATCATCGCACCGTTTGAGAACATGCCGGAGACGTGGGCGGTCTACGGCACGACCGGCTACCGTTTCGCCAATGTCGTCAACGGGCTGTTCGTGGACACCGGCGCCGAAGCCAAGCTCACCCGCATCTATCAGGCGTTCATCGGCGAGCGTTTATCTTTCGAAGAGATCGCCAACCGCTCCAAGCGCGTCATCCTGCGCAGCGCGCTCGCGAGCGAACTGACCGTGCTCTCGAACCAGCTCGAGCGCATCGCGCGCTCCGGCCGCTCGACGCGCGATTACACGCTCAACACACTGCGCCAGGCGCTGACCGAGATCATCGCCGCGTTTCCCGTCTATCGCACTTACATTGCCGACGAAGTGACGGCGGACGACCGGCGCTACGTGGAATGGGCAGTGGCGCGGGCGCGGCGGCACAGCCGCGCCGCCGATGCGTCGATCTTCGACTTCGTGAAAGCGGTCCTGCTGTGCGACGCGGCGGCTGCGGACGCTGCCCATGCAGCGGCGATACGCACCTTCGCGCGCAGGTTTCAGCAACTCACCGCGCCGGTGATGGCCAAAGGCGTCGAGGACACTGCGTTCTACATTTACAATCGCCTGCTGTCGCTCAACGACGTCGGCGGCGACCCCGGAACATTCGGATGCGCGGTGAGTGCATTTCACGGCGCCAGCGCCGACCGCGCCGCCAAGTGGCCGCATACCATGCTCGCCACTTCGACGCACGACAACAAGCGGTCGGAGGACGTACGGGCGCGCATCGACGTGCTCTCGGAGATGCCTGCGGCGTGGCGTCTGCAGCTGCGCCGCTGGACGCGCATGAATCGCAGCAAGAAGCGCACGGTGGAAGCAGCGCCCGCGCCGACGCCCAACGACGAGTACATGGTCTACCAGACGCTGATCGGCAGCTTTCCGTCCGGGCCGCTCGAGGCCCGTGCGCTGGCCGATTACCGCGAGCGCATCGAGCGCTACGTCCTCAAGGCGGTGCGTGAAGCCAAGGTCAACAGCAGCTGGATCAATCCCAACGAAGAATACGAAAACGCGATCACTCACTTCGTGCGCGCGCTGCTGGCCGGCGCTGAGCGCAATTTGTTCCTTGACGATTTTCGCGGCGCGATGGTGCCGCTCGCGTGGCTGGGCATGCTCAACAGCCTGTCGATGGCGCTCATCAAGCTCACCTCGCCGGGCGTGCCCGACTGCTACCAGGGCAACGAGCTGTGGGACTTTTCTCTGGTCGATCCGGACAACCGCCGCCCCGTCGATTACGCGCGACGCAGGACGCTGCTGGCGGAGATCGAAATCCTCAGCCGCGAGAGCGACGCAGGGCGGGTGGTGCACAAGCTTTTCGCAAAGGTCGAGGACGGCGCGCCCAAACTGTTTCTGATCTGGAAGCTGCTGACGCTGCGGCGCGAGCGCAGCGAGCTGTTCGCGCATGCCGGCTACGCACCGCTCGCCGCCGAAGGCGCGCGCGCGGCACACGTGCTCGCCTATGCGCGGCGCTATCAGGGCAGTGGCGTAATTGCGATGGCGGGCCGGATGTTCGCCAGCTTGGCGTTGGAGCCCGGCGCACTGCCCTGTGGAGACGTGTGGCAGGACACGCACGTCAAGCTGCCGTTTCTGGCCGAAGGCGCGCAACTCCGCGAGGCGTTCACGGGCCGCACGCTGAAGGTGCGCGAGGGCGTCGTTGCCCTGGCCGAGGCTTGTGCGCACTTCCCAGGAGCCGTGCTCGTCTATGACGAAGGTGACACGGGCGCAGTGAAAGGGTGAGCGCGGTCGGGGTGCGTTACTTAAGGCGCGTGGCTCGCGTCGCCGCTTCCGCAGTGCTCGCAATTGGGGCAACTCGGCAACTGCACCTGCCAGCATTTGTCCGGCAGCACTCCTTTGCAACGGCTTTTGGAAGGACATTCCCCTCCTTGTCCCTCACCCCCAACCCCTCCCCCGGAGGGCGAGGGCAGCGACGAGGGCGCGCGATGAGGGGTCGCAACTTGCGATCTCGCTGCCTGTCTATTCAGGAGCAGCTGTCGGAATCCGTCTTCCTCAGGAGGGTGTGATGGCATCGAAGTCGAAATCGAAAGCGAAGGCGAAAGCGAAGGGTAGCAACAAGGCGAAACCCAAGGCGCGCCGCACGTCGCCGCGCACCGCGCAGCGTCTGGCCCGTTCCGCGAAGTCTGGGAAGACTGGGCTCGCGCGCACGTCGCCGCGCGACGAAGCTGCCGCCAAGTCCGGGATCAGCAGCAAACGCCGCACGGCGCGCAAGTCGACCGATTCGAGTGCGGCGAGCGCGCGCGATTTTCCCAACGCCGTGTACGAAGACGACAGCCGTTCCTGAACACCTTCGCAGGCGGTTGCGCCTTCCCTGCGGGCGTCGACCGCCCGGCGCGGTGAGCCTCCGAAAAGACGCGGCAAGCGGCGAGCGCTCAGCTCGAGTGCGCGTTGCGTGCAGGTCGCACGCAAGAATTACCCCCGCGCCGTGTAAAAGTTACCGCCGCGAGTGCCTCGGTCTGGCATTTGACAGCGCGTTCGTCATCGGCACAGAAGCTGCTTGGTCCCATGCGGCGACAATCGCCGCACGAAGGGTTTGCATAAATGAATACATCCAGGTGGCAGGGTCGGTGGAAACAGTTGCGCGGCGGTCTCACGCAGATGTGGGGCAGGCTCTCGAACGATGCCCTGCTCATCTACCAGGGCGAGCAGGACGCCGTTAACGGACGGATCCAGGAACGCTTGGGCCGATTGCAGGCCAGTTACGCGCAGCGCTGGAGCGCGATGGTTTTGCCCTTTCGCCGCTAAAGCGATGGCGTTGCCGTGAGTTCACCGGCTCATCAGGGCGGCGGCGACGCCGGCTGCTGCCGCAGCAGAGGTTGCGTCCAAGGACAAGGAGCGTAACTAATGAAGGAACCTTGGTTCGTCGCACTCTTCCTGCTGCTTTTTATCTTGGCCTCCGGCAGGATCGAAACCCTCATGCGGACCATTTCTGCGCAGTTCGAAACCGAGGGTCTGCGCGCCTCCAAGGCTCCCTTCGTTCCGGTCTGCGTAGTCAAGCGCAAAAGGGCTGAAAACGGACGAGCCCCGTTCTGAGATCCGGTGCTCGCAACGCGATCGTGTCGAATAACTTTACACTTCGCCTCCCCGTAGCGTAGCCTTGTCCCTTTGAAGGCGGATAAACAACCGCTTGCCGCGTTTTGCACGAAAGTTGCTTTGCGCTTTTGTAGTTTCCGATGTCTACCTGGGAGAGGGGAATGCAGATGAAACGCGGGTTGGCTCTTTTGTTTTGTGCGTTGTTTTCGCTCGGCGCGAATGCCGCGGTCATCGACATCAAGCTTAAGGCGGATTTAGACGGCGCCCAGGAGTTTCCCCAAAGCGGCCAGGCTGCCTTGGGCGGCAGTGGGAACGCCGCGCTGACGTTCGACACGCTGACGAACATCCTTTCGTTTACCATCGATTACCTGCTCAATACCGGCCCGGCCGTGGCTGCGCATTTTCACGGACGCCGCGTTTTAGAGCCGGCAGGCCCGGGCCTTGCAT
>JBKJZR010000162.1:0-18515 GCA_046715035.1 Burkholderiales bacterium | reverse complement strand
CCTACGCCAACGCGCCGTTCCACATCGGCCACATGATGGAGTACATCCAGGCCGACATCTGGGTGCGATTCCAGCGGATGGTCGGCAGCGGTGAGGGCGAGATTTTAAACAATTACCACTGGAATGCCTAATGCAAGCGACGATCGACCGCGTGCGGCAAGGGAGCTGCGGCGCGTTTGCTACAATTCGTCGCTCATTGCGACACCCTGGATGAAACGCTGAATCCTCCTCGCCGGGCCGCTGCCGGTTTTGACAAGCCCTGGCTGCGGCCCGGTTCACAGCAACACGAAGTCTGAAAGCAGCACACGATGAAACGCAGGCTTTTTGTCACCACGGCGCTGCCGGCTTTTACGAACGGCAGCTTCGACTTCCATCACCGCATCGGGCAGTCTGGAAACAGCGCGTCATGAAACGCAGGCTTTTCGTCACCACGGCGCTGCCGTACGCCAACGGCTCTTTCCATATCGGCCACATCATGGAGTACATCCAGGCCGACATCTGGGTGCGTTTCCAGCGGATGCGTGGCCATGAGGTTCATTTCGTCTGCGCCGACGACGCGCATGGCGCGCCGATCATGCTCAAGGCGGAAAGCGAAGGCATCACGCCGGAACAGCTGATCCAGCGCATCGCGGACGAGCGGCCGAAGTACCTCGAGGGCTTCCACATCGGCTTCGACAACTGGCACTCGACCCACTCGCCGGAAAACGAAGAATTGTCGCAGGACATCTACCGGCGCCTCGACCGCGCCGGGCTGATCGACAAGCGCCTCATCGAGCAGTTTTTCGACCCCGCGAAGGGGATGTTTCTCGCCGACCGTTATATCAAAGGCGAGTGTCCAAAGTGCGGAGCGCATGACCAGTACGGCGACGCTTGCGAAGTGTGCGGGTCCGTATATGCGCCAACCGATCTCAGGAACCCGTACTCCACCCTGTCCGGTGCGAAACCGGTCCTCAGGTCCTCGGAGCACTTTTTCTTCAGGCTGTCCGACCCCAAGTGCGTCGAATTCCTCAAGCAATGGCTGGACAAGCCGGGGGCCCTGCAGCCGCAAGTTGCGAACAAGGCGAAAGAGTGGCTGGAGGGCAAGGGCGACAAGACCCTCGGGGATTGGGACATCTCGCGCGACGCGCCCTATTTTGGCATCCCGATTCCAGACGCGCCCGGCAAGTACTTTTATGTCTGGCTCGACGCGCCGGTAGGCTATCTGGCGAGCTTCAAGAATTACTGCGAGAAGAAGGGCATCGACTTCGAGCAGTTCCTGGGCGACGAGCATACCGAGCAGATACACTTTATCGGCAAAGACATCATCTATTTTCACACGCTCTTCTGGCCCGCAATGCTGCACTTCGCCGGCACGCCCTACAAAGTGCCAGCCCAGATCAACGTCCACGGTTTCATCACCGTCTCGGGTGAAAAGATGTCCAAGTCGCGCGGCACCGGCATCAGCCCCCTGCGCTATCTCGACGTCGGCATGAACCCCGAATGGCTGCGCTACTACATCGCCGCGAAGTTGAACGCCAGTGTCGAGGACATAGACTTCAATCCCGATGATTTCATGGCGCGGGTGAACAGCGATTTGGTCGGGAAATACGTGAATATCGCAAGTCGATGCGCAAAATTTATCAATACTCGCTTTGACAACAGACTAGGCAAACCTGATCCCGATGCAGCGACTGCAAATGGCACCAGTCTTGAATTTGGCGCAGCCTTTGACGCAAACGAAATTGCCGAGTTATACAATTCCCGAGAATTTAGCAAAGCTCTTCGGAAGGTCATGGAACTCGCCGACGCAGTCAATCGTTATATTGATGACAATAAGCCATGGGAACTGACAAAGCAGCCAGGCATGGAAGCCAAGCTTCATTCAGTATGCTCAACCGCGCTAGCAGTTTTCAGAGACCTTACGATCTTCCTAGCACCGGTTTTGCCTGAAACCGCTGCAAAGGTTGCAAGTCTGTTTAAGTTTGGCGATCTCAAATGGGCAACTGCTTCTGAGCATCTGAAAGAAGGCCATGAGATCGCTCAGTACGCGCACCTGATGACTCGCGTCGATCCGAAACAACTCGACGCGCTGTTCGAAATCGACGCTCCGCTCCCCTCGCCATCCGCATCACCGCACATCGGCGCCTCACTGCTCCCTTCTCCCTCCGGGAGAAGGGCTGGGGATGAGGGAACACAGTCTCACGTGGCCGGGAGAGGGGCTGGGGGTGAGGGAAGAATGAAAAACACTCCCCTCCCGCAAGAGTTGCTCACGTTCGCGCGAAAATTGAGACAAGATCAGACCGACGCCGAGCATCTGATTTGGGCGCTCGTGCGCGACCGTCGGTTGGCTGGTACCAAGTTCCGCCGCCAGCATCCGGCCGAAATCGACGGCCAGCGATATATCCTCGACTTCTATTGCAGCGAACTGAAACTCGCTGTCGAACTCGATGGAGGGCAACATCAGGAACAAGTTCAGTACGACAAGAGCCGGGGCGGCGCACTCGGCAGGCTGGGAATCACCGTGCTGCGCTTCTGGAACAACGATGTCCTGCAACAGCCGGAATCCGTGCTTGAAACTATCTGGAGCGAAATCATGAGCAGATCTCCCTCACCCCTAACCCCTCTCCCGGGGGGAGAGGGGACCGCCGCAAAGAGTGGTGCGCAAAGTACTGCCCCCTCACCCCTAACCCCTCTCCCGGGGGGAGAGGGGAAGAACAGCGGTTCGCCGCAAATCACCATCGACGATTTCGCGAAAATCGATCTGCGCATCGCCAAAATCGCGGGAGCCGAGCAGGTGGAAGGCGCGGACAAGCTACTAAAGCTCACGCTCGACGTCGGCACGCTCGGCACGCGCCACGTATTCGCCGGCATCAAGTCGGCGTATGACCCCGCAACGCTGGTTGGCCGGCTGACGGTGGTCGTTGCGAATCTGGCGCCGAGGAAGATGAAGTTCGGCATCTCGGAAGGCATGGTGCTGGCGGCATCGGGGGACATGCCGGGCATCTATCTGCTTGCGCCCGACGCGGGCGCACAGCCCGGCATGCGGGTCAAATAGCGGCGCGGATGCGCACGGTCTTGAACGTTCAAACACCACGTTTCCGCTGTCACGTGAGGGGCGCCCCTGGTGGCGCAGCAGACGGTTGCGAGGTCGTTCATGAAAATTGAGAAAGTCGAAGCGCTCGCGATCTCGATTCCGCTCGGAAAAAACTTCGGCGGCAGCACCTATGACGTGACGCGCCGCTGCACGGTCGTAACACGGATCCACGCCGGCGGACTCGTGAGCGAGGTCTACAACGGCGACAACCGCGAGCACGGCGCCGGAATCGTCCGCATCATCCATGAAGCACTGGCACCGCTGGTCGTCGGCAGGGACGTGTTCTCGGGCGAGTCTATCTGGGAGCAGCTCTTTGCGCTGACGCATGCGGCCGGCGACAAGAAAACGCTGCTCGAGGCCATTGCCTGCGTCGACTGCGCCGTGTGGGACCTCCAGGGCAAAGCGGTCGGCAGAAGCGTGCGCCAGCTGCTCGGCGGCCATCGGTCGCAACTGCCGATCATTTCGATCGGCGGCTACTACGTTGCCGGCAAGACATTCGCGGACATCGGCCGAGAGATGGAGCTCTACCGGCGCGAGGGCATGGCGGGCTGCAAATTCAAAGTCGGCGGCCTGTCTCCCGCAGAGGACGCGCGCCGAGTCGCCGCCGCGCGGCAGGCCGCGGGCGACGATTTCATCCTCGTCGTCGACGCCAACCGCGGCTGGAATGTCGCCGACGCGGTGCGCTTTTCGCGGCTGGTCGAGCACCTCGACATAGGCTGGTTCGAAGAGCCCTGCCACTGGCACGACGACGCCGCGATGATGGCGCAGGTGCGCCGTGCCACCCGCATCCCGGTCACCGCCGGGCAATGCGAAATCACCAGCCAGGGCGTGCGCCGCCTGATCGATGCCGGCGCTGTCGACTTCGTGAATTTCGATGTGTCCGAAGGCGGCGGCATCACCGACTGGCGCCGTGCCGCCGGGCTGTGTGCCACCGCAGGCGTGCGTCTGGCGCATCACGAAGAACCGCAGATTGCCCAGCACCTGCTCACCGCGGTTCCACACGGCACGTATCTCGAATGCTTCGCCGACCCGGACCGCGATCCGGTATGGCAGTCGATGTGGGTGAACCGGCCTGCGATCAGCAATGGCGTCGCTGAAATCAACGACGCGCCCGGCCTGGGCATCGAGCTCGATCAGGCGATGGTGGAGAAATACCGCGTCGCGTAAGGTCGCTGGCGGAGTTGCGGTCCGCCACGCTGCGGCGTTCAGGATCTCGTGCTGATGGCGGTGAGTATGCCTTGCATGATCGCCAGGGGCGTCGGCGGGCAGCCGGGCACCGCGACGTCGACCGGGATGACGTTCGACACCTTGCCGCAACTCGCGTAGCTCTCGCCGAAAAGGCCGCCGGTGCACCCGCAATCGCCGATTGCGACCACGAGCTTCGGCTCGGGCGTCGCCTCGTAAGTGCGCAACAACGCCACTTCCATGTTGCGCGAAACAGGCCCCGTCACGAGCAGCATGTCGGCATGGCGCGGGCTCGCGACGAACTTGATCCCGAGGCCTTCCAGGTTGTAATAGGGATTGTTGAGCGCATTGATCTCGAGCTCGCAGCCATTGCACGATCCGGCGTCGACGTGGCGTATCGTCAGCGCCCCGCCGAAATGCTCGATTATTCTGCCCTGCAGCCGCTCGCGTGCCGTGCGCAATGCCTCGTCGACGTCCGGGTAGGGCTCGGTCTTGATGCCGGTTGCGACGATCTGTTTGAGAATCTGATACATGATTCGCGTTCAGCGGTCAGCGCAAACACCGCGCCCGTCGAGATGCTATTGGCTGAAGGCTGAATGCTGAAGGCTGAGTGCTGATTGCTGATCGCTGTTTCATAAATCGTGCCCCGCGTAGGTGAGGTTGAACGATTTGTTGATCAGCGGAAAATCCGGGACGATATTATCGATGACCGCGTGCTCGAGCACGGGCCAGTTCTGCCATGAGGGATCATGCGCATGACAGCGCACGATCGCGCCGTCCTTCCCAGCCTCGAGGGCGACCAGTACTTCGCCGCGCCACCCTTCGATCAGACCGATGCCGAACGCGCCGGGTGCGGGGTCGGGCAACGCGCTGCGAATTTCCCCGGCAGGAATGGTGTCGATGAGCAGTCGCACCAGCCGCAGCGACTCGAAGATCTCGTCGAAGCGCACCGTCACCCGCGCTGCGACATCGCCGTTGCGGTGAGTGGCCATTTGCACTTCGAGCCGATCATAGGGCTCGACGGCGAATTGCGCGCGCAGATCCGACGCCTGTGCACTCGCGCGGCCGGCCAATCCGCAGAGTCCGAGCTGCGCGGCGAGCTCCGGCGTGACACGGCCGCACCCGATGAAGCGGTCCTGCAGGCCCGAGTGCTCGTCGTACACGTCTTTGAGCAGCATGACCGTTTTTTCCAGAGCTGCGCATTGCGACAGGACGCGCGCCGCGCCCGCTGGTTTGATGTCGAGCGCAACGCCCCCTGGGACGATGGCATCCATCAGATAACGGTGACCGAACAGGTGCTCATGGGTGCGCAGCATGTCCTCCTTGAGCACCGAAAACTGCGCCAGGCCGAAAGCCAGCCCGGCGTCGTTGCCGATGAAGCCGAGGTCGCCGAGATGGTTTGCGATCCGCTCATGCTCGAGGAGCAGCGCGCGCAGCCACAGCGCGCGCGCCGGCGGCGTGACGCCGCACGCGCTCTCGGCCGCCATTGCGTAAGCCCATCCGTAAGCGACGGTCGAATCGCCGCTCACCCGCGCGGCGAGCGCCGCGCCCTCCTCCAGGGTCATGCCCGCAAAGCGTTGCTCGATGCCTTTGTGCTTGTAACCGAGACGCTCCTCGAGGCGCAGCACGCGCTCGCCGACGACGCTGAAACGAAAGTGCCCGGGCTCGATCGTTCCCGCGTGCACCGGTCCGACCGGTATTTCGTGCACGCCGTCGCCTTCGACTCGCACGAACGGATAGTCGTCGACGCGCACCGCAGCTGTCACCGCAGCGGTATCCTGGCGCGCCACAAATTCGCTGCGCAGAGGAAATTCGTCTGCCGGCCATGCCGCGTGGCGCAGCCACGGCCGGATATCCTCGCTCCCCTGTGCGCTGATCCCGAGCAGATCGTGCGCGGCCCGCTGCATGCGGTTCGCAGCGGGGAATATCCCCTCGATTCCCGGGTATACAGGATGCTCCTGCGCGAGGGCCAGCCTGAGCAATACCAGCCCACCGGCGGTGGCGAGCGCGGTGTGCACGGCATAGCCCGGCGCGCGCTCGCTGCCCCATAGCGCAACCAGCCGGCCGCCTTGCTCGCGCACGGCCTGACAACTGGTAATCCAGTCGATGGCATTCACTTCGGCGCGCCAAACGTTCGCCGCCGACAGCAGGCGCGCGAACTCGACGTTGATGCCGTCGAGCTTCATCCGAGGATCTGCGCCGCCTGCCGGTACCACGTGGCCAGGTACGGCGGTATGTAGACACCCAGCATCAGCACTATCGACAAGTGGCTGAACACGGGCAGCAACGCGGGCGGATGCGGGAGCCGCACCCCGGTGGTATCGCCGAACACCATGCCCTGCGTTTTCTTGAAGATCGCCGCGAACGCGACACCGAGCGCGATCAGCAGGAAGGGCGTCGCCCACGGCTGCTCCCGCATCGCTGTCGTGAGGATCAAGAACTCGGACGCGAACACGCCAAACGGCGGCATCCCCAGGATGGCGAGGCTGCCCAGCATGAGCCCCCAGCCTATCGTCGGATGGGTCACGATCAGGCCGCGAATCCCGTCTATCGCCTGCGTGCCGGTCTTCTGAGCCGCGTGTCCGACGACAAAGAAGATCGCTGACTTGGTCAGCGAGTGCACCGTCATGTGCAGCATCGCCGCGAAAGTCGCGACCGGACCGCCCATGCCGAATGCGAACGTCGTGAGACCCATGTGCTCGATGGACGAATAGGCGAACAGGCGTTTGACATCTTTCTGGCGCGACAGGAAAAAAGCAGCGACCACGACCGACAGCAGACCGAAGCCCATCATCAGGTTGCCGGCGAGAGGCGTGCCGAGCGCGCCATCGACGAGGGCTTTACTGCGCACCACGGCATACAGCGCGACGTTGAGCAGCAGCCCGGAGAGCACCGCCGAAATCGGCGTCGGCCCCTCCGCATGAGCGTCGGGCAGCCAGTTGTGCAGCGGCACGAGCCCCACCTTGGTGCCGTAGCCGACGAGCAGGAAAACAAAGGCCAGCGCGAGCACGGTCGGCTCGAGCTGCGATCTGATCGCGTACAGATGCGTCCACAGCAATGCGGTGCCGGGCGTGTCGAGCACTCGTTCAGCTGCGAAGTACAAAAGTATCGTTCCAAACAGCGCCTGCGCTATTCCCACCCCGCAGAGGATGAAATACTTCCACGCCGCTTCCAGGCTCGCGGGCGTGCGATACAGGCTCACCAGAAGCACCGTCGCCAGCGTCGCGCCTTCCATCGCCACCCACATGATGCCGATGTTGTTGGTGAGCAGTGCCAGCATCATCGTAAAGCTGAACGCCTGAAACATGCTGTGATAAAGCCGCATCATGTTCGGGGAAAGCCTGCCGACCTCCTGCTCGTTGCGCATGTACGCGCGGCTGAACAAGGTCGTAGTAAAGGTGACGAAAGCCGTCAGCGTGACCAGAAAGACGTTGAAAGAGTCGACGAAAAAGAGTTCGTCCACGGCCGACATCGGCCCGTGCCCGACGACGCGGGACGCTAGCACCACCGCACCGGCGAGCGTAAGCAGGCCGAATGCGGCATTCAGCTCCGCGGCACGACTGCGGTCTCCGAACAGCCCGAGCACGAGGCTGCCGAACAGCGGCGTGCCGAGCACGAGCAGGATCTCCATCGCCGTTCAGTCTTCCTTGAGCTTCTCCAGATTGCGGATGTCGAGGCTGTCGAACGTCTCGCGAATCTGGAAGAAGAATATGCCGAAGATAAACGTGCCGACCAGCACATCGAGCGCGATGCCGAGCTCGACCACCATGGGCATCCCGTAGGTCGTGCTGGTAGCCGCGAAGAACAGGCCGTTCTCCATTGCCAGAAATCCGATCACCTGCGGTACTGCCTTGCGGCGGGTGATCATCATCAGGAACGAGAGCAGCACGCTGGCGATCGCGATGCCGAGCGTGCTGCGTGTAATCGTTTCTGCCCACTGGGAGATCGGCAGCGCGAGGTTGAAGGCAAAAATGACCAGCGCGATGCCGATCAGCATGGTGGTGGGAATATTGATGAGCGTCTCGACGTCCCATTTGATGTTGAGCCGGATGATGAGCCGATGCAGCAGCCAGGGCAGGAGGATGACTTTGATTACAAGGGTGATCAGCGCGGAATAGAACAAATGACTCTGGCCGGTGCTCCAGGCGACGATCAGCGTGTTGGCGCACAACACGGCGCCCTGCCATGCGAACAGGTAGATCAGCGCCAGGATGCGCCGCTGCGAGAGCATCGCAAACGCGATCAGCAGCAGCAGCGCCGCCATCAGGTTGATCAGCTGGGCATGAACGGGCAGGTTCATCGATGTCTGATGTTCAATGTCGACTACTCGAAGGTAAGCGCGCTTATCTTTCGAGCAGGAAGTGAGTGAGCATGCCCAGCACGGCGAGCAGAAACGCCATGCCGAGGAACTCGGGCGCCCGGAATATGCGCATCTTGGCCGAGACCGTTTCCAGGAGCGCAAGCGCTGCGCCGGCGAGCAGCAGCTTGACAACCAACACCAGCGTCGCCGCGGGCAACAGCTGCCAGTCGCCCGCAGCGGCAATACCCCAGGGAAGAAACAGCGCGATCCCCACGGTGCAGTAGATCATCAGCTTCATCGCGCTCGCCCACTCCATCAGCGCCAGATGGCGGGCCGAATACTCGAGGATCATCGCCTCGTGGATCATCGTCAGCTCGAGATGCGTGGCCGGATTGTCGATCGGGATCCGCGCGTTCTCGGCAAGCAGCACCATCACGAACGCGACCGCGGCGTATGCCATGCTCGGATAGATCGCGAATTCGCGCTGCGCGAGCGTCTCGACCATCGTGTTCAGGCTGGTCGACTGGCTGATGAGCGCAGGGGTAAAAAACACCATCAACAGCGCGGGCTCGGCAAGGAAAGCGACGAGCATTTCACGGCGCGCACCGAGGCTGCCGAATGCGGTGCCGACGTCCATTGCGGCCAGCGCCATGAATACTCGCGCGAGGGCGAAGATACCGACGAGCGCGATCGCATCGGCCGCCAGTGCGAACGGCAGGTTGGTCTCGACCACCGGCACGATGCTCGCCGCCAGCACCATGCACCCGAAAATGAGGTACGGCGCGGTGCGAAACAGCGACGATGCGTTGTGCGCGAGCACCGCGTCCTTGTGGAACAGTTTGCGCAGCGTGCGGTAGGGCTGCAGCACTCCGGGCGCGCTCTTGTTCTGCAGCCAGGCGCGACAGTTGTTGACCCAGCCGAGCATCAGCGGGGCAAGCAGCACAGCGAGGAGCGTCTGAAACAACTGCGAAAGCGCAGCTTCGATCATCGCGCGAATGCCAGCAACAGCAGCAGCGTGGCAAAGCTGTAAATCAGGTAGATATGGATACGCCCGCGCTGCAGCATTCCCACCCACCCGGAAACGCGTTCCACGGCGCGCGCAACCGGCAGATAAAGCCAATGCCACAAGCGATCCTGTACCCTGGCGTAAAAATACGGCTGCTTGTCGAACGGGCTTGGAAAATGGCGGTCCATGCCGAAGAACCCCTCGAAGATGCGGCGTATCGGCTGACTGAAACCCTCGGGGGTATCCTGCATGCGCGGAGTTTGCAGCGGAAACCCGCAATCCCAGGCCGCGCTGCGCCGTATGCGGCCGTGATAGAACAGCCGCACCAGCCAGACCACGACCAGCAGCACCCCGATGATCACCAGCAGGAAAATCAGCGGGCTGTAACTTGCGCGCGCCGGCGCGAGCGGCGTGATGAACAGCCAGCCTGATGCGACAACGCTGTCGCCGATCGCGTCCCCCAGCATTTGCGTGGTGACCGTGCCGAGCTGAAGTATGATCATCACCGGCAGCACACCCAGCAGCACGCAACCTATCGCCAGCCACAGCATGCCGACCCGCTCGAACGCGCCGGCGTCGTGGACTTCGGCGAGATTCTCGTTGCGCAGCTGGCCAAGAAATAGCATGCCGTAGAATTTAACCATGACGTACCCCGACAATGCCGCGGCGAGCGCCAGTGCGGCTGCCGCCACGGGCACCAGCATGTTGAGGTACGAGTTCGGCAATCCCGGCGTCAGCAGAAACGCCTGTAACAGCAGCCATTCGGAGACGAACCCGTTCAGTGGCGGCAGGCCGGCGATCGCCAGCGTGCCGATCAATCCCAGCCATGCCACCACCGGCATGCGATGAATCAGGCCGCCCAGCCTGCCCAGGCTGCGCTCGCCCGTCGCGTGCAGCACCGCCCCACTGACCAGGAACAGGAGGCTCTTGAAAAACGCGTGGTTCAGGCAATGATAAAGCGCTGCCACCAGCGCCAGGGCGGCGAGCGAGCTCATGTTGAAGGCGCGGAACGTTATCGCCAGGCCGATACCGATCAGCACGAAGCCGATATTTTCGATCGAAGAATACGCGAGCAGGCGCTTCATGTCGGTCTGCACCGCCGCAAACAGCACGCCGTACAGCGCCGTGATCAGGCCGAGCGCGAGCGTAAGCACGCCCCACCACCAGATCTGTGCATTGAGCAGGTCGAACGTCACCCGCAGCAACCCATAGATCGCGGTTTTTAACATGACGCCGCTCATCAGCGCCGACACAGGCGACGGCGCCGCGGGGTGCGCTTCCGGCAGCCACACGTGCAGCGGCAGGATTCCGGCCTTGGCGCCGAAACCGAAAAGTGCCAGCAGATACGCGGTGGTTGCCCATGCCGTGGACGCTGGCTCGACCTGGCGCATGGTTGCAAACGTGTAATCGCCGCTGCCGCCCTGCAACACGCCGAAACACAGCAGGATGCCGATTGCGCCGATATGCGCGATCAGCAGGTACAGGAAGCCTGCGCTGCGGATGGCTGCATCGCGATGGTTGCTGGTGACGAGAAAATACGACGACAGAGCCATCGTCTCCCATGCCACCATGAACAGGTAGCCGTCGTCGGCGATGA
The DNA here is from genome assembly GCA_046715035.1 of Burkholderiales bacterium. GTDB lineage: Bacteria > Pseudomonadota > Gammaproteobacteria > Burkholderiales > SG8-41 > PALSA-1004. The sequence continues at coordinate 7,354 of JBKJZR010000162.1, read as the reverse complement.
AGACCGCCGCCATGCTGGCGAGAAAAAGGTGGTATTGCAGACACGTCAGGCCGGGCGGATTGTCTTCGCCGGCGCGCAGGTAGCCGCAATAGAAAATCGAGATCCCGGCTGAAGCGAGGCCGAGTAAAACCAGAAAGAATGCCGATAACGCGTCCAGCCGCAGATGAAACGGCAGGTCTGGCAGCCCGAGCGGCAGGACGCGCGTGGCCGCGTCCTCGGTCATGGCGGTGAAGCCGGCCGCCGCGAGGAGCACCGCAGCTGCGGCTCCCAGTGGCAGCAGGATGCGGGTGACGAGGCGCAGGTTGCGTGGCGACGCGAGTGCGATGACCCCCAGTGCAATCCAGAACAGGATCACTCCGACGACTACGCTGAGAGTGGATGGGGACGGCACGGATAGGCTGCCAGCGCCCGCGGCTCGCGCCAGGGCACGGTTAGTTATAGCTTGATTCTATTTCGATTCGACCGCGCCTGCCATCGCATTTCGGGCGGCGCGGGAAATGCCAGGGCGGCGCCACGCCGCTGGTTCATGCTGCCCGATCAGGGGTTGAGATAGCCCCTCGATCGCTGGTCCAAACGCCGGCGGTGTTACCGCGCGGCAGGCGCCCGGATCATGGGTTATCGCCCCTCATGATCCGCTGCGATGGCAATGTGAAATAATGCGGACCTCGGCGTTGCCGTCCACCTGGGCTGGGCGCATCGAAACCTATCCCGGCAATGGACATCGACCCCGTCATCCGGCATCTCAAGATCAGCGGCCGCGTCCAGGGAGTGGGTTTCCGCTATCATTTCACCCGCGCCGCACGCGCGCTGGGCGTGACAGGCTGGGTGCGCAATTGTCGCGATGGCAGCGTCGAGGCGATGATCGCCGGCCCGTCGACTGCCGTGGACTCGCTGATTGCATGGGCACGGCGCGGGCCGCCGCAGGCTGCTGTCGAGGAAGTCGCAGTGACGGCGGGCAGCGGCAGCTTTAGCGGATTCGCAACGCAGCCCACTGAGTAGTACCTTACGGCGGCTTTACTGTGTACCTTTCACTTCCTACCCGAGGATCGTATGAAACTTTTCTTCAACCCCGCATCTCCCTTTGTGCGCAAGGTGCGCGTCGCGGCGCGCGAAACCGGCCAGGACAAGAAAATCGAGGAAATCTCGTCCGCCGTTTCGCCCGTCAAGGCGAATACCGACCTCGCCAAGGCCAATCCGCTGGTGAAAATCCCGACGCTCGTGACCGATGACGGGATGTCGCTCTTCGATTCGCCGGTCATCTGCGAGTACCTCGACAGCCTGCACTCGGGCCGCAAGCTGTTTCCGGCCGCCGGCGCCGCGCGCTGGTCCGCGCTACGGCTGCAGGCCGTCGGCGACGGCATACTCGATGCCGGCATTCTCTGCCGTTACGAGATGATGCTGCGCCCGCAGGAACGCCAGTGGTCCGACTGGGTTGCCGGACAAAAAGACAAATGGCACGCCGGCCTCAATCTGCTCGAGCAGGAGGCCCGCACGCTCGACGGCGAGCCTACCATCGGCAGCATCACCGTCGGCTGTGCGCTGGGCTGGCTCGACTTCCGCTACGGCGACGACGACTGGCGCAAGGGCCGACCGCAGCTCACGCGCTGGTACGAGCAGTTTTCCGCGCGCCCGTCGATGCAGGCGACGGTGCCCAGCGCCTGATTCGACGCATGAGCCCCATCACCTGCCGATGAGCGCCGAGCGCACCTTGCAGGCATCTACCAGTAGTGTTCACCCGCGTGGAGCAAAGCCATTGCGAGCATCGCGCCGCCGCGACCGCAACCGCCTGGGCAGCGGGGAGTCCGGGCGGCCTCAGCAATGTCCCCGTAAAAACATGCAGTGGGCCAGGGACAGGCCCGACTACGGGTAGACGACCTTGACATTGTCGTCGCTGAGCCAAGCCGCGAGCGACTGCAACAGGCTGTCGCTGACATCGACGCGCCAGGCGTCCCCGAGCTCGATCTCACAGCTCGCCTGAGGGCTGTGATAAACGACTGATACGGGGCAGCTGCCGTTGCGGTAGGGGGCGAGCAACTCCTTCAGTTTCTGGCCCGAGGCCTGGCCATTGCATGTAAGCCGCACGGCACGCGCATAACGGTTGCGGGCAGCACTCAAGTCGTAGATCTTTTCGGCATTGATGCGCATGAAGACGGCGTCGGGTTCATCGCCGCGGCGCACGCTGCGCACCTTGGCCTCGATGACCAGCACCGCATCCTCGACGAGCACCTTGCGATGCTGATCGAAGAGCTCGCTGTATACCGTTACTTCCTGGGTCGCAGTGCCGTCTCCCAGATTGAGGACGAGCATGCGCGAATTCTGCGTTTTCTGGAACCGCATCGACTCGACCACGCCCGCGATCAGCACTGACTGGACCCCGGCGCCGAACTCGCCCGACGGCGCCAGGCGGTCGAGCGTGGTGCGCACGAACTGGCCGATCTCCTCGCGATAGGGGCTGAAGGGATGGCCCGAGAGATAGAACCCCAGCGCCGTCTTTTCCTCGCGCAGGAACGTGCGCTGATCCCAGCGCGGGGCGGCGACGAGCGCCGGCCGCGACTCGGCCGTGTCCCCGGTGCTGCCGAACAGGCTGACCTGCTGGGCATGGCGCTCCCGCTGCTCGGCGGCCCCCAACGCGATGCCGACGGAGGCGAGCAGCCGCGCGCGATGATCGTCGATCGCATCGAACGCCCCGGCCCGCACCAACGCTTCGATCACCCGCCGGTTGACGATGCGTTTGTCGACGCGCTCGCAGAAGTCGAACAGATCCGCAAATGACCCGCCCGCGTCCCGCGCCGCGACGATCGCGCCGATCGCCGACTCGCCGGTGCCTTTGATCGCGCCGAGTCCGTAGCTGATCGTCCTGGTGTCCGTGGGCACGAAACGGTACTCGCCGCGATTGATATCCGGCGGCAGCACTGCCAGTGCGCTGGCGCGCGCATCCTCGTAAAACTGTTTCACCTTGTCGGTGTCGTCCATTACCGCCGACAGGTTGGCGGCCATGAACGCGGCGCAGTGATGCGCCTTGAAGTACGCGGTCTGGTAGGCGACCAGCGCGTAGGCGGCGGCATGCGACTTGTTGAAGCCATAGCCTGCAAATTTCTCCATCAGGTCGAAAAGTTCATCCGCCCTGGCTTCCGTGAGTCCGTTCCTGGCGGCGCCAGCCCGGAAAATGCTGCGCTGCTGCGCCATTTCCTCGGGCTTCTTCTTGCCCATCGCGCGGCGCAGCAGGTCGGCTGCGCCGAGGCTGTAGGCGCCGACGAGTTGCGCCATCTGCATCACCTGCTCCTGATACACCATGATGCCGTAGGTTTCCGCGAGCACCGAAGTCACACGCGGATCGGGATATTCGAAGCGTTTGCCGTGCTTGCGCGCGATGAAATCGGGAATGAGGTCCATCGGACCCGGCCGGTACAGCGCGACCAGTGCGATGATGTCTTCGAAGCGGTCGGGACGCGCCTGTTTGAGCAGGTCGCGCATGCCCCGCGATTCAAACTGAAAAACGGCGGTGGTCTTGGCGCTCGCAAAAATACGGTACGCCTCCGCGTCGTCGAGCGGCAGCGTGTCGAGCGTCAGCGTCGACGCCGGATCGAGCCGCTTGATGTAGCGCAGCGTCCAGTCGAGGATGGTGAGCGTCGTAAGACCCAGAAAATCGAACTTGACCAGTCCCACTGCTTCGACGTCCTTCATGTCGAATTGTGAAACGACGCTGGCTGAGCCTTCGGCCGCGTAGAGCGGACAGTAATCGGTGAGCTTGCCGGGGGCGATCAACACGCCGCCCGCGTGCATGCCGACATTGCGGGTGAGTCCCTCGAGCCGCTCCGCGAGCTCGAGCAGGTCGCGCACTTCCTCCTCCTGCTGCTCGCGCTGATTGATGAGCGGCTCGACTTCGCGCGCGTAAATTGTCTGGTCGTCGTGCCGATCGATGCGCCTGCGCAGCGTGATGTGCCGGCCGGGCTGAAACGGGATCAGCTTGGCGAGCTGGTCGCAGAAGTTGTAACCCAGATCGAGCACGCGTCCGACGTCGCGCACGACCGCTTTTGCGGCCATGGTGCCGAAGGTCACGATCTGTGAAACGCTGTCCGCGCCGTATTTCTGACGCACGTACTCGATCACTCTGTCGCGCCCCTCCTGGCAGAAGTCGATGTCGAAGTCGGGCATCGATACCCGCTCGGGGTTGAGGAAGCGTTCGAACAGCAGGTTGTAGCGCAGCGGATCGAGATCGGTGATGCCGAGCGAATAGGCGACGAGCGAGCCCGCGCCCGAGCCGCGCCCCGGGCCCACCGGCACGCCGTTGCCCTTGGCCCAGTTGATGAAGTCGGCGACGATGAGGAAATATCCGGCGAACCCCATCTGCAGAATCGTCCCGATTTCGAACTCGAGACGATCGTGATAGCCCTGCGACTTCTGCGCCCGCTGCTCCGGCACTGGGTAGAGCTGCAGCAAGCGGCCCTCGAGCCCGGTCCGGGCGCGGCTACGCAGATAGTCGTCGAGCGACTCGTCATGTGGCGTCGGAAACCGCGGCAGCTTCGATTTGCCGAGTTCGATCGTGAAGTTACAGCGTTTCGCGATCTCCGCGCTGTTGGCGATGGCCTGCGGAATATCTGCATAGAGCTGCGCCATCTCCGCCTGGGACTTGAAGTACTGCTCCGGACTGTAGCGCTTAGGGCGGCGCTGATCGGCGAGCATATAGCCTTCGGCGATGCAGACGCGCGCTTCATGTGCGCGAAAGTCGCCGGGTGCGAGAAACTGCACGGGGTGAGTGGCGACCACCGGCAGCTTGAGCTCGGATGCGACCTGCAGCGACTGCTGCACGCAGTGCTCGAACAGGGCGCCGCCGCCCGGTGCCTCGGGCAGGCGCTGCAACTCCAGGTAGTAGCGGTGCGGCAGGAGTGCCGCCCATTCCCGCGCGCGAGCCAACGCATGAGCACGATTGCCGGCGAGCAGCGCCTGGCCGACATCACCGAGATGAGCGCCGGACAAGCCGATCAGGCCGGCGCACGCCTGCGGCGTCAACCACTCGCGCTTGAGTTCGGCGCGGCCGCGATACTGATTCGACCGGAAAGCACTCGTCAGCAGCTGGCACAGACTCAGGTAGCCCGCGTTCGACTGGCACAGCAGCACCAGCCGCAACGGCTTGTCGCGGTCCGCCCCGTTCTCGATCCACACGTCGCAGCCGATGACCGGCTTGATGCCACTCGCGCGGGCCGCCTGGTAGAACTTGACGAGCCCGAACACGTTGGCGAGATCGGTCAGCGCGAGCGCCGGCATGCCGTCGGCCACCGCAGCGGCGACTGCTTCGTCGATGCGCACGATGCCGTCGGTCACCGAATATTCGCTGTGCAGCCTGAGGTGCACGAATGGGGATGGCAGCATCCCCGTATTTTATCCCGTTTGGTTTTCGTCGAACGCGATTGTTCGGGACACCGCGCTGCTCCATAATGGCCAGCATTCGTGGTAACCGTGCGACGACGAAAAGGCTCGTGTAAGCCACCGTGGGTCTCAACCAGCTTTCGGCAACAGACGCCGCTGCGGCGATCGCCGCAGGCACGTTGACCTCGGAAAGCTTGGTCGCCGCGTGCCTGGAACGGATCATGCAGCGCGAGGACGACGTGCGCGCCTGGGCGTATGTCGATCCTGAACTTGCGCTGCACCAGGCCCGGGCCTGCGACCGGCAGCAGCCGCGCAGCCGCCTGCACGGCATTCCGATCGCGTTCAAGGACGTGCTCGACACCGCGGACATGCCGACCGGCTACGGCTCGCCGATTTACCGCGATAACCGGCCGAATTGCGACGCGGCATGCGTCGCGCAGGCCCGCGAGGCGGGTGCAGTCGTGCTCGGCAAGACCGTTTCGACTGAATTTGCGACGCGTCATCCCAATAAGACCCGCCATCCGCGCGATCCCGCGCACACGCCCGGTGGATCGTCCAGCGGATCAGCGGCGGCGGTGGCCGACGACATGGTGCCGATCGCGTTCGGCACGCAAACCTCGTCGTCGATCATCAGGCCGGCCGCGTATTGCGGGGTCGTCGGGTACAAGCCGAGTTTCGGCCTCATCAACCGGGCGGGACTCAAACGGCTTTCAGAGTCGCTCGACACGATAGGCGTACTGACGCGCACCGTTGCCGACGCTGCACTGATCATCGAAGCGCTGACCGGCATGGCTCCCGCGCGATTCGAGCGCGTTGCCGAGCTGAGCCCGCGCGTCGGTTTATGTCGCACACCGTTCTGGCAGCATGCCGATGCGGCCACCCACGCAAATCTCGAAAGCGCAGCGAGAACGCTGGCCGCGTGCGGCGCGAACGTGCAGGCCTGCGATCTGCCAGAGGACTTCTCCGCACTGTCCGATACGCAGATCACGATCAACGGTTACGAGTTCAGCCGCGCGCTGAGCCATGAGCGCATGCGCTACCCCGGGCTCATTTCCGCCAACCTCAGCGCGCGTATAAAGGCCGGCCGCAGGGTCAGCTATGAACAATACGCGGCGGCGCTCGCGCTTGCGCAGCGATGCCGACGCGTGCTGGACGACGTGTTCCGCGCTTACGACGTGCTGATTGCTCCCAGCGCACCGGGGGTGGCGCCGCGTGATCTCGAGACGACCGGGGACCCGATCTTCGGCGCCATGTGGACGACGCTTCACGTCCCCTGCCTGACGTTGCCCTGCGGCGCAGACGCGGCGGGTATGCCTCTGGGCGTCCAGCTCGTTGCCAGGCGCGGCAACGACGCCGCGCTCTTCTTGCACGCGGAATGGGCAGCGCGCGCGCTGCGCTGAAGTCATCGAGGGGAACCGGGCCGTGGCATGCGCCGTCAAACCGTCACACGGTGTCGCGCAATGCGTCAACGTACCATCGCCCTCCAGCTCGCACCGAAAAAGGAGTGCCGTCATGCTGAAGCTGCCGTTGCTGATCGTTTTGTCCTGCTGGACCTGGGCGGCCTATGCGCAGCCCTTCTACTACGAGTCGATGATGCCGGACGGGCGCCGGGTGATCGGCGACAAACCGGCACCGGGCGCGAAATCGGTCAAGCAAATCCCATTGCGGGCCGGCAACATTTCAGCGCCGCTGTCGACACCGGCGCAGGCGCCCGCACCTGGAAGCGCCGCTGACCAGGCAGCAGGCGGCGCCGACGCCGAGGTGAGAAGCGCCCAACAGGAGCTCGATGCCGCAAAAGCGTCGCTGGAAGCCGGCAAGGAACCGTTGCCGGGCGAGCGCATAGGCACCGCCGGCGGCGCATCACGGCTGAACGATGCTTATTTTCAGCGCCAGAAGGCGCTGGAGGAAACGGTTGCGAGCGCCCAGAAGAGGCTCGACCACGTTATCGCCCAGCGCAAGGCAGCGCGCTGAACGTCGGTTCAATACA
>JBKJZR010000161.1:0-17644 GCA_046715035.1 Burkholderiales bacterium | reverse complement strand
CTTGTCCGGCGCCGCGGTGGCGAGCGGCATCTGGCCGCCCGGCGTATCAGCCTTTTCCCAAACTTCCACGTGATGACCGCGGGCGGCGGCAACGCGCGCGGCTTCCACGCCCGTCACCCCGGCGCCGAGCACCAGCACCCGTCGGGGCCGCGTCGTCCGCAGCGCGGGAAAGAGCTGCGGCTCGGCGTGCTCGAGCGCTTCGAATTCGGTGCCGATCATCGGATTGTGCACGCACGAGACATCCTTCTCGAGCGTCAGCCGCTCGAAGCAGACGTTGCACGCGATGCATTTGCGGATCGGCGCTGCCACCCTGCCAAACGCCTTGATGCACCAATGCGGGTCCGTGTAGAGCGCCCGGCCGACGGAGATGAAATCGGCGCAGCCGTCGCGCAACAGCGCCTCGCCGTCGGCGGGATCGACGACCCGCCCCGCGACGAGGATCGGGATCCGCACCGCCCGCCGGATCGGGCTGGCGTAGGGCCCGAGGCAGCCGCGCGCAAATGACGGCGGCTGTATGCAGTACTTCGACAGCTCGGGACTCTCGTTGCTGCCGCCCGACAGGTCGAGCGCCGCGACACCTGCTTTCTCGAGCCGGCGTGCGAGCTCGATGATCTCCGCCTCGTCATAGCCGCCGTCGGCGAACTCGGAAGCGCTGAGACGCACGATCAGCGGAAAATCCGGCAGCGCGTCGCGCGTCCTGCGTATCGTTTCGATCAGCAGCCGCGCACGATTCTCGAGCGAGCCGCCGTAAGCATCCGTGCGCCGGTTGATCCGGGGAGTGAAGAATTGCTGAAAGAGATAGCCGTTGCCGGCGTGGATCTCGACACCGTCATAGCCGGCCTGCTGCAGGCGGCGCGCGGCGGCAACGAACAGCCGCTGAATCTCCGCGATCTCGGGCACGGTGAGCGGCCGCACTGCATCACCGGTGTTGGGGTTGTGCCACGGCGATGGCCCGACGGGCTGCATGTTGAGCACCGACCGGCGCAGCAGCGCGCCGCGGTGGTTGAGCTGGCCGCACACCAGCGCGCCGTGTTCCTTGATAGCGGTGACGATACTCGCGAGCCCGGGGATGAAGCGGTCGTGATAGACGCACAGCGAATTATGGTGCGGGCGCGCGTGCTCGGTGACCACCATCGCTTCGGTCATGATCATCGCCACGCCGCCGCGCGCGCGCTCCGCGTAGTACTGAACGTCGCGCGCCGTCGAGAGACCGTCCGTGGTGCTGTAGTTGGTCCCCATCGGCGCCATCACGACGCGGTTACGCAGCGCGAGCGGGCCGATGCGACCCGGCTGTCGAAGCAGCGCCAGATCATCGCCCACCCGCACCGTCGACTCAGCGCGCACCGCCGGCATTGCGATGGCGCTGTCGGTGACCGCACGTGCTGATGGATGGAAGAACGCGCAACCGACTTACCGAGAGACAGCGTTCACCCTTCGACAGGCTCAGGGCGAACGGGGTCACCGCAAACAATCTGTCTGAAACTGTGGCTTCACTCGTCATTCGCGGTTGAACGACCATACCCGAAATCCATTTGCCCTGCGCAGCGCACCTTCATGCCGTCTTCATCGCGGCCACCGCCGCGAACAATGCCGCCACCGTCGCGCGCTCGATACCGCGGGTGATGAAAACGAGCCGGCTGCGATGATCGTCGCCGGGCCATGCGGCGAGCGTGACCGGCGGGTGAAACAGGTGCTGCACGCCCTGTATGACGATCGGCCCGGATTCGCCGCGCACGTTGACGAGGCCCTTCACGCGTAGCAGATCCGCCCCGCGTAGCGAGGTCAGCACCTCGATGCTGCGTTCGAACACTTCGCGCTCGAAGGGCTGCTCGAACCACAACGTGAACGTCGAAATGTCGTGCGTGTGGGGATGTGCGTGATCGCCTGCCTCGAGAGGCCCCAGCCAGCGCTCGACGGCGTCTGGCTGAACCTGCGCCCGGTCGAGGCCAACCGACAGCACGAACTCGGGCTCGACCGCACCGGCGACGGCGACCGTTTGCCGTGCCATCGGGTTGATCCGGCGCAACTCGGCCTGGAGCGTAGCGACGACCTCCGGCTGCGCGAGGTCCGACTTGGTAATGACGATACGGTCGGCGACCGCTGCCTGTTTGACCGACTCGGGCATGGACACGAGCTGCGCGCTGCCCTGCACTCCGTCGACCAGGGTAATGACGCCATCGAGCCGGTAATGCTCTGCCAGCGCCGGATCGATGCTGAGCGTCTGCATCACCGGTGCCGGGTCGGCGAGTCCGGTGGTCTCGAGGATGACGCGCTCGAAGCTGGAGATCTCGCCCGCGCGCCGCGCCAGGAAGAGGTCACGCAGCGCCTGCTCGAGATCGCCGCGCAGCACGCAGCAGACGCAGCCGTTGTCGAGCAGCGTCACCGACTCGGTCACGCCCTGCACCAGGTCGTGATCGACGCCGACCTCGCCGTATTCGTTGATGATGACGGCGCTGTTCGCGGCTTCGGGCCGCACCAGCAGCGCGTTGAGCAACGTCGTCTTGCCGCTGCCGAGAAAGCCGGTGATGACCGTCAGCGGGATGCGGCTGCGCAGCGGGTCGCGGCCGGTGCTAATCGCCATGGCGCATGCTCAGAAATTCATTTCCAGCGTGTAGAGGCCGCCGGTGAAGCGGTCGACCGTGTACACGATGCCGCGCTCGTCGACAAAGATGTCGTTGAGCTGGACCGCGCCCGCGCGCGACATCGCCGGCGCGCCCGGCACGAAGTAGCCGATTTCCTGCGGCTGGTACGGGTTGCTCAGGTCGTACGCGCGCAGCCCGCCGTTGAAAAAAGTGCCGAAGACGATGTTGTCGGAACGGTACGACGTAGGGATCGGCAGATTCTCGTGCAGGTTGTGCGCGCCGAAACGGCCGCCGCGCTTCGCAAACGAATCCTTTGCGGGCATGGGCAGCGTGCTGATGCACAGCGGATGGGTCTCGACCTTGATGTCGAGCACCCACACGAGCTTGGGCCAGTCGGCCGCGTTGTCCTTCGTCGACTCGTCGCTGACCAGCATCAGGTCGCGGCTGAACAAGGGCAGCGCCGTGTGGTTGAAGCCGGTGTTCGGCGGACAGTTGCTCCAGCGCGCGACCGGCTGCGGGCGCGCCTTGTCGCTGATATCGAGTATCACCGCGCCGTAATCCAGATAGCCCACGTACGCGCGGTCCGGGCGCTCCGGGAAAACGTTGGTATTGTGGGCGCGGAATCCCGACAGCCCGATCGTGCACCCGCCCTCCGTGCGGCGCGGGGACGGATCGCTGTCGCCCTCGCGCGTTCCGGGCGCCCACCAGCGCCCCGTCTCCACGGGCTGCGACGGATTGCGCACGTCGACGATCATGTAGCACTGGTCATCCCTGGGGTCGCGCGGCTGAAAATCCGCCGCGCCGGAGGCCATGTGCACGTACTCGCCATCGACGAACCACACCGCATGCACGCCGCGCGAATGCGGTCCCGAGCGGTCGAAATGCGAAATCAGCCGCGGCTTCTCCGGCACCGAGATGTCGAACAGGTCGATGCCGGCCGGCTGCAGGCCGACCTGCCGGGTCTGGTAGGCCACGCACATCGTGTTGCCCACGACGTCGAGCGAGTTCGAGCGCACATCTTTGTGCGGCAACTCGGTCTGGATCACGACCTTGGGCTGCCGGGGATCGCTCACGTCGACTCCGGTGAAATTCTTCGGCGCCGACTCGTGCGCGAGCCACAATATGCGCCGTCCGTCCGGGGCGATCTGCAGGTTGATGCCCTCCCCTATGCCGCCGAAGCCTTCGAGCGTGTGATGCGCGAGCTGCTTGAAATTCCACACCATCGTGTCGGCCGGATTCGACCCTTTGCTCAGGTTTGTTTTTGGATTCATTAAAACTCCCAAAAATAATTCGGCCTTACTGAGCATTCCGGAAATGGTTGACGCACCATTTCCGCTTGACGTGCGACCGCGGAGGGTGGAACAGATTCCGTCGGCTCGCCGATGGATGTGACCCCGCAGCGGGATGCCACGCGCCGGATAGCCGCGTCTTTACGCGCGCCTCCACGGTCGCATCCCGTAAACGGGTCTCCCCTGGGAAGAGGGGCTAGGGTGGGTGCCGGGCGATACATATCATTTAGGGCGCATTTCAAAATGAGAGATGCCTAGTCGCAATTATCGCGCAGTCGTAGCGCAGGCGCCTCGCCTGCAATCAACTCAGAGCAGGCGAGGTCGCCTGCGCTACCTTTATTTTGAAACGCGCTCTTAGCAAAGCCCGGTAGAACCTGCTAAGCGAACCCTACGCTGGTGCGGTAGTGGAAATGATACAGCCTTTGCTCATCGCGCCGCGCGGCGCTTCGTGCGGACCCTCTTGCGTCGTCGCCCGGCACCCAGACCTGCCTGCTGACGCAACACGGCATGCACCGCGCCGGTGTCCTCCTGCGTGCGCCCCTCGGCATAGGCGGCGTCGTAGTACGACTTGCTGAGCGTGAAGAGCGGCGTCGGACAGTTGAGACGGGCGGCGTAGTCTTCGATGATCGCGATGTCTTTCTGGTAGACCTCGATCTTCATCGTCGCCGGCAGGTAGTCGCGCTTCACCATCATCGGGCCGCGCACGTCGAACATCCGCGAGCTCCCGGCGCCGTCCCTGACCACGCGATAGACCAGATCGAGGTCGACTCCGCCGCGTTCCGCGAGCACCATCGCCTCGGCCGTCGACAGGTTGTGTATCGTGACCAGCAGGTTGGCGATGTATTTGAGCTTCGAGCCGGTGCCGAAATCACCGCAGTAGTACGTGCTGCGCGCGAATCCCGCGAACACGGCGCGGCACTTCGCGTACGCACGGCGGTCGCCGCTCGCGTAAACCGCGATGTCCTTGACGGCCGCCTGCGCCCCCGTGCCGCTGACCGGACAGTCGAGCAGTGTGACGCCGTAACCGACCAGACGTTTGCGCGCGGTCTCTTTGGCCGCCAGCGGCAGCGTGCTCGCTTCGATCACCACCAGCCCGCGCCTCGCGCCGGCGGCAATGCCGTCGCCGCCGAGCAGAGCTTCCTCGAACGCTTTGACCGAAGGCAGTGACGTGATGACTACGCGCGCGGCGCGCGCCACGTCCGCAGGCGACGCGGCCGGCAAGCCGCCCATTCTGCGCAGCGCAGCGCGCTTCGCGTCGAGGACGTCATAGCCGATCACCTGCAATTTTGCCTCGAGCAGATGCCGGGCGAATGCGCCCCCCATGATGCCCAGCCCGACGATGCCGACCGTTTGCTTCTTCGTGTCGCTCATTTTCGATGTCTACGCTCAGAATTTTTCGCCGAACAGCGCCTCGGCCGTGCGAAAGCTCACGTCCTCGCGCTCGCGCTCGGACAGCCCCGGCACCGCATCGAGGTGCTGCACCGGGCGCTCTTCGCCCATGTCGAACGGCGAGTCGGTGCCGAGCACGACGCGCTCGGAGCCGACCATTTGCAGCAAATGGCGCGTCGCGCGAGGGTCGTGCGTCAGTGCGTCGAAATAAAAATTCGCAAACATGTCGAAAGGTCGTGATTGCGTGACGGCACTCGTGTCGGGCCGCACGGCGTGCCCGTGCTGAAAACGCCCGATCTGGTACGGCAGAAAGCCTCCGCCATGCGCGAGCAGTACTTTGAGACTTTTGAGTTCGTCCAGCGCGCCGCTGAACATGAGCTTGCCGACCATGATGGTGGTATCGAGCGGGTTGCCGATCAGGTTGCCCAGATAGTAGCAATCCAGCCTGCCGCCAGCGCCCTGGGTGTTGGGATGCGCGAAAACGACGACTTTGAGCGCCTGGAGGCGTCGCAGCACGGGACGGAATCTCGCGTCGGCCAGCTCCTCGTCGCCGATCGCAGTGCCCATCTCCACCGCTTTACAGCCCCATTCCTTGACGACTCTTTCCAGCTCGGTGATGGCCGCGTCGGGATGCTGCATCGGCAAGGTCGCCATGCCGCGCAGGCGATCCGGATGGGCGGCGCTCATCTGCGCGACGCCGTCGTTGACGGCCCGCGCGGCCTCCAGCGCCAGGTCGGCGCCCAGCCCGTAGAAAAAAGTCTGCGGCCCCGGCGAAATGTAGGCGATGTCGATGCCCTTGCGGTCCATCGACTCGATCTTCGCGTCGGGATCGTAGAATTCCGGGATCAGCTCGAAGCGCACCTTGCCGCGCACGAATCGATAGCTGCCTCGCTCGCCTTCGATCTGCGTGTGATAGCGCGCGGGGTCCTTGCGCATGGCATCGATAATGGTCTCGGGGATGACGTGGTTGTGAGTATCGATGCGCTTCACCGCTTGTTCCTTTTGGTGGTTGTGGAGTTGTTGACGAAGTGCCGCGCTGAGGCCGCCGGAATGCCGCACCCATGATCACAGCAGCAAGTGTTCCGCGCAAGCCCCTTGTTGTCTTGTTCCGTGCAGCATTACCGAGGCGGGCAAGGCTGCGCCCTGCTAAATCATGCGCACCGCGGTAGCGCATGCGGCACCGCCTGCATTCCACGCAGCGCAGGCGACTCACCTGCATTCCACGTAGCGCAGGCGCCCCCGCCTGCATTACAATGAGATCACGGATGAACGATGGCAGGCGAGTCGCCTGCGCTACAAGTAACATCGTGTCACGACCCGTTTACTCATTGGATTTTTAGGGCTGCTCCTCGACGACGCACCAGAATACTAAAATGCCATTTGTAGAGTCTGCCCATGCACCATCGTCGCGGCTCGCGTGGTATAAACGCGTACAGTCAGCGGCTCGTTGTCAACGCCGTACCTATCCCGGAGGAATCCTTGAAGCAGATCAATGTCGGTATCATCGGCGCCGGCTGGTGCGGCGGAATCCGCGCCGAGACGTGCGCCGCGCATCCGCTGGTGAAAAGCCTGCACATCGCTGAGACGCGTCCCGAGCGGCTCGCCGAAGTGGCGCAAGCGACGGGCGCGCAGTCGGCCGGCGCCGACTACAGCAGGCTGCTCGAAATCGACGGGCTGGACGCGGTGATGATCTCCGCGACGCCCGAGCACCTGCACTACCCGATGGCGCGCGACAGCCTGGCTGCGGGCAAGCATGTGTTCCTCGAAAAGCCCATCGCCCTCGAGCTGCACGAAGCCGACGAGTTGATCGCGCTGGCCCGCGCGGGCAACCTTAAGTTCACCATCGGTTACTCGCAACGGTTCAACCCGAAGTTTGCGTACGTGAAGAAATGCGCGACCGACGGCACGCTGGGCAAGCCGGTGAGCGCTCTCGTGAGCCGGCACATCGGCCGCAGCCTCGGTAAGAAGATTACGGGCCGCAGCAAGCTCTCCCCTGCGGCGATGGAAGCCACACATGATCTCGATTTCATCCTGTGGTGCCTGGAGCCCGCCAAACCGATACGCGTCTATTCACAGGTCAACTACGGCGCAATGCGGGCGGCCAGCGGCGCCGACGTTCCCGATACCCAGTACATCACCGTGACCATGGACAGTGGCGTGTCGTTTGTCATCTGCGCGGGATGGAGCCTGCCCCCGGCGTACCCCAATTTTTCGATGACGTGGATCGAGTTCATCGGCACCGAAGGCGCGCTCGTCGTGGACGACACGCATCGCGACACCATGCTGACCACCGTGCAGAAAGGCATCGTGCATCCAATGTCGACGATGCCGGGCGAGTACGTGGAGCATACGTACGCGGGACCGATGGCGAGCGAGACCGTGCACTTTCTCGAAGCCGTCGCTTTCGATCGGCCCGTGCTGGTCACCGCCGAGCAGGCGCGCCAGGTGATGGAGGTTTACATTGCCGCCGACCTCTCGGCCGAACGCAACGAGCCGGTCAGTCTGCCGCTGCCGGAATCGCGCGCCGTCACCCCGGCAGCAGGAGCACGGGCATGAGAAAACAGCCGCGGAAGATCGGGCTGGCCATCGTCGGTGCGGGCCGCGTGGGCCTGATCCGCGGCGAGCTTGCCGCGCGCCATCCCGTCGTCGAATGGATCGGCATCGCGGAGAAAAATGCCGAACGCGCCAAGCTGGTCGGTGGCAAAGTCAGCGCGGAATTCATCACCGCCGATTACCGCGAACTGCTGAGCCGTCCGGAAGTCAATGCAGTGATTGTTGCCACCGACGAGCATCTGCACGTCGATCCGGTGATGGCGGCGATCGAGCGCGGCCTGCCGATGCTGATCGAGAAGCCGCTGGCGACCGATCTCGCCGAATCACAGGCGGTGATGGACGCGATCGAGAAGTCGGGTGTCGATGCGGTGATCGGCTATACGCAGCGATTCCGCCGCCGCTGGCTCGTGGCCAAGGAAAAGGTGCGCAGCGGCGCCCTCGGCGACGTCACCATGGTCACCTCGCGCGCCTTCATGAACCGGCTCGTCGCGATCGACAATTACAAGCGCACCGACAATCCTGCCGAGATTTCCCCGATGGTGATTTCGGGCACTCACGCGCTCGACATGGTGATGTGGCTCATGGAGGCGAAACAGCCGGTCGAAGTCTACGCCCGCTCCGTCGACAAAGCGCTCGGACCGAAATGGCAGGGGATCGACGGCACCGGCTACCTCATCAGCTTCAGCGACGGCGCCATCTACCATGGCGTGATTTCGTGGGCGCTGCCCGAGGTGTGGCCGGGTGCCGTCTACAGTCTCGAAGTCGGCGCGGTCGGCACCGAAGGCGTGCTGACGATAGACGATACGCACCGCGACATCGTGCTGGCCACCAATCTGATCCAGGGTGAAGGCTACGCGCCCGACAAAAACCGCCATGTCGATTTTCTGACGAGCTACCCGGTCGGCGACATCGCGCTCGGCGAATTGCGCGGGCCGATGCGCGAGGAAACCAATTCGTGGCTGAATCGCGTTGCGCTGGGCGTGCCGACCCAGCACGCCACGGCGCGCGAAGGTCACGACCGCCTGATGCTCACCAAGGCCATCGACCTGTCGGCGCGCCTCAAGCGCCCGGTGTCGCTACCGGTCACCCCCGAGGACGAGAAACGCAGGAGCTGAGAGGAGGATGCGATGACGCTACGACGCAGTGCGATGGTTCTGCTTTTCACCGCCTGGGCTTTCCCGGGCGTGGCATGCGCGGCCGAAACGGCCGCGGGCGGCTACCCCAGCCGGCCGGTCCGCATGATCGTCCCTTATGCGCCGGGCGGCGCGACCGATATCACGGCGCGCCAGCTCGCCGCGAAACTGGGGGATGTCCTCGGCCAGCAGGTGATCGTCGACAACCGCGCGGGCGCCTCGGGCAACATCGCGCTCGAGCTGGCGGCGAGGTCGACGCCCGACGGCTACACGTTGTTCGTCGGCAACGTGTCGACCAATGCCATCAATGAAACGACGTTCGCGAAGACGCTGCCGATCAAACCGTCGCGCGACCTCACCGGCGTCACCAACCTGATCGAGCTTCCGCATCTGTGGGTGGTCAGCGCCGCGGTGCCCGTGGCCTCGCTGCAGGAGCTGATTCAGTACGCGAAGAAGCCCGGGACGCGCATGAACTACGCCTCCGCAGGTGTCGGCTCGTATCCGCATCTCGACGCGGCACGATTCCTGAAATCGGCGGGCGTCGAGATGACCCACGTGCCCTACAAGGGCGGCGCCGGCCAGATGATACCGGCCATCATCGGCAACGAGGTGCAGTTCATGTTCATCAACATGGCCTCGTCGATCCAGAACATCCGCGCGGGGCGAATCAAGCCGCTCGCCACGACGTGGCCCACGCGCCGGCCGGAGCTGCCTGACGTGCCGACGACCGCTGAAGCGGGCTTCCCGGGATTCGGCACCAACGCCTGGAACGGTCTGTTCGCGCCCGCGAAAATTCCCCGCCCGGTGCTGAACAGCATTCATGCCACGGTGGTCAGGCTGATGGAAGACGCGCCGATGAAGGAGGCGCTCGCCAAACAGTTCATGTCGGTCGTGGTCAACAAATCGCCGGCCGAGTTTCAGGCGTTCGTGCTGCAGGAAGTCGCGAAGTGGGGAAAAGTCGTGACCGACAACAACATCACCGTCGAATGACGACAGTCGTGGCAGAACGGTCATGAAACGCGGGTCGCGGCCCACCCATCGCGTGCACATCGACAAGGATGTCGAGATTCCGCTGCGCGACGGTACACGCCTGCGGGCGGACGTATTTCGCCCCCAGGGCCGCGGCAGGTTTCCGCCCATATTGAACATCGGCTCCTACCAGAAGGACAAGCACTGGACCCCGCCGGCCGATCTGGAGGAACCCGACAATCCCTACATGAACTGGGAGACGGTCAACCCGCTGTGGTGGGTGCCGCGCGGCTACGCGGCCGTGCGCGTGGATGGCCGCGGTTCCGGCAAGTCGCCTGGCCAGACGGATCCGTTTTCACTGCAGGAAGCTCTGGATTTTTACGATGCGATCGAATGGGCCGCGGCGCAGCCATGGAGCAATGGCAATGTCGGCACCCTGGGCATTTCGTACTATGCGATGACCCAATGGCTGGTGGCGACCCTCAAGCCCCCTGCGCTGAAAGCGATGATCCCGTGGGAAGGCGCGGCCGACATGTATCGGGATTTCGCTTATCACGGCGGCATCTTCTGCCTCGGTTTCGTCGCCAATTGGTACAACAACCACATGGCGCATCATCTGCTCGGCAAACCGCAGCAATACAATCCCGACGCTTTCGCCAAGCCGTGGGTGTGGCACTACATGCGCGACAGCCTCGATCGGGGCGCCTACCGCGGTCGTCAGGCGGTGTGGAAAAACATCGATATCCCGCTGTATACCGTGGGCAACTGGAGCGGGATGGGCTTGCACCTGCGCGGCAACACCGAGGCGTACATGCGCGCGCGCTCACGGCACAAGAAACTGCGCATCCACGCCGGCACGCATTACCACCCCTTCTACGCCGCGGAAGCGCGCAGCGACCAGCTACGTTTTTTTGATCACTGGCTGAAAGGCATCGACAGCGGGTTCATGCGCGAGCCGCCGGTCAAGCTGCTGATCCGCACGGGCGGCGGCGGAAATTACAAGTTCCGCCACGAAAACGAATGGCCGCTCGCGCGCACGCGATGGACGAAGCTGTACTTGCGCCCGCGATCGAACGCGCTCCAGGCCGCGTCCGTCGAAGGAACCCTCGCGCGCACCGCTCCCAGAACGCGCGGCGAAGTGAGCTACTCGGCGAGTGGCATGACCAAAGCCGGCGTCGCATCGGCATCGTGGACGTCGACCGCGCTTGCGGGCAGCCTGCCGCGGATGGGTGTATCGTTCGAGACCGACCCGTTCCCCGCGGATACGGAAGTCACCGGGCCGCTCAATCTCGTCCTGTGGATTGCGAGCTCGACCGAAGACATGGATATCTTCGCGACGCTGCGCAATATCGATCCCGAAGGCCAAGACGTGTGGGAAGTGGGCCAGCAGCAGCAGCCGGTGCCGGTCGCCAAAGGCTGGCTGAGGGCCTCGCATCGCAAGCTCGACGCCGCGCTGTCGCTTCCCTACCGCCCGTACCACAGTCACGACGAACGCGAGCTGCTGAAGCCGGACGAGATCGTGCAGGCGCAGGTCGAGATCTGGCCGACGTGCATGGTTTTCGCGCGCGGCCATCGCCTGCGCCTCGATATCCAGCCGCGCGATGGCGTCGGTGCCGCGCCTTATACGCACTACAGCGCGGATTACAATAGCGGCACCAACACCATTTATACTGGCGGCAACACGGCATCGTACCTTCTGGTGCCGGTCATTCCGCCAAAAACCCCGAGGAGAAGATAAGCGATGCACGTCCCCCCTATGCTATTGGCGCGTTGCGCCGCCGCGCTGGCGTGCGCGGCCACTTTCAGCGCAGGCGCTGCGGAGAAACAACCGTATCCCGATCGCCCCGTGCGCATGATCGTGCCTTTCGCGCCGGGCGGCGCGTCGGATTTCGTCGCGCGCATCATCCAGCCGCGCATGACCGAGTTGCTCGGCCAGCAGGTCGTGGTCGATAACCGCGCCGGCGCCGGCGGCAACATCGGCGTCGAGGTCGCGGCCCGCGCGACACCCGACGGCTACAATTTCCTGCTCGGCAACGTCGGCACGATGGCGATCAATCCGAGCATTTTCGTGAAGTTCCCGATCAAGCCGCTGCGCGACCTGACGCCGGTCACGCAGATCGTCGACGTGCCGGGCAGCCTGGTTGTGCATTCCTCGCTGGCGGCCAAAAACGCCAAAGAGCTAGTCGCCCATCTCAAGGCCAATCCTGGCAAGCTCAACTACGGCTCGCCGGCGGCCAGCAGCGCCAACCGGCTGGAGATGGAAATGTTCCTGATGAGCACCGGGAGCAGCGCCGTGCACGTGCCCTATAAAGGCGGCGCGGGGCCGGCGATGATCGGGCTGCTCGGCAACGAAGTGCAGATGATGTTCGTGACGTTCTCGTCCGCAGTGACGTTCGTCAAGCAGGGGCGCGTGCGCATGCTCGGCGTCATCGCGCCGGAGCGCGTTCCCGTGCTGCCCGACGTTCCCACCATGCGCGAGCAGGGCTTCGACATGGTTGTCGGCTCGTGGCAGGGCATATTCGTGCCGAAAGGCACGCCGCGCGCTGTCGTCGACAGGCTGTTCAAGGTCGCGCACGAGACGATGCAGCATCCCGACGTCGTGAAGCGCATGAACGAGGGCGGCGTGAACATCGTCCTCAGCAAATCACCCGAGGAGTTCGGCGCTTTTCACAAACGGGAAAACGATCGCTTCGCTAAGGTCATCAAGGACGCCAGCATCGAAATCGAGTAACTCGCAAGAATGTAATGTTCAGTTTGTTTTCCGGAAACGTAATCGCAACGGGAGATTGAGATGGCCAATGTAGGGATGGTGGGATTGGACTGGCAGGAGCGCGTCAACTGGGACCGGCTGCGCAAATATCGGCTCGAGCGCGCACGCGAGCGCATGAAAGCCCATGGGCTGGGCGCCATGCTGCTGATGTACGACGAGAACGTGCGCTACGTGACGAGCACGCTTACCCCGGGCTGGAACAAACTGAAGCCCGGCCTGCGCTATGCGCTGCTCTGCGGCGACGACGCGCCGGTGCTGTTCGAGCAGGGCGACATCGGCATGCACATCGAGAAGCACTCGCCGTGGATCCCCAAGGAAAACATCCGTTATTCCTACGCCTGGATCAAGGGCGCAGCAGGTCCTGCCTCGACGCAGCAGGTCACGAAGTTCACCAATGCGATCCGTCAGGAGATGAAGAAACGCGGCGTCGAAGGCATGAAGCTGGGCGTCGATTTCATCGACATCAACATGATCCAGATCTTCAAAGACTCGAAGATCGACTGGGTCGACGGCATGACGCCGATGATGGAAGCACGCGCGGTTAAGAACCAGGACGAGCACGAGTGCATGCGCCAGGTGGGCGCAATCGGCGACGCGGCGCACTGGGAGTTCATGCGCTTCCTGAAACCCGGCCTCACCGAAAACCAGCTGACCGCGCACATCATGGAATTTCTTTACAACATCCCGGGCATGGAGGACGTCGAGGACGTGATCGTCTCCTCCGGTCTGAACACCTGGCCCAACTGGCGCAACTTCTCGGACCGCATCATCAAGCCGGGCGACATGGTCTTCATGGACCTGGCGGCGCTCACGTGGAATGGCTACAAGTCGTGCTACTACCGCACCTATATGGTCGGCAGGGAGCCGAACCAGGAGCAAAAGGACTATTACGCAACCGCGCTCAAGTGGCTGTACGACTCGATCAAGGCGGTGAAGGTCGGCACCACGACGCGCGAAATCGCGCTTAAGTGGCCGTCGGCCAAGGAGGCCTGGGGCTACGAGGAAGAGGATCAGGCGGCAGCCAACCTGTGGGGCCACGGCCTCGGTCTCGCGCAATACGATCAGCCGGTGATTTCGCGCATCTGGTCGCTCGACCACCCGCTCGAGATCAAGGAAGGCATGGTATTCGCGCTCGAGACGCAGCACGGCAAGCCCCACCAGTGGGGCGTGCGCATCGAGGAGATGCTGATCGTGCACAAGAACAGCATCGAAATCGTGTCTAACTTCCCCGTCGAGCAGATCACGGTCGTCGACCCGATGCCGGGCTATTCCGACTACGGCAAGCTCCCTGGGCGATAACCCGCTGCTGCCGCCGTGCCCGGCACGACGGCGCTGCTGAAGGCCAGACCGTTACTGCACCACAGACGCCTCGCAGCGGACCACGTAACACGCTGCGCATCCACAAAAAGGGATCCATGCACAACCTCATCGTTCCATTGACGTCTGCAGGCGCCGCAGATGCGACCCGCTGCGGGCCGAAAGCTGCGAATCTGGCAGCGCTGGGCCGCGCCGGACTGCCCATCCCGGGCGGCTTCTGCCTCGACGCCCGGGCCTATCGCATGCAGGTGACGGCGCTGGGCCTCGACGCGTCGGCACGCGGTGTCTTCGCCACCGAGGACCGCGCCCAGGCGCGCCGCTACGCGCTCGACATGAAGCTCGGTCTGCTCGACCAGCCCATCATTCCCCAGGTTCTCGAACCGCTGCTGGCAGCGCGCAGCGCCCTGATCGAAAGCACGGGCGCACTTGCTGCGGTGCGCTCTTCCGCGCTGGTCGAAGACCGCCATGGGTCCAGTTTCGCCGGCCAGTTCGAAAGCTTCATCGGCATCGAGAGCGAAGCCGATTTCATCACGGCAGTGCGCGCCTGCTGGGGCGCGCTGTGGGCCACCCGCGCGTTGCGCTACATGGCCACCCACGACATCGATCCCGCGACGACTGCGATGGCAGTACTCGTGCAGCCGCTCGTGCCCGCGCTGGCTGCGGGCGGAGGATTGAGCGCGACGGCGGACGGCGGCATGCTGCTCAGCGCCACCTGGGGGCTGGGCTCGGCCATCGCCCAGGGAGAAGTGACACCCGACCGCTACGAGCTGAGCCGCGACGGCGAACTGCTGCGGGTGATTCCCGGACGCAAAGACCACAGCGTGGGCTGCGTGCACCGCGCGGAGCCGACCACGCAGATCGTTTCCAAAAACCTCGTTGCCGAGCCGTGCCTGAGCGCAGACCAGGCCAACGAGCTCGGCGGGCTGCTGCGCGCCGCGAGCGAGCTGATGGGCATGCCCGTCGAAATCGAATGGGCGCTCGATACGACGGGATTCACGCTTTTGCAGGCACGTCCCCTGCACCTCGGAGCCACGCACGTGATGGACGAAATCTGGCAGCACCGCCCACGGCTCCACGGCCATCCTGCCGGCATGGGCTGGGGCACGGGCCGCGCGTGCATCGTCAATTGCGAGTGCGAGCTGGCGCGCATCGTGCCGGGAGACATCCTCATCACGCGGGTCGCCGGGCCGGCGTTGAGCCAGGTGCTGCCGCGCGTTGCGGGTGTGGTCGCCGAGCGCGGCGGCAGCACGTCGCACCTCGCCTCGCTCGCGCGTGAGCGCGGCATCCCGATGGTCCTCGGGGTGCTCGACGCGACCGAGCGCATTCCCAACGGCGCGATGGTCGCCGTCGATGGCGTTGCCGGCATCGTGCGCTGGATGCAGTGACGCCAGGTATGCAACCGATTGCCGCCCCACCGGCGAGGACTTGCCGCGCCTGCGGGCGTCGCGGCGCAGACTGATGCGCCCGCGCATTTACGTCACCCAACCCGTCGCGGCGAGCGCGCTGGAACGGCTGCGGGCTGTCGCTGAAGTCGACGTCAACCCCGACCCGCTGCATATCGTCACCAAGGACGAGCTCCTGGCGGCGGTCGATGGCCGCGATATTCTGTTTTGCCTGCTCCACGACAAAGTGGATAAGGACGTGATCGCGGCGTATCCGGGCCTGCGCGCGATCGCCTCGATGAAGATTACGCCTTCCGACGTCGACGTCGCGGCAGCGACGCAGCGGCGGATTCCGGTGACCGTCATACCGCCGATCGTGACCGAGGCGACCGCCGACATCCACATGGCGCTGCTGCTCGCCGTCGCGCGGCGTGTCGTCGAGGGCGACCGGCTCGTGCGCGCCGGCATCTTTCCGGGAGCGCAGTCGTCGCGGCTGGAAGGCGCGAGCGTTTCCGGGAAAGTGCTGGGCCTGATAGGCGGTGGCGGGCGCATCGGCAAAGCCGTCGCGCGGCGCGCGCGCGGGTTTGCCATGAAGCTGTTGTATTGGGGGCCGCGCCGGCTCCCCGCCGAACAGGAGAGCGAGCTGGCCCTTACCTATATGCCCTTCGAGCAGCTGCTCGCGGAGTCCGATTTCGTTTCGCTGCATACGCCGCTGAAGCCTGAAACCCGCCATCAGATCGGCGCGCGCGAACTTGGCTTGATGAAGCCCACCGCGTTCCTGGTCAATACGGCGCGCGGTCCTATCGTCGACGAAACGGCGCTCGCCGCTGCGCTTATCGAACGCCGCATCGCCGGCGCGGGTCTCGATGTGTTCGAAAATGAGCCCCACGTGGCGCCCGCCCTGCTCACCATGCCCAACGTCGTGCTCACGCCCCACCTCGGCAGCGCGGTGGCCGAGCTCAGGGAGGTCATGGCGAACGTCGTCGTGGACAATATTTTCGCAGTGCTCGAAGGGCGTCAGCCGCCCAACTGCTGGAACGCGGAGATCTATGCCGCACCGGGATAGCGGGATTTACTGAGGGGGCCGTTAAATAGGACGTCTGCAAGTAACGCAGGCGCCCTCGCCTGCAAAGCGCCGTGCGAAAGCAGGCGAGTCGCCTGCGCTACAAACCGCGCGGCACATATGGACTATAGGATGGCGGGATTGGTAACTGAAGAATCAACCCAAAAGAATGGGGTTGGCGACAGAAGTCACGGCGGGCACCGAGGCAGCCCCTTACCTGAAAGAGGAAATCGGAATGGCCGGCAAAGCGAAAGTAGTTCTCACGGATTACGTATGGGAATCGCTGGACGTCGAGAAGAAGATACTCGCGGGCCTGGCTGAGCTCGTGCCGCTGCAGACCAAGCAGCCCGCGGAATTTCTGACGCAGGCCGCAGATTGCGATGCGCTGCTCAACACGTACGCCGGACCGATCACCGCCGAGGTGATGGAACGCATGCCGAAGTGCAAAATCATCGCGCGCTACGGCATCGGCGTCGACACCATCGACCTCGACGCGGCCACCCGCGCGGGCATCATCGTCACCAACAATCCGTCCTACTGTATCGAAGAGGTCGCGGAGCATACGCTGGCGCTTTTGCTCGCTGCTGCTCGCAAGGTCGCGTTCTACGACCGCCAAGTGCGCCGCGGGGTCTGGGCCGTGCCGCCGGGCAAACCCATGTTCCGCATTGCGGGCAGCACGCTGGGGCTGATCGGCTTCGGCAATATTGCCCGCCAGGTCGCAGTGCGCGCCGCGGCGTTCGGCATGCGGGTGCTCTACGCCGACCCCCATGTGGAGCAGGGCCAGTTTCAGATTCCTGGCGCGAAGATGGAGCTGCATGCGCTGTTGCGCGAGTCGGATTTCGTCTCGGTACATCCGCCGCTCGTGCCGCAGACGCGCGGGATGTTCAATGACGAGGCATTCGCCAGCATGAAGCCGGGCGCGATACTGATCAACTGCGCGCGCGGGCCGATCGTCGATACCGACGCGCTGGTGCGCGCGCTCGACGCCGGCAGGATCGCCGGCTGCGCGCTGGATACGACCGACCCCGAGCCGCTCCCCGACCCCCATCCGCTGCGGGGGCGGGAAAACGTCATCATCAATCCCCACGTCGCGTGGTACAGCGAGCAGGCCATGGTCGGCCTGCAGGCGGGAGCGCCCAACGAGGTGCGCCGCGTCCTGGCTGGAGAATGGCCCGTGAACGTCGTCAACCGGCGCGT
>JBKJZR010000160.1:0-30503 GCA_046715035.1 Burkholderiales bacterium | reverse complement strand
AACACCACCGCCCCAATCGCCCGCGCACCGAGCTTCTTCACGAGCCGCAGGCTATCCACGATGTTGTCCATGTCATTCAGTGCATCGAAGGCGCGCACGCTGCGTATGCCGTTCGCGATCAGCTGTTCGATCCAAAGCGCATTGATGTCGTCGGGCAACATGCCGAAGGAGAGCACGCTCTTGCTGCGCAGGTTTGCCTGCAGCGGCGTGCGCGTCACTCGTTCCCGCATGAGACGAATCCGTTCCCACGGATTTTCCTTCAAGTGACGGATGGCGACATCGAACTGCACGCCGCTCATGAGATCGATCACCTCGAAGCCAGCCTGGTCCAGCTTTTCCGCGATGGGCAGCATCATCGCCGTCGTCATGCGGGTCGCCCACAGACATTGATGGCCGTCGCGAAGGGTGGTGTCCATGAAGCGGATTTCGCGCATGGGTGGCGCCTTCTCGGGTGTCATGGGTTGACGTTTCTCAGTCTGTCCCGGGGTGATCGTGCTTCCACTCACCGAATGGCCATGACGCGCCAGCCGGGGCGCAAAGCGTCTACTCCGGTTGCAGATTGGCCTGACGCGCGATCTTCGTCCACTTGACGACATCGTGCTTGAGCACGGCCGCAAGCTCCTCGGGCGTGCTCCCCACCGCCTCGGCGCCCAGCGCCCCGAGCCGTTCGCGCACGCTCGGATCATTGATCGCGACTGTCACTTCGCGCTGCAGGCGGCGCACAATGTCAGACGGCGTCGCAGCCGGCGCGAACATCGCGGACCACGAGCCCAGCTCGAATCCTTGCAGGCCGGCTTCTGAAATCGTCGGGATGTCCGGCATCAGTGTCGAGCGCTTGGCCGAACCGATGCCCAGTGCGCGCAGCCGCTTGTCCCGGATATAGGGCGTGGCTGCCGCGGTCGATTCCCACGACATGGTGATGTTCCCGGCAACGAGATCGATCGTCGCTGGCGCCAATCCTTTGTAGGGCACGTGAACAGCCTTGATCCCGGCCATCTGACTGAACAATTCGAATCCGAGGTGCGACGAGCCGCCGGTGCCGGAGGAACCGTACGTAAGCTGGCCAGGTCGGGCCTTGGCGAGAGCAATCAGCTCCTTGACGCTTTTGACGGGCAGGGACGGGTGTACGAGCAGAACGAATGGTGCGTCCGCGACGAGAGAAATCGGCGCGAAATCCTTGATCGAATCGTAGGGAAGTTTTTTAAACATGACGGGGTTGGTCGCGTGCGTAGTGGTGGTCCCCATCAGCAACGTATAGCCGTCGGGCACGGCGCGGGCGACGAGCTCGCAACCGATAATACCGGTCGCGCCCGCGCGGTTGTCCACGACAAAGGTCTGGCCCATGTTTTCGCCCAGCTTGCGGGCGACCAAACGGCTGGTAATGTCGGCGACGCCCCCCGCGGGCCACGGCACGACGAAGCGGATAGGCTTCACCGGAAAGTTTTGCGCGATTACAGCCGAACTCATGCCTGCCGCCACCAAACCGAACGCGCGCAGCAGCAGTAACGCCCTCACTGATCTTTTTGCTGCACTGGTCACGACCTACTCCTTATTCGCGCGCTGCTCGTGCATTATCCAACCCGTCCCGGAATACGCGCCAAGGCTTATGTTCGCTGCAGGCGGACGCCTGCGCGCTGCTCCAAAGCTTACCACCCCGATCAGTAGCTCGTCGGCCAGTTGCGCAGCAGGTGCTCGCCGACGCCTTTCTTCATGCGCAGGCGGTGTACCTGCAGCGTACGGATCAGGTATGCGCGCGTGTCGCGCGGATCGAGGACGGTTTGCGCTTCATACAACTCGGCCAGTCCCCACGCGGAAGTGTCGCGCTCGACTTCGTCCTTCAGTTCCTGGAAACGCTGCGGGTCGTCTTCGGGCCGCACGCCGTAGAGAACGTTCACCGACACCGCCGCGTCCATGAAGCCGAGGTCCGCCATCGGCCACACCGCCACCTCATCGGCGTTTTTCCCGCCCGCCATGTTGATGAACGCCTGGCCGTAGCTCTTGCGCATGATCACGGTAATCTTGGGCACGGTGACGAGCGTCATTGCGTTCATCCAGTTGATTACCTTGCCCGGCATGCCGCGCAGTTCGCCTTCGAGGCCGATCAGAAAACCCGGCACGTCGACGAGAAAGACAAGCGGCACGTTGAACGAGTCGCAGAGCACCATGAAGCTCGTGACTTTCTGGCACGCATCCGCATCCAGCGCGCCACCCTTGAACTGCGGATTGCTGGCGATAAAGCCGACGCTTTTGCCGTCGAGCCGGGCGAGCATCGTCGAGACCGACTTGCCGTAGCGCGCTTTGACCTCGAAGGCCGAGTCCTTGTCCGCGATCGCACCGATCACTTTGCGCACGTCGTAGACCTTGTTGCGCGACTCGGGAACGATCTCGAGCATTCTCTTGCACGCTTCGTCGGAACCCTCCGGCACGGGGCGCTCGGGCGGCGCCTCCATGTTATGGCTGGGCAGATACGACAGGAACTTCTTGATGACGTCGAGCGCCTGCTCGTCGGTGTCGACCGCAATGTCGGCGAGACCCGATATCCCGGTCAGCAGCTTCCACCCCCCCAGCTCTTCGGCCCCGATCGGCCTGTTGATCGCGATCGAGGTCACGTTAGGGCTCGCGATCGCCATGATCGCGCCTTTGCGCATTACCACGAAGTCCGACATCGCCGAATACCACGTCGACGAGCCGTAGCACTGCCCGAGCAGCGCCGACACCCACGGGGTTTCGCGCAGCCGCTGGTACTCGGTCGGGTCCTGCGCGATGGTCGCGCGACCCGCGGCGCCCATGCGGTCCGGCATCCGCGCACCGCTCGATTCGCCGAGCAGCACGAGCGGCATGCCGCGCTTCGCCGCCACCTGCTTCACGTGCTTGATCTTCTTCATGTTGATCACGGCCGAGGACGCGCCCAGCACCGTGAAGTCGTTCGAGACGAGCGCTATCTCGCGGCCGTCGATACGTGCGAAGCCCGCGATCTTGCCGTCCGCTGGGGTCTTGTGCTTGACCTCAGGCCGGTTGCTGCGCGCGTAGCGGCCGGACTCGATGAAGGAGCCCTGGTCGATGAGATAGTCGATGCGCTCGCGGGCGTTGAGCACGCCTTCGGCTTTGCGCTTCGCAAGCTTCTCCGAGCCGCCCATGCCGAGCGCTTCCGCGGTCTTGTTTTGATATTCCTCCAGCAACGTTTCGAATGCCACGGGTATGTCCTCTCGTGAAGCCCAACGGGTGTTTCGTCTTTGCTGACTGTCAGCACCTGCGATTGCGCACTACGACTTTGGATCAACGCAGAAAGTTTGCGCCGCCGAGCACCCCGGATCAGGGACCTTCGTCCCCGGGGTGTCGGAGATTTCTTAACGTATAGGGTTTGGCGGGTATGCGCTTCAGCGCATCCTCGTCGAGATCGATGCCGAGTCCCGGTGCCGTCGGCAGCTCGATGTAGCCGTTCTTCGGCTTGAGCTGATTGGGGCAGATCGTTTCGCCAAACTCGACGAACGGCAGGAAGTACTCGGTGATGATGAAGTTCGGCATTGTCGCCGAGGCATGCACCGTCGATGCGAGCGCGGCGGTCGTGGAGTTATAGTTGTGAGGCGATACGGCGACGAGGAATGGCTCCGCCATCGCGGCGATTTCCTTGAGCTCGAGGATACCTCCGACGCATGCGACGTCGGGATTCAGGATATCGGCGGAGCGCTTCTCGAGGAGCTGACGAAAGCCGGTCTTGGTGTACGTCGCCTCCCCGATTACGATCGGCACGCCGATCTCGCGGCGAATGTAAGCCAGCTCGTCCGGAAATTCCGCCTGGCACGGCTCCTCCATCCAGTAGAGGCCGACTTCGGCGAGCCGCTTGTTGAGCCGGATCGCGTGCATCGGGGCGAGCCTACGGTGCTGATCGATCAGAATGTCGACGGCGGGGCCGACGGCGTCGCGCACCGCCTTGATGATCCGCACCGCGCGCTCCTCGTGCTCCTTCGGTATCCACGTGCGCCACGGCGCGAGCAACGGGTCGAACTTGAGCGCGGTCCAGCCCTGGGCGACGACCTTCTCCGCCGCTCGCGCGTAATCGGCAGGCTCTTTCATGCCGTAGCTCCAGCCGTTCGCGTAGACGCGAATCTTGTCGCGCACGCGCCCACCCAGCAGGTTGTAAACCGGCTGCTTGCACGCTTTGCCGACGATGTCCCACAGCGCCTGCTCGATGCCGCTGATCGCGCAGAAAAGCTCCACGGAGCCGCGCCGGGCCGCGTAATCGTCGAATGCGAATTGCGTGAAGTGCTTGATGTCGAACGGGCTGCGGCCGACCAGGTAAGGACCCAGGGCTTCGAGCTGCGCCATCACCGCGCGGTCGCGATCGTACTGCGAATACGCTTCGCCCCATCCGTGGATACCTTCATCGGTTTCGACTTTGACGAAGATCAGATTCTTGCGCCAACCGGGATGAACGGAGTAACTCTTGACGGCAGTGATTTTCATGGTCGATTCTTCAAGTGAGATGGGGTTGAAACACGCAGCCTTATGACGCCCAGGGCGTGCCTATGATTTTGAAGATCTTCTGGAATTTCTCGTAGTCCGTCTTCAGCTGTGCCGCGCACTCTGGCTGCGTGCCGATCCAGGGCTCGAGCGCCTGATCCGCCATCTGCTTGACGACCTCGGGCTTCCTGAGCGCTTTGTTGATCTCGACATGCAGGCGCTCGGTGATCGCCTTCGGCGTACCGACCGGCGCAAATGCGCCGATCCACGGGTTCATATCGTAGCCGGGCACGCCCGACTCGGCGATCGTCGGAACGTTCGGCAGTATGCCCGAGCGCTTGGTGGATGACATACCAAGCGGACGCAAGCGGCCGCTCCTGATGTGCGGGAGCACGATCCCGACCGTCGAGACCGACGATTGCGTCTCGCCGGATGCGAGCGATACCGCTACCGGAGCGCCTCCCTTGTACGGCACGTGGACCAGCTTGATGTTCGTCATCGACGCAAAGAGAGCCATCTGCACGTGCAGGCTGCCGCCCTCGCCGTTCGAAGCGTACGTGATCTGGTTCGGGCGCGCCTTCGCGAGCGCGATGAACTCCTTGACTAATTTCGCCGGCAAAGACGGATGGACGTCTTCTCCCGATCGCCGTCATTTCTCCGGCGATGCGACATCGCGATCGCCCATCCGTGCCGATGTCACACGACAAAGCTTTCGGGCAGCTCGGTGCGCAGCAATCTCGTTCATTCAAGCGGACGGGCGCACCCCTTTGACCTGCGTCCGAAGCATGAAGCGCCGCTCGCTGGGATCGAACGCCGTGCGCTTGTGCATCACGCAGCGGTTGTCCCACATCATGAGATCCCCGACGTTCCACTTCTGAAACCACGCGGACTCTTCGCGCGTGGCATGCGCCCACAGCCGGTCGAGCAGCGCCTCGCTTTCTTCCAGTGGCAGTCCGACGACATAGCTCAACGGCCGGCGGCCGAGATAGAGCGCGTGACGCTGGGTGACGGGATGGCGAATCACGATCGGGTGAATCGCGCCGGGCGCCTCGCGCGGATCTGTCACCGGCTGGTAGCCTTTACGCTGCTCGCCCGCGCTGTTGCGGCTCGCGTCGTGCTTGATGTGCTTGCCCGCGGTCGCAGCCTTCAAGTCTTCCGGCAGTGTGTCATACGCGTGATACATGCTGAGGAAACCGGTCTCGCCACCCGTCTTCGTGACTTCAAGCCCGTAAAGCAGCGCCGCCGACGGCGTCGCTTCGTTGTAGGACATATCGGTGTGCCAAACCGCCTCGCCGTAACCCAGGCTGCCAACGGGCTGGCCCTCCTCGATAATGTTCGACATCACCGCGAGGTTCGGGTAGCCCGCAATCCACGGCTCGCCCTTGATATTGATCGGCGCCTTGTCGAGCTCGCCGAAGCGATTGCTGAATGCGAGCAACTGCTCCTTGGTGAGATCCTGGCCTTTGAAACGCAGAACGCCGTGCGCCATCCACGCATCGGAGATCGCCTTGAACTCCGCCCCGCCGAGCGGCTGCGAGAGGTCGACGCCCACGATATCGGCCCCGATATGCGGGCTCAGCGGGACTGCGCGGATAGTGGATTGCGAAACGCTTTTTTCTGCGGCAAGCGGCATGGCATGGACCTCGTGAGATGGGGAGACTGAGACTAGACGGTTATTCTACAATAGATTATTAATAATTGACACCTAAATGATAAGCTGGGACGATGCAGACAGGTAACTACCCATGCAAGCAGACAGTTCTTTGCTGACCGAGACGCTGCCGGAGAAGCTCGCGGCGGCACTCGCCGAGCGCGTCATAGCAGGACAACACGAGCCTGGCGAGCGCCTGGTCGAATCCGCGCTCGTAAGGAGCTTCAACGTAAGCCACGGCCCCGTGCGCGACGCGCTGCGCATCCTGCATAACTCGGGACTGGTCACGATTCATCCTTACCGCGGGGCGCAGGTTACGGAGCTTTCGGTGCGCGAAGTGAAGGAGATCTACCAGGTCCGTGCCGCCCTCGTAGGATTGCGCGCACGTTGGCTTGCCGAGGACCCGCTGCGCGGCGAGCTCGTCGCACAGGTGGAAGAGCCGATCGCGCGCCTCAGCGAGCTTGCGCGGACGCCGAAAACCCGGGACGAATACGTGAGGGTCGCGCTGTCCATCAACCGGACGCTCACCGATAGCCTCACGAACCGGTGGCTGCGCTCGATGCTGCAGGCGCTCACGCTGCAGACCAGCCGTTATACGCGGCTTGCGCTGGCTGGCGCCGAACGGCGCAGGGAATCGGCACGTCTGTGGCGCCGCCTGCTGCAGACCATCAAGTCGGGCGACGGCGAACGCGCCCAGAGCATCGCATCGCGCATCTCGCTCGCTACGCGTGACGCGGCAATCAAGTATCTCGAGGAAACGCATGGCGGCCGGGCGCGATGAAAGTTATAGAGCTCGCCCGGGGTCGGACTCGCTCGCCGACCGCAGGCCGCGCGAGCTGCGCGGGTATTTCACAACCCATGACAGGACGCCTCTCCGGAATCCTGGAAAACTCATCAAAGCCATCGCGTGACGAACGAATGGCGCGACGCATAGCCGCCGCGCGCTCGGCGCGTAGCGCTGGTCCTTGCGAAGAAGGTGCCAAGCAGCCCTCACTGCCGGGCGACAGTTCGGTCGCGCGCACGCAGACGTCGCAGGAAACCTGCTGGAGACCGAAGCAGGGGATGCCGCAGATCTGCGCGCCCTGCAGAGCTCTTCCTTTCAGGTTGCGATTTGCTCCACCAGCTCGCGATATACGTACGGCAATATCCCGCCGTGGCGATAGTAGGTGAGCTCCTCTGCGGTATCGATACGACACACCACCGGCACTTCGTCGAGCGTTCCATCCGCGCGATGGACACGCAACGTAAGCTCGGCGCGAGGCTCCAAGGCCTGCGTAATTCCCGCTACATCGAACGTCTCCGTGCCGTCGAGCTTCAGGTCCGCGCGCTGCACGCCTTTCAACTCGAGCGGCAGCACGCCCATTCCGACGAGGTTCGAGCGGTGTATTCGCTCGAAGCTTTCGACCACGACCGCGCGCACGCCGAGCAGCGCCGGGCCTTTCGCCGCCCAATCGCGCGAGGAGCCTGCGCCGTAGTCGCGGCCGGCGATGATGATGAGTGGCACCTTGCGGCTGCGATACGTCTCGGCCGCGTCAAAAATCGGCACGACGGTCCCCTCCGGCTGCAGCTTGGTATAGCTGCCCTCCACGCCGGGCGCCATTTCGTTCTTGAGCCGGCCCGAAGCGAACGTTCCCCGCATGGCCATCTCGTGGTTGCCGCGACGAAAACCGTAGGTCTGAAAGTCGGCGGGCGCTACCCCACGCTCCCTGAGATAGCGGGCGGCCGGGCTGTTGCCGGCAATCGTGTTGTTCGGCGACATGTGGTCGGTCGTGACCATGTCGCCCAGGAGGGCGAGCGGCCGCATGCCCTCCAGATTTCCGATGGCCGGAGGTATGCTCGGCAACCCGTCGAAAAACGGCGGCTTGCGCAGAAAAGTGCTGTCGCTACGCCAGGTAAAGAGCGGGCTTGCATCTCCGCGCAGCGCCTGCCACTCGGGCGCGCCTTCGAACAGGCGCTCGTAGCTCGCGCGATAGAGATCCGGACTCAAGCTGGAGGCGAGCGTCTGCGCGACTTCCTCAGCCGAAGGCCAGATGTCGCGCAAGTAAACCGGCTCGCCACTCGCATCGTTGCCGAGGGGCTCGGTGTCGAGGTCGCGCGTGATGTTGCCGGCTATGGCATAAGCAACGACGAGCGGCGGCGAAGCGAGATAGGCTGCCCGCGCGAACGGATGAACGCGCCCTTCGAAGTTGCGGTTGCCCGATAGCACCGCGACCGACACGATCTCATCTTCCTTGATCGCCTTTTCGATTTGCGGCGGCAGCGGACCGGAGTTGCCGTTACAGGTCGTGCAGCCGAAGCCGATCAAGTGAAAGCCGAGCGTTTCGAGCGCAGCATAAAGGCCGGCGCGCCGCAGATACTCCATCACCGATTTCGACCCCGGCGCAAACGAGGTCTTGACCCAGGGCCGGGCGCTCAGTCCGCGCGCCGCCGCATTCCGCGCCAGGAGCCCGGCGGCGATCATGTTCGCAGGGTTCGACGTGTTGGTGCAGCTCGTGATCGCGGCGATCACGACGTCGCCGTCGCCCAAGGTGTAATCGTGTCCGGCCACAGGAACGCGCCGCGTGGGTGCAGTGCGTCCATCCCTCGCAAGGGTCGGCATCTCGGCGACGAAATTGCCCGCGACCTCGCCAAGTGAAACGCGATCCTGCGGCCTCCGCGGTCCGGCCAGGGATCGCTCGACGCCCGATAGATCGAGCTTGAGCGTGGCGTCGAATTGCGGCGCGGGTGTCGTGGCATCACGCCACAGTCCCTGTGCCTGGGCATAGGCTTTGGCGAGCGCGACCGTCGCCGCATCGCGTCCGGTGAAGGCGAGGTAATCGACGCACTTCTGGTCCACGGGGAAAAACACGCACGTCGCGCCGTACTCCGGCGCCATGTTGGCGATGGTGGTGCGATCGGCGACCGGCAGGTGATCGAGCCCTGGACCATAGAACTCGACGAACTTTCCGACCACGCCGACGCGGCGCAGCCGCTCGGCAATCGTGAGCACGAGGTCGGTTGCAGTCGCACCCGGCGGCAACTCCCCGGCCACTCGTACGCCCAGCACTTCGGGAACGCGCATCGACAAGGACCGTCCCAGCATCGCCGCCTCGGCCTCGATGCCACCTACGCCCCAGCCCAACACCCCGATGCCGTTCACCATGGTGGAGTGGCTATCGTTGCACACGAGCGTGTCGGGATAGGCGAGCGCAATGCCGTTGGTTGGTTCAGTCCAGACCACCCGCGCGAAACGCTCCACGTTGATCTGGTGCACGATACCGCTGTCCGGCGGCACGACGCGCAAGTTCTGGAACGCGCCCTGGCACCACGCGAGAAACGCGAAACGCTCCCGATTGCGCGCGTATTCAATCTCGATGTTGCGGCTTTCGGCATTGGGGGTCCCGGCCACGTCGGCGATCAGCGAGTGATCGATGACGAAGTCGACCGGAATCTGCGGGTTCACCGCGAGCGGCGAGCCGCCCGCCGCCGCCACCGCCTCGCGCAGGGCCGCGAAATCGACCATGACCGGCACACCGAGCAGGTCCTGCAGCAGCACGCGCGCAGGACGGAACGGGATCTCGAAGCCGCGCTCGCCGCGTGCCAGGGCGGCCAGCATTCCCGGCTCGACTTCGGGCGCCTCCGCATGGCGCAACAGGTTCTCGGCCAGTATGCGCAGCGAGAAGGGCATACGCATGAGGCCTGCGAGCGCCGGATCCTGTGCCGCCGCGGCGGGCAGGCTGTAATAGTCATACGTGACACCCTGCACGGCTAGCTCGCGCTGAGCGCCGGATCCTGGATCGGTCATCGAACCTCTTTCACTTGAAATCGTGCGGTTATTCGGCACTGGTGTTCGCCGCCTGGACGACGTTCGCCCCCGGGTCGATCTCTCGGCGCAGAAAATGCTGCTAACTGCGCGGGCGTGCTGTTCGTCGGGTCGGCACCTTCGCCTGCGAGCCGTTCGTGATCGTCTCGTGTGTTGAGGCGCGCGAGATGATGTTTTTCGCAGTCCCACGGATACGGGGATGCCGTAATCGGAGGTGACGCCGTAGCCCGCTAGAGCCTGTCCTTTTAAGTAATTGATTATATTGTGGTGTTAGGAGGCTCGCCGGGGTAATTTCAGACTCTTACCGTATACTATGCGTTCGCCCGTCCGGCCGGAAGCAATGCTTTTTTAACCAGCTCACCCGGCAAGCATGACCGACCTCGGCAGCTCACGACGCGTAGCGCGTTTTCAGCGCGAGCTGCAGTTCCGGCAGCGTATCGTTCTCGATAGAGAGCAGAGTCCAATGTACGAGCATGTGAAACCGCCGGCTAACGGTGAGCGGATTACCCGCGGCGCCGACGGTAGGCTGCGGGTGCCGGATTGTCCCGTGATTCCCTATATCGAAGGCGACGGCACAGGCCGGGACATCGTTTCGGCGATGCGACGCGTGGTGGACGCTGCAGTGCAAAAAGCGTACGGCGGCAAGCGCAGGATCGCCTGGATGGAGATTTTCGCGGGCGAGAAAGCGGCGCAGGTATACGGCCCCCGCCAGTGGCTGCCCGCCGAAACGGTGGCGGCAGCCCAGCAATATCTGGTTTCGATCAAGGGCCCGCTGACCGCAATGACGAGCGGCAGTCTGCGTTCGCTGAGCGCGGCGTTGCGGCAGAGACTGGATTGCTACGCGTGCATACGTCCGGTCCGGTATTTTCGTGGCGCGCCGAGCCCGCTCAAGGACCCGGGCAAGGTCGACATGGTATTGGTGAGGGAAACCTCGGAGGATATCTACGCGGGAATCCAATGGGCGGCCGATTCGCCCGAGGCGCAGCGGTTGATCGGCATTTTCCGCAACGAGATGGGAGTCACCGCCATCCGGTTTCCGGAGCATTGCGCGATAGGGATCAAACCCATATCACGCGAGGGCAGCACCCGGCTCATACGGCGCGCGATCCAATATGCCATTCAATTCAAGCGCAGTTCCGTCACGATGGTGCACAAGAGCACGGTCATGAACATGACCGAGGGGGCGTTCGTGCGATGGGGCTATGAACTCGCCAGCAGCGAGTTTGGGGCAGAACCCGCGGGCGCGGGTTCCTCGCTGAAGATCAGGGCGCCGCATGGCGATATCGTCATCAAGGACTGCATAGTCGATGCCTTCATGCAGCAGAGCCTGACGCGGCCGGAGGACTTCGACGTGCTGGCCACCATGAGTCAGCATGGCGATTACATCTCCGCCGCGCTGGCCGCGCAAATCGGGGGCGTGGGCCTCGCTCCGGGCGCGAACTTGAGTGACACCGTGGCGATGTTCGAACCCGCGCATGGCAGCGCGCCGCATTATGCCGACCAGGACCTGGTAAATCCCAGCGCGACGATACTCTCGGGACAAATGATGCTCGCCCATATGGGGTGGCCAGAGGCTGCCGCCATGATAGTCGCTGCTCTCGAGAAAACTATTATGGACAAGCAGGTGACCTATGATTTAGCGCGGCAGATGCAGGGCGCGACCCAGGTTACTTGTTCCGGATTCGGCCGGGCCGTGATCGAGCGCATGTAGGGCGACCTTGAATTCATCACGCAGAATGCACGCTTCCGAAGTCTGCGATCCCGGCCACCTGAACGCACGATGTTGCCGCTGACGGAAGATCTCACCAAGGCCTGGCTGCGCGAGCACGGTCTGCCGGTGCCGCGCGGTGCTGTCGCCGACTCCGCTGCCGGGGCTGCTCGCATTGCTGCAGATATGTCCAACGGCGCCGTCGTCAAGGCGCTCATACCGTCCGGCAGGCGGGGGAAGTCAGGCGCAGTACTGCTGACACAAAGCGCCGAAACATGCGGAATTGCAGCGGGTAAGCTCTTGGGTGCCAACGTGAACGGCCACGTTGTGAAACGAGTCTATGTCGAACAAACGGTTGCCATACGCGAAGAGTATTACCTGACTCTGACCCTGCGCGGGCCGCAGCCGGAGTTGCTGATGACCCGTCATGGCGGCGTGGATATCGAGGACGTGACGCGTGCCCAACCCGACGATCTCGTGCGTGCTGCTGTCCATCCCCTGCGCGGCTTGAGTTTTCAGGAGGCAAACGGCTTATTACAGCAGGCTGGTTTTGCGACGGAGATCCTGCCGCGCCTTGCCTCGTTGGCCGTTGCGCTATATAAGGCCTTCCGAGCCGCCGACGCGCTGCTGCTCGAAATCAATCCGCTCGCGATGGATGAGTCCGGAGCGCTAGTACTCGTCGGCGCGATGATGGGCGTCGACGAGTACGCATTGTTCCGCCATCCTGAGTGGGCGAGGTCAGCGGCGGCCATGACTCTTCCCGATAATCCACGCGAGCGCGGTGTCGCGATCGTTAACCGGGAGATTCCGGGCGGTGAATGCCAGTACGTCGAGCTTGCCGGTGATATCGGGCTGTTGGTCGGGGGTGGTGGCGCGGGCCTGTACCAGCACGATGTGATGCTCGAGTTGGGAGGCAAGCCGGCCAATCATTGCGTGACACCACCGACCGGGTCCGACAATCGCAAGCTCAAAGCGGTGCTGATCGCAATTCTCGGCAATCCGCGGCTGAAGGGATTGCTCGTTGGCTTTAACTTTTCGCAGATGGCGCGCACCGATATCCGGGTCAGAACGCTCATTGAGGTCTTGAAGGAAAAGCGTATCGATACCGCCCGGCTGCCGATCGTGATCCGCCTCTTTGGCGCCGGCGAGCAGGAGGCGCGCGCAATGGTCGCGGGGTACCCCAATATCCATTACCTGCCTCGGGGAGCAACGCTGAAAGAGGCGGTGCGCCTGATCGTAAACCTGGCCGCGCGCGCGCCGACGAACGCCGGCACATGAGCATACTGATAGACCATGCCACCCGCGTCATCGTGCAAGGCATCACCGGGGGGCAGGCACGCTTCGACACCGAATGGTGCATCCGCTACGGTACGAAAATCGTCGCAGGCGTGACGCCCGGTAAAGGCGGCGAAATGGTCCATGGCGTGCCGGTCTACGACACGATGCGCTCGGCGACCGTGCAGCACCCCGCAGAGGCGTCCGTGGTTTATGTGCCCGCGGCGAGCGTGAAGGCCGCCGTCCTGGAAGCGATCGATGCAGGGATCGGGCTGATGCTGGTGACATCGGAGTATGTTCCGCTGCATGACGTCGTGCACATCGTCGCTCGTGCGCGCGAGGCAGGGGCACGTCTGGTCGGATGCAACACGAACGGCATCATCTCACCTGGCAAAAGCAAACTGGGCGGCGTGGGCGGCATCGACCCGGCCGAGATTTACACGCCGGGCCGGATCGGCGTCTGCTCGCGCTCCGGAGGCATGACCGCGGAGATCAGCCTCGCTTTGACGCAAGGCGGTTTCGGTGTCTCGACTTCGGTCGCCATGGGTGGCGATCTCGTGACCGGGATGAATATGGCCGAGTATCTGACGCTGTTCGAAGAGGACCCGGATACCGATGCCGTAGTGATTTTCGGTGAGCCAGGCACGCGCAACGAGCAGGAGGTAGCGGAGCTGGTCAGAGGCGGCAGGCTCAGGAAGCCGGTTGTGGCGCTGATTGCCGGGGCATTTCAGGAGCTGTATCCCGCCGGTATGGGCTTCGGACATGCTGCCGCGATCATCAACACCGAAGGCGAGAGCGCCAGTGCCAAGCGGCGCTTGCTCCAGGACGCAGGAGTGCACGTCGCGCCCGCGCTCGAAGACATTCCACGGCTGCTTCGACACGCATTGAATGGCCGCCCCTCTTAACGCAAAACAGGAGAAGTGCTCATGCCAAGCGCGCGCATTGCGTTGCAATGGATACTGATGGCGGTCGCCGGATGGGGCGGCTCTGCCGTCTCGCAGGCGGCGGACACTTATCCGACGAAGCCAATACGTATGGTCGTGCCCTACCCGCCGGCAGGAAACACCGACGTTTTCGCGCGCCTGATTGCCCAGCGTTTGACGCAGTTGTGGGGACAACAGGTCGTCGTCGACAATCGTCCCGGAGGAAACACGCTGATCGGCACGGAGATGGTTGCACGTGCCATCCCGGACGGCTATACGATCATGGTGACGACGCTGACGTTTACCGTGAGCCCCAGTCTTTACAAGAAATTACCCTATGACACGGCGAAGGACTTCACGCCGATCACTCTCGCAGTTTCGTTGCCCAATGTCCTGGTCGTGAATCCCTCCGTCCCGGCGAAGACGCTCAAGGAACTGATCCAGTATGCGAAGGCGAACCCGGGTAAGCTCAACTATGCTTCTACCGGCGCCGGGACTTCGCCGCATCTCTCGATGGAGCTTCTGAAAACCATGGCCGAAATCGATCTCATCAACATCCCGTATAAAGGCGGAGCTCCGGCGATGGCGGACTTGATGGGTGGCCAGATCTCCGCGCAATTCATCGGCCTGTCGATCGCCCTTCCACATATCAAGTCGGGGAAGCTGCGTGCTCTAGCGGTGACGAGC
Organism: Burkholderiales bacterium; assembly: GCA_046715035.1. Classification (GTDB taxonomy): domain Bacteria; phylum Pseudomonadota; class Gammaproteobacteria; order Burkholderiales; family SG8-41; genus PALSA-1004. Next base: position 15,996 of record JBKJZR010000160.1, on the reverse strand, counting down.
GCAAAGCGAGCGTCCGTGGCGCCGGAGATTCAGACGGTGGCCGAGACGGTCCCAGGATACGAACTCGATACGTGGTTTGGTGTTTTCGGCCCGGGCGCGATGCCGGCTTCGCTCGCTCAGCGCCTGCAAAGGGAAATCGCAAAAATTCTGCACTCGCCCGATCTGAAGGAGCACCTGGCTAACCTGGGGGCCGAGCCGGTCGGCAATACTCCCGAGCAATTTGCCGCCCACGTGAAATCCGAGCTCAACAAGTATGCCCGCATCGTGAAGACCGCAAACATCCGCGTCGAATGATTTAAGCAATGTCTGAACAAGGCGGCGATGACCCCTTGTAAATCCACTAAGACAGGGGAAGCTGGAACTCGTAGAGAGGCTTAATCAGAGCTTCCTTAATCGATTAACCGAATACGCAGAGCGATGCGATGTATATCGATATGAGACTGCGGCCGCCTCTGCCGAGCTGGGTCGGCAAAGCGAATTACGCGAAAGGCATTTACTATCCCGTGCGCATGGGCTTCGACACTCCTCCTTCCGTCGAGGCCCGTTCGATCGACCTGTTGCTGCGCGAAATGGATGAAGCCAGCGTCGAGTTTGGAGTCATCATGGGGCGACAGTCGATCGAGCCATTGGGAGCCATCCCGAACGACGAGATCGCGGCATGTATCAATGAGCACCCTGGGCGTTTTCTCGGCTGGGGCGGGATCGATCTCAGCCAGCCGATCGAAGCGTGCCGGTCTGAAATCCAACGCTGCATACAGACGCTTGGTTTCAAGGGGATTTCCATCGAGCCGTCGATCGCGCTCGATCCGAGCTTCACCAGCGCCGGCGATAAAAGGCTGTATCCGATCTACGAAGAATGCGGGCGCCTCGATGTACCGATCAACATTTCGCTGAGCGCGGTATTGCAATCGACGGTCAACCGTCCCTATGAGCTGAGCAATCCCCTGCAGGTCTACCAGGTCGCCAAGGATTTTCCAAAGCTCAATTTCCACATCGCGCACGCCGCATGGCCGTATGTGATGGAAATGATCGGCGTGTGCTTCGTCTGCCCCAACGTGTGGCTGTCTCCGGATCAGTACATGATCAAGATGGTGCCGGCCGCACATGAATACGTGAAGGCCGCGAATAATTATTTTCAGGATCGCACGCTGTTCGGGACGTCGTATCCAAGCAAGCCACTCGACGCAATGGTCAAAGCCTACAATGAGTGGGAATGGCTTCCAGGCGTCGCTGAAAAAGTGCTGGCGCGCAATGCGCGGCGGTTAATGCGGATGTAGTACCGCTGCCTCATGTAGTCGGTCCTGCATGACCTTTGGTGAATTTCGTTTCAGCCTGGAGATTTCAGTATGGCGTATGCAGAAAGTGCTGGCGGCACGTTGCATTACGAAGTGATAGACCTGGTCGCGCCGTGGGAGACGAAGCGCGAGACGATCCTCTTCCATCATGGCATCGGTGCGTCGGCCGGCATCTGGACCGAGTGGCTGCCGGAGCTGGTAACGCGGTATCGCATCGTGCGCTTCGACATGCGAGGCTACGGCCGATCGCACATTCCGGCGCCCGCTGCCAAATGGTCGCTCGACCTGCTCTCGGGCGACATCCTGGCAGTCGCCGATGCGGCAGGGGCCGAAACAATACATCTCGTCGGCGAATCGATCGGCGGCACGATCGCGCTTTACTGCGCCATCAAAAACCCTGAACGCGTGGCTACCCTGACGGTCAGCAATGGCGCTGACGTCGGCTCTCCTCTGCAGCGTGTGCACCAATGGCAGCAGCAGATCGACGAGCACGGCATCAAAGCGTGGTCTGACCAATTCATGCGCGATCGTTTCTACGACGGCGCGCTCGAAGGGCCCAAGCATGCGTGGTACGCACGTCAGCAGGAGGCTTGGACCCGCGACTCGATTCTTAATGCGCTCGGAGTTCTAGTAGGTGCCGACTTGCGTCCGCAGCTTGCTGCCGTGAAATGCCCGGTACTGCTGTTGCACGGGGATGCCAGCCCGTTCATTCCTGTCAGCGTGATGGTCGATATGCACCATCGCCTGCCGGATTCCCGTCTGCAAGTTTTCGCGCAGGCGCGCCACGGACTTCCGTTCTCGCACGCTACGCAGTGCGCAGAGACCTTGCGGGAGTTTCTCGCGTCCATACACACACGGAGATAGGGCTGCCGAATTCCTCCGGCGAGCTGCCGACCATGGTGAGCAATTTGACAAACGAGGCAATAACGAAATCACAGTGCAATTCCTGGGTGGATGCCGGTTGCATTACACCCGCATTGAACCTGAAGTGAGATACAGGAAATTCAATCCAGCCTTGATTCGTGCTCGCCGAGCCGAGGCATTGCGGATGCTCGCCGCTCTGATGACCTTCGCCCATTTAGCGATTTCGTTCGCGACGAACTTCTCGAACTCCGGGCGGCTCATATCGCGCACCTCCGCACCGAGGCTCGCAAATCGCTCCTGCGTTTCAGGCGCCCTCCAAATGGTGCGGACCGCTGAATCGAGCGTGTCCACAATCGCCGACGGCGTGCCTGCAGGCGCGTAGAGACCGAACCACTCGTCAGCTTCGAAGCCGGATAGCCCTGACTCAGCGATGGTCGGCAGCTCAGCAATCGTCTTGGAGCGGGTTGCGCCTGTGGTTGCCAGCGCACGCAATCTTCCAGCTTTCACGTGCGGCAGCGTCAGCACCATGCCCCCAAACATCACTGACGCGAATTGGCCTGGTTGGATAGTTTTGAGCTGAAGCTGGATGCACATACCAGTATGCCGTAGTGACAATAGATAGTGCGATCGCTCGATCGCAAAAGATCATGGGCGTACCCCAGGTTTGCACTTCGGGCCTACCTGGCTGAGCAATCGACCTTGCAGCGCATCGATGAACTGGCACAGGTAAGGCCGCGTTTCGCGCGGATCGATCAAATCTTCGATGGCGAACGCTTCGGCTGTGCGAAAGGGCGAAGCAATCTGGCGCAATTCTGCTTCGATCTCCCTTTCGCGCTGCGCGGGATCGGGTGCGTTTTCGATTTCGCGTTTGTAAGCAGCTTTCACACCGCCTTCGACGGGAAGCGATCCCCATTCGGCCGACGGCCACGCGATCTTGAAGTTAAGCCCGCGACGATCGATCGTACCGCCGCCCGCGACGCCGAAGCACTTGCGCACGATCACCGTGAAAACCGGGACCGAGACCTGTAGACCCATGTAGCGCGCGCGCATGCCTTCGCGCATGATTGCGTCGGCCTCCGACTCGGCGCCGACCATGAGCCCTGGTATGTCGGCAAAGAAGATGAGCGGTATGTTGAACATGTCGCAAAGCTCGACGAAGTGCGTCTGCTTGCGCGCGGCTTTGTAATCCATGATGCCGCCGACCATTGGATTGTTCGCGATGATGCCAACGACCTTGCCGTTCATGCGGGCGAGTGTCGTGATCACCGCCCTGCCGAACGCAGGCTGGATTTCGAATGTCGAGTCCCTGTCGACGATCATCTCGATCAGCTTGCGCATGTTATAGGCCTGCCGACCCGAGCGCGGGATGATGTCCGCAAGCGCATCTTCGCAACGCTCGACGGGATCGTCGCACGGCGAGCCGGGCGGCAGTTCCCACACGCTCTGCGGCATGTAAGACAGAAAACGCCGGATCTGCCGCAGGCAATCCTCTTCGTCGACAGCGACGTTATCGATGGTGCCTGCAGCCTCCCCTGCGATCTTCGAGCCGCCGAGCTCCTCCTTGGTGAGCTTGTGGCCGAAAGCGCGCTCCACGACGGGCGGGCCCGCGGCGAAAATCTGGCTATTGCCCTTGATCATGATCGACCAGTGGCTGAGGATCGCGCGCGCCGCCGGTCCGCCTGCGGCGGTTCCCATCACCGCCCCCACCACAGGCACGAGTCCCAACAAGTCGACGCAGCGCTCGAAACCGTCCTGTCCATACCCGGGAACGACGCTGTACCCCTTGCGCTTTGCGGTATTGACGGTGCCGCCGGTGCCTTCGCAGAAGTTGATCAGCGGGATTCGATACTCGTAAGCAAGATCCTCGACGAATCCGCCCTGGCCGCCTTTACGGCGATCCGAGCCAAAGCCAGTGCCGGCACGGATCGTATAGTCTTCGCCGCCGACCGCGATCGGACGCCCGTCGATACGCCCGAGGCCCATCACATAAGGCGCGGGCTCGAATTTGACGAGCTTGTTGTCCTTGTATGTGCCGCGTCCGGCGAGTTTCCCAACTTCACGAAAAGAACCCGGGTCGAGCAGTCGATCGATGCGCTCGCGCACAGTAAGTCTTCCGGCCGCATGTTGCTTGGCGACCGCCTCCGAACCGCCGCACGCTTCAGCGAGCTCGCGGCGGCGATGCAGTTCGTCGATTTCGCTTCTCCAGCTCATCTCGTCATCTCCTGAAGCTGCCTCTTCACGCTACGCGCGCCTCGCGCTCTCATCCTCTGAGACCCGACTCACAACTCAAACCCCAATTGGCCGCCGACAAACACCGATGCGAAAACAGCCGTCATGCTCGCGAAAGCGGGCATCCAGGAGACTCTACGAACGAGCTATCCTTGGTTCCCGCTTGCGCGCGAACGACGACTCTTTACAGTTTGATGTTACCGGCGTTCATCGGTGTCCCCAATTCTTTTTGAGATCGGCTGCTAGTCCGCTTTGATACTGCGCTCTTTGATGAGCTTTGCCGTGCGCTCGAATTCGCCTGCGATAAAAGTCGCCAATTGCTCGGGTCCGCTGCCGATGACCCCAGCGCCCAGATGCGCCAATTTCTCACGGACGTCGCTGCTTTGCAGCGCCTGCTGGGATCTCGCGTTCAGCTGATCGATAGTGACTTTGGGCGTCCCCGCAGGTGCAAGAATGCCAAACCACGAGCTCGCATCGAATCCGGAAAATCCCTCTTCGCTGAGCGCCGGTATTTCGGGAGCCAGCGGAGCTCGCTTCGCCGTCGTTACGGCGAGAGCACGCAACTTGCCCGACTTTACATGCGGCAGTGCCGACAAAATGTTGTCGAACCCCAGTTGAATCTGCCCGCCGATCAGATCGTTCGTCGCCGGCGCCGAGCCTTTGTATGGGACGTGAACGATCGATACACCTGCCCGCTGCAGGAATAACTCGGCCGTGAGGTGCGTCGACGAGCCATTCGATGCGTAGTTGAGCTCGCGCGGGCGCGCTTTGGCAAGCTTGACCAGGTCCTGGACGTTGCGGACCGGCAGCGATGGATGTGTCACGATGATCAAGGGCACCGATGCGAGAAGTACGATCGGACTGAAATCCCGGACGGGATGGAAACTGACGTTCGAGTACAAGCTCGGGTTGCTCGTGAGACCCGGGGTCCCCATCAGCAGCGTATAGCCGTCCGCGGGAGCACGCGCGGCGAGTTCGGTCCCGAGGCTGCTCGCCACTCCGGGCCGGTTGTCGATGAGGATCTGCTGGCCCAGGTTTTCCGCCATTTTCTGGCCGACCACGCGGGCGATGACGTCGGTCGAACCTCCCGGGGCAAAGGGCACGATCAGACGAATAGGCTTAGCCGGGTAACTCTGGGCAAAAATCATAGGCGATAGCGTTACGCCGATCGCCAGTAAAATTACATACGCAATTGTTTTATTCATCGGCCTGTCGAGATCTTGCCCCCCGTTTGTTGTAACAGAGCTCTTATAGTAAACGTGTTATGTGAAACCGGTGTTTTTTGTTCACCGATGAAAAGTTTCACCGCCAGCCCACGAAGTTGACGGGATCCCCAACGGTTTGCACGAGGAGCAACCCCGGCTTGCCACCGGGCAGCGTCGCGGCGTAATGTGACCGCTCTGCGCATTTGTTGACTGCCGTTGGAAGGACTTTCGAATGCCCCGAACCGGAAAATGCGAGGCGGCGGATGCCGCTATCAAGTGGCTTGCGGCGTTGTGTTGCGAGCGTTACGCAAAAACAACGATCATGTGTCTTCGTGCTGGCTTAGAGTAAAGCGGGCAACATCATCCGCGCCAAATGTTGACCGCTAAAGTCTCATGTTCCTGCGCGCGGCAGGGTGAGGGCATCACTCGTAAGTGATTACCCTGACGGAAGACCTTGCGAAAGCGTTTCTTCGAAGCCGGTCGCTTCCCGTTCCGCGCGGGCGCGCCGCCGATACCCCCGAAGCGGCCTGCCTAGCCGCAGCGGAGCTTGGCGGCCGCGTAGTACTCAAGGCACTGATTCCCGCCGGACGGCGCGGCAAGGCCGGCGCGGTGCGGTTCGCCGATACGCCGGACTCGGCGCGGACCGCTGCTCGCGAATTGCTGGCGTTGACGATTGCAGACCTTCAAGTCGAGCGAGTCTATGTCGAGTCGCGCGAAGACATCGCCTCGGAGCTCTACCTGAGCTTCAACCTGGACAGCTATCCGCCGATCGTGCTGGCAAGCCGCGAGGGTGGCGTAGACATCGAGGAGATCGGTCGCAACAGGCCGGATGCGATCACACGCCTCGATGTTGATCCGCTGCGCGGTCTCGAGTCCTGGCACGCGGTGAATCTCTGGGCACGCGCGGGCGTCAACAACCGATTGCTGCCCGCCCTCGGGCGCTTGACGTCCGCTCTATGGGAAGCGTTTCGCAGCGCCGACGCGCTGACACTTGAATTGAACCCGATCGCCGTGCGCACAGACGGTTCGTTGTGTCTCGTCGGGGCGATGCTGGGTGTCGACGACTCGGCGCTTGGGCGACACCCGGAATGGCGCGAGGCAGCCATAGCCGGTGCAACCCGCGCCGGCCGTCAAGCCAACGAGCGCGAGCTCGCCGTCATTGCCGCGAACAACAAGACACCGGGCGCCGTGTTTCGCTATTCGGAGCTGGACGGCGACATCGGCTTCGTCGTCGGCGGTGGCGGCGCGAGCCTGCTGCAGCACGATCTGATGCTGGCGATGGGTGCGGCCCCAGCCAATCACCTCGACGCGACACCGGGCGCAGGCTGGAAGGAAAAGATGGGAGCCGTCTTCGACGCTATCCTCGCCAATCCCAAGGTGCGCGGCATTCTTGTCAGCTATAACTTTCTGCAGCTCGTCCAGGTGGACGAGCGCATGCAGCACATTCTGGACATCCTGATCGAGCGCCATGTCGATCCCAAAGTGCTGCCGATCGTGATCCGATTGTTCGGGCCCGGTGAAGACAAAGCGCGCGCTATCGCTGCAACGTTACCCGGATTGCATTATATGGCGCCGGACACGCCGATCGATGCAGCGGTGGCCAAGATCATCGAGCTGACTGGCGGGCCGCGCACCGCGGTTGAATCCAGATGAGCATCCTGATCGATGCGAGCACCCGAGTGCTGGTTCAAGGCCTCACGGGTGCACAAGGACAACGCGACGCGAAGCTGTGCATGGCGTATGGCTCGCGCATCGTATGCGGCGTCACACCGGGTCGAGGAGGCGCCGTGGTGCTCGGCTTGCCTATATACAATTCGGTGCAGTCGGCGCTGTCCCAGCATGCCATCGACGCGGCAGTCGTATACGCGCCGCCGCTCGCGGCACGCGATGCGGTGCTCGAGAGTCTCGAAGCGCGCATTCCCGTGATCATAGTGCTCGCCGAGACCGTGCCGGTCCACGACACGGTGGTCATTCGGGCGCAGGCGCGCGCCCAGGGTGCAATCGTCGTCGGCTGCAATACGAATGGAATGATCTCGCCGGGGAAGTGCCAGCTGGGCGCGATCGGCGGCGACATCCCAAGCCGGGTTTTCGTGCCCGGCTCCATCGGCACCGTGTCCCGCTCGGGTGGGATGTCGGCGGAGCTGGGGCTGACGCTTAGAGCGGCGGGCTATGGCGTCTCGACCGCGGTATCGATGGGCGGCGACACCGTGCCCTGCACGCCGATGGTCGAATATGTGCGGCTGTTCGCTGAAGATCCCGACACCGCCGCGATACTGATGTTCGGGGAGCCGGGGACGCCGAACGAGCGGGAAGTCGCCGCATTCGTAAAGGCGGGCCGCTGCGCGAAGCCCGTGATTGCGGTGCTCGCGGGGGAGTTCCAGGAGCGATACCCTGTAGGCGCAAGCTTCGGCCACGCGGCCGCGATGATCCGTGACTCGTCTGACACAGTTTCGGCCAAGCGGCGGATGTTGCTCGATGCGGGCATCGAGGTCGCACAGCGGCTTTCGGAGATCCCGGCGATGCTGCGAGCGCGCGGAATCCACCCCGATCGGGAAAGCGGACCGAACGAATGATGTTTACGCGAGTGCGCGATAACTTCATTCCGCGCAAAGGACGAAGAGATGGCAAGAACGCTAATGGGGCTGCTTCTGATCGGGTGTGCAGCCGCATCCTGGGGACAAGCCCCTAAACCGCAATATCCTGTGAAGGCGATTCGGATTCTGGTCGGCTTCGCCGCGGGCGGGGCCAACGATCTGCAAGCCCGCCTGGTGGGCCAGAAATTGTCAGCAAGCCTGGGTCAGCCGGTGATCGTCGATAACCGGCCCGGTGCAGACGGCATTATCGCCACGGAGACATGGTCGCGGAAAGCAGTCCCGATGGATATACGCTGATTCTGATTTCGGCCGGGCATTCGATCAACCCGAACTTTCATCGCAGTCTGCCGTACGACCCGGTCGAGGATTTCACGCGGATCATTCAGCTCTCGCGATCACCGTTTGTGGTGGTCGTGCATCCGTCGCTGCCGATGCGATCGGTGCGCGATCTGATAGAGCTTGCGAAATCACAACCCGGAAAACTCAACTTTGGATCGGCCGGAAAAGGAAGCTCGCAGCAACTGGCCACGGAGCTCTTCAACAGCATGGCGCGGATCAAGATGGTGAATGTGCCCTACAAAGGCGCCGCACCCGCGACCGTCGAACTGATCGCCGGCCAGGTGCAGGTGATGATCAATAACGCGGCTTCTACGCTGCCGGCAGTGCGCACGGGCAAGTTGCGCGCTATTGCAGTCACCACTGCACAACGGTCGACTGCCGCGCCGGAACTGCCGACGGTGGCCGAAACGCTGCCGGGTTACGAAGTCGATGCCTGGTATGGCGTGCTCGCGCCCCGAGGGATGCCGACTGCTATCGTGGCTAAGCTCAACGAGGAAATGAACAAGACGATCGCTGCACCCGACGTGCAGCAGCCGTTTCTGACGATCGGCCTCGAGCCTACGGGCGGCTCCGGGGAGAAGTTCCGCGCTCATCTGAAAGCGGAGCTCGCCCGATGGGCGAAGGTCGTAAAGGAAGCGGGGATCGCTACCGACTAAAACTGCAGCGGCTACCTCCATCGAATGTCGCGTTGACGCGCGCCGCCATGCAAAACGCCTTGAACCCGACTCAAAGTTCGATGGTGAACCGCTCAGTTCGCTGCGCGCCGCACTTCGGCGCCATTCATCATGATGACCTCACCGCTGATCCAGCGGGCATGCGGCCCGCTCAGGTAGCGTACGAGCTCCGCGACTTCCTCGGGTGTTCCTGGGCGACCAATCGGGATGGACTTGAGGCGTTGCTCCCAACGCCCCTCCGTGCGCAGCACGTCGATGCGCGCCGTGTCGAGGAATCCGGGAGCGATGACGTTGGACGTGATCCCGAGCGGCCCGAGCTCGGCGGCGAGCGTGGCGCTCAACGCGTGAACTCCCGCCTTGGACGCCGAGTAGGCGGCATAAGTCGCCGGCGCCTTGATCGCTGCCCCCGAGGATATGCTGATGATGCTGCCGCCCTCGTCCTGCGCGATCATCTGGCGCGAAACATATTTCGAGCACAGCATCGTTCCGGTGAGATTGACGTCGACGATCTTGCGCCACAGATCGTCATCGAGCTCCTGGACCGGCACGCGGTCATTGGCACGGGCAAACGTGGCGTTGTTGACGAGGATGTCGATGCGGCCGAGCTGGGCCACGGTTTCCGCGACGAGCCGCTGCACGTCGGCAGCTGAAGTCACATCGGCTTCGAGCGCAAGCGCGCGCACTCCGAGCGCGGTGATTTCTGCCGCCACATCCGCCGCACCGCGCCAGCGGCTTTCTTGTTCGTCGCGCGGCATTTCGTGGACCGGCTTACTGCCGCTGCCCGTGACCACAACGTCCGCGCCCGCGCGCGCAAGGCACAAACCGATCGCACGCCCCAATCCGCGCTTGCGCGTGGCGCCAGTGATGATTGCGACCTTTCCGGCAAGCTCGTGGAGACTCATCAGTGTGGCCTTTCGGGTTGGAATCGCACGAGGTGAAATTGCGAACGTCGCTCAGAGAATTGTTCTACTCCGCAGACGCGTCCTCCCAGTGCGCCATACCTCGCGATCAAACGCATTGCGGACGGGCTACGCCGTCGCTAAAGCCCCCGTCCCGACGAATGTTCCGATGCGGAAGCCTCTTTTTTGGTGAAAGCGGCGAACTGCTCCGGCGTTCCACCCTGCACTTCCACGCCCTCATCGTCGAAGTGCTTCCTGATGTCGGGCATCGCAGGGATCCTGTTCGCTGCGGCGTTCAACTCATCGAGATCGCGCGCGGCGTTTTCGCCGGCACGGGCTATGTCGAACCAGGTGACCGCCTCGGCGTGTTTGAGGCCGTTCTCGGCACCTAAAAAAGCTCAGTACGAAACATGACTTTCTCCAACGCGGCTCGCGCTAAATGGGATCCCACGAGACCACCTCAGGTGAGCGCTCCAGCGGGTAGAACTGCTTCTGCATGGCAGGCAACGCGATTTCTGCAATGGTCTCCGGGGTCCATTCAGGTGTGTGATGCACCGAGCGAATCGGCCGCGGCTGACTGAACAGCATGATTTCGTTCGCTCGCACGCCGAAAATCTGTCCGGTCACGGATGCCGCCGCGTCACTTACCAGAAACACCGCCATCGGGGCGATCTTGCGCGCCTCCATTTTCTTGAGCTTCTCGACCCGATCTTTTTCCCCGGGCGTGTTGGCGGGAACCGAGCTCGTCATGCGGCTCCACGCGAAAGGCGCTATGCAGTTCGACCTCACGTTGTGGCGGCCGAGATCGAGCGCAATGCTCTTCGAGAGCGCCACGATTCCAAGCTTGGCAGCGGAGTAGTTCGCCTGACCGAAGTTGCCGATGAGCCCCGACGTCGACGTCATGTGCACGAACGCGCCGGCGTTCTGGGCGCGCATGTGGTTCGCCGCCGCGCGGCTTACGAAGAACGTGCCGTCGAGATGCACCGAAATCACGGATCGCCACTCGTCTTCGCTCATCTTGTGGAATATGCGATCGCGCAGATTGCCGGCGTTATTCACCACGCCGTCGATGCGGCCGTAGTGATCCATCGCGCATTGAACAATGCGCTCGGCGGAACCCCACGTTGCAACCGAGTCGATGTTCGCCACGGCCTGTCCACCGGCCGCCTCGATTTCGCGCACTACACGCTGGGCCGCAGTCTCGCTTTCTGCGAAGACGTCGCCGCCAAGCGAAGCGCCGATGTCGTTCACCACGACACGCGCCCCGTTGGCGGCCATTGCCAGCGCAATCTCGCGCCCGATGCCGCCACCGGCACCTGTCACGATCACAGCCTTGTTCGCCACTATCGATCCCATCGCTCTCCCTCGCTCGTAACCGCCTACGCGCTGTGCTTGTTCATGAATCGCCCGTACGCCTGAAGCGCGGCGAGGCGAGAGCCCGTATCACTGCTTTGCGAGCCCTAGCTCGGTGAGAATCTCGCGCATCTCGACATACTGGGTCGCGTAAAATTTGGCAGCGTCTCGCGAACCAAGGTAATTGCCTTCCCAGTAGTTCGTCGCGAGCTCCTTGTTCCATTCCTCCGTCTGGGAAAGCTTGCGGAAAGCGTCTTCCCAGAATGCGGTCTGCGCGGCAGTGAGTCCTCTTGGACCGATGCCCCCCTGCGCTGCAGAGAAGCTGACTTTTATACCCTGCTCTGCCCACGTTGGGACCGTTGCGAGATCGCCGGGCAGGCGCTTCGACGAGGTAACCGCCAGCACGCGTATCTTGCCTGCCTGCATTTGCGCGACGACGTTTGGCGTCGTCGACGACACGACGTCGATGTGCCCGCCCAGCAACTGCGTGATCGATTCGCCGGACGACTTGAACGCGACGACCTTGAGCCTCTTGATGTCGATACCCGCTGTCTTCAGCGGCTTCGCCGCTCCGATATGAATGTGATTGCCGAGCGTGCTCGCCACCGCAATCGAAAGCGATGAGGGATCTTTCTTCAGGCGCTCGACGAGATCGGCTGCGTTTTTGATCGGCGAGTCGGCCCGCACGGCGATAGTGATGTACTCGTTGAAAAGTAACGAGATCGGCGTGAAGTCCGACCATGTGATGGGGCTCGTGCCGACGATCTTGTTGGTGAGTATTGTATACGGCGCGATGGACACATAATGTCCGTCGCCGGCGTGCGCGTTTATATAGTGCCATGCGATCGTATTGCCACCGCCAGGCTTGTTCACGACCGTCATGGGCACTTCGACGATTTTTTTCTCCTGCCAAATGCGCTGCACTGTCCTGTTGGCGCGATCGACGGCACCGCCGGCAGCCGTGCCCGAAATGATCTCGACGTTGCGCTCAGGCTTCCAGGCCTGGGCCTGGACTTGCAGCGATAAAACCACTGCCACGGGCGCAAGAACCAATGCCATGCCGACTGCCGCGCTGCCTGCTCGTGAGCTCATGATCGCTCTCCCTCGCTCAGCTGAAATGGGTGGGATTCCTGCAGACTCAGTAAATGTTCGCCATCTGGAATTCGGGCTCTCTGCTGCACGCCTTTACGGCCGTACTCCGGTCTTGTACTCCGGCCCCAGCTGCCAGCGAAGCACAGGGATGGACATGAGTGACCTGGATGCGCAAGAATCAGTGCCCACTCGCTTCGGGGTCCGAACCGGCAGCGATGACGAATGCAGAATTTCGCACTTTCCCGCGCGCGGAAACGACAAAATGGGAGAAGGTCGTGCGCGGAGCGGATATAAAAGCGGAGTGATGCGACGGATTATGAAGCCTCCTTTAGGCGGCCAATCAGACTGCTATATGAAGGGTAGCACACAGTTGGGACCGACGGCAGCAGAGCCGTGCGTACCGCGCCACTCACCGCAATCGCGGGCAGTTTTGCGCTTTGATCAGCGGCAGCGCCAATCGAATGTTGTCGAAACCACAGTCGACGTGTCCGCCTGCGAGATCGACCAGCATCGGTGCGCTGCCCTTGTACCGCACGTTCGTCCACTTGACGCGCATTTCCTTTACCCCAAGCGCAAACAGCGCCCGAATTCGATCAAGTAGTTCAGATCCGTCGCTCAGGGCACGCGGCTTAGTGGTTTTGTGGTTATGCCCGCGACACTGCTTCCGTCGCCGCTGCGGCGCTTGGGGATCCTGCGATTGACTGCGGCTGCCAGCACCACAGATACTCTCGGAGGCGTCGTTGAATTTCCTATCCTTGGGAGCCGAAACATTAAAATTCCAGCGTTCGTCGCTGCGCTCGTGGCCTGCATTTCCATCACCGCAGGCGCCCTCGCCCAAAGCTTCCCGATCAAACCGGTCCGGATGGTCGTGCCGTTTACTGCGGGCAGCAACATCGACTTCATCGCCCGGCCACTCGGCCAGAAGCTCTCAGAATTGTGGAGCCAGCCGGTCGTGATCGAGAATCGGCCTGGCGCGGGCGGCACTCTGGGGGCGGGCTTGGTCGCGAAATCGCAGCCCGATGGGTACACGCTTCTGCTCAACAGCAGTGCTCAGGCCATCAACCCGTCGATCTACGCGAGTCTGCCCTACGACCATGCAAGGGACTTCGCCGAGATCGCGGCGCTCGTCAGCCAGCCTTATGTTCTCGTCGTCGGCCCGGCGGTGGGGCTGAAGAGCCTGTCCGAACTGTTGGCCACGGCGAAATCGAAGCCGGGCCAGATCACTTTCGGTTCGGCTGGAACGGGGAGTGGCACGCACTTCGCCGCTGAACGGTTCAGGTTGGCCGCCGGGATCGACGTGGTGCACGTACCGTACAAGGGCGGGGCGGAGGCGAATCTCGACACCATGACGGGCCGCGTCACCTACTGGTTTGCACCCATCGGTCTGGCATTGCCGCAGCTGCAAAGTGGCAGGCTCCTCCCACTGGGTGTGAGCAGCCGCCAGCGTTCCGGGCTGCTGCCGGAGGTTCCGACCCTCGCCGAAGCGGGGCTGGTCGGGTTCGAAGATTCGATATGGTTCGCGATGTGGACGCGCGCCGGCACTCCAGCTGCGATCATCGGCAAACTGGCGGAAGATATCGCGCGTGCGCTCACCGCGCCCGATCTGCGTGAGCGTCTTGCAAAGCTGGGGACAGAGCCGATGAACATGACGCCGGCCGAGTTTGCACGGTTCGCGCGCAGCGAGATGGAGGCTGCGGCGCGCGTGACCCGAGCCGCGGGAATCAAGCCCCAGTAGCCTGCACCTACTGGCGATTCACCGGTTCCTTCACCCTCGCGAAACTCCTCCGCCCGGGCGGCGCCCGTGCCGTTGCCGCGGAAGGTAAGCCGTTTATTTTTTGGTTGCGGGGATGCGCGTTCGCACCCAGAATCGCATCCGCATTAAATAGCTGACGTAGAACCCGCGACAACGGAATCACAATCAGCGTGGCCATGGTATATCGCAAAGTGGTTGAACCTGCGATCACCTGCGACCTCATGATTGTCGTAATGGTTTGTTGATTAACGTTAATTTCCCTGCTCTCGGACATACGCCAGAGCCATGAAGTAGCGTAGTAATCCACGGATCGTCAGTAATCGAAGGCAATTTGCTTCGGGCCAGGGTTACCGCTGGCTCGCCAACCTGCGCGTACTCGAAATCGACGAGGTCAAGTCGGTTCCCTACGTCCCGGTTGCGCATCCGTTCATCGAACGCCTGATCGGCACCATTCGCCGCGAGTATCTCGATCGCGTGTTCTTCTGGAACGCCGTGGACTTGGCGCGCAAGCTGGGCGAATTCAGGGACTACTCCAGACTCAGCGTTTGATCTGAATCAAAACTCCCGCATCACGCCCCTGGCATGCTGGCAGCGAGACAATGTGTCAGACAACTGGGGAAATGCCATGAATACTGCTAACCCGACAGCCTTATCGCCCGCAGCCGAAAGCGCGATCAACCGCATCAAGGCCGAGCACCGCGCGCTCGCATGCATACTCGGCGCGATACAAGCTTTGGTTGCGCGTTATCGTGAGCCCGCTTCGGTACGGGATTACGAACTGCTGGACTCGATGCTGCGCTATATCGAGAACGTGCCGGACCGCCTGCACCACCCCAAGGAGGACCGCGTGCTGTTTCCCGCAATCGTCCTGCGCGCAAGAGATGGCCAAGCACTCGTGCGCGAACTTGAACGCGATCATGCGCGCGACGCGCCCATGCTGGCCGAATTGCGAAGGGCGTTTCGCGTCTTTCGCGAGGATGGTGTAAATGCGCTTAATCAGCTCGCCACCGCGGCCGACGAGTTCACGGAGTTCTATTTGGATCACATGCGCAAGGAGGAGGAACAATTGCTGCCCCTAGCGGCCGTAACTTTGTCGCCGGAAGACTGGCAACGCGTCGACAGCGCATTCAGCAACAATGCCGATCCGCTGTTCGACGCGGAGCTCACCGACGAATACCGCCGCCTTTACGACCATATTACCGAGTTGACGCCCCGCCCTCTCAAGTCGCTGCTTGAGAGCGCAGCAATTAATTCAAGTGGACGCGATGAGGCATTGACAAGGACGACAAAAGCGGGGAACCGTTTGCTTAAGCTTTGCTGCTACGCGACGGGCGGGGTCAAGAGCTCCCGGTGATGACTCTTATTTTTCCCGCCCGCTTTACAGCCGCCAGTCGGCAGGGTGAGCCTACACTCGGCACTTCGTGGGTTACGAGTTCCGCACGATTCCGAACAGCCTCAGATCACCCTTGAATACCGGCGGCGCTCACGGTCCTGGCGCAGATAGCGGTCGAACACCATGCAGATGCTGCGCACCAGCAGTCGTCCCTTCGGCGATATTCTGATCGCGTCGTCCTCGAGCTCGACCAGCCCGAGCTGCTCGTATTCGCGCAGCGCGCTGAGTTCGGTGTCGAAGTATTTGTCAAAATCGATCAGGTAGGAAGCGGCGAACGATTCCTTGGACAGTGCGAAATGGCACATC
>JBKJZR010000159.1:0-10701 GCA_046715035.1 Burkholderiales bacterium | reverse complement strand
GAGCAACGCCGCAGGCGTGGAGTCGAAGCGTCCAAGTGGTTGATTGCGCGCCGTCATATTTCGACTCCGCTGCGCTAGCCTGTCCTGAGCATGTCGAAGCCTGTCCTGAGCTCGGTCGAAGGGGGCTCAATACGAACGGTATTAAATGCGCTTTTCAACAGACTGCTAATCTGCGGCGGGCGCGCTCCTCCCTACAGCTCGCCCATCTCCTCGATCTCGGCGTGGACTTCGAGCCACCGCCGTTCGGCTTCGTCTATCATGCGCGCGACTTCGGCCTGACGCGTGACGATGTCGCGCATGCGCGCGCCTTCGTCGCCGGCGTCGAAGGCAGGATCCGCAAGCTGGGCCTGCAGCGTCCGCTGCTCGTCGTTCCAGCGCGCCAGCCGGCGCTCGATTTGCTCGCTTTCCTTCACCAGCGGTTTGCGGCGCGCAAGCTTCTGCTCGCGCGCCGCGTGCGCGCTCGCACGCGCCTGCCTGCTGGCCGGCTGCGGTGACGCGGCCGGCGGCGCTGCCTGCGCAGCAGGGGACACGCCACTGCGCCTTGCGGCGAGCCAGGCGAGATAGTCGTCGAGATCGCCGTCGAACGGCGCCGCCCTGCCGTCCGCCACGATCAGGAATTCGTCGCATACGGTGCGCAGGAGCGCGCGGTCGTGAGAGACCAGCACGAGGCTGCCTTCGTAGGCGGCGAGCGCGCGCGTGAGCGCGTGCCGCATTTCCAGGTCGAGGTGGTTGGTGGGCTCGTCGAGGAGCAGCAGATTGGGCCGGCGGCGCACCAGCAGCGCGAGCGCCAGCCGCGATTTTTCGCCGCCCGAGAACGGCTCGACTTTGGCATGCACCATGTCGCCGCGGAAATCGAACCCGCCGAGATAATCGCGCAGCCACTGCTCTTTCGTGCGCGGCTCCTGCTTGATCAGATGCCAGAGCGGCGACTCGTCGGCGCGCAGCTGCTCGAGCTGGTGCTGCGCAAAGTAGCCGATCGCGAGCCCCTTGCCTTCGATGCGGCGGCCGGCGACAGGTGCGAGCTCTCCGGCCAGCAACTTGATGAGCGTCGACTTGCCGGCGCCGTTCGGACCGAGCAGACCGATGCGCGCGCCGGGGCGCAGGGTAAGCCCGATCGCATCGAGCACGGTGCGCCCTTCATAGCCCGCCGAGACGGCGTCGAGCACCAGCAGCGGGTCGGGCGAGCGCGCCGGCTCCGCGAACTCGAAGTCGAACGGCGTGTCGACGTGCGCCGCGCTGATGCGCTCCATGCGGTCGAGCGCCTTCAAGCGGCTTTGCGCCTGGCGCGCCTTGGTCGCCTTGGCGCGGAAGCGCTCGACGTAGCGCTCGAGATGCGCGATCTCGCGCTGCTGTTTCGCGTACATCGCCTGCTGCATCGCGAGCCTCGCGGCGCGCTGCTCTTCGAACGCCGAGTAATTGCCGGTCGAAAGCGTCAATCGCTGCGCGTAGAGATTGGCGATATGCGTCACGCAGCCGTCGAGAAAATCGCGGTCGTGCGAAACCAGCATCAGCGTGCCACGGTAGCCCGCCAGCCATTTCTCGAGCCACACCACCGCCTCCAGATCGAGGTGATTGGTGGGCTCGTCGAGCAGCAGCAGGTCGGCGCGGCTGATCAGCGCCTGCGCGAGGTTAAGCCGCATCCGCCAGCCGCCGGAGAACGAGGAGACGGGGCGCGCGAACTCCGCCTCGGCGAAGCCCAGCCCCGCGAGCAGGGCGGACGCGCGCGCGCGGGCGCTGTAGCCGTCGATCTCGGCGAGGCGAACGTGCAGCTCCGCGACGGTATGGCCGTCGTGCATGTCCTCGTGCGCGCTTGCCATTGCGGCGAGCTCGCGCTCGATCGCGCGTAATTCGGCATCGCCGTCGAGCACGTATTCGATCGCGGGCGTCGCGAGCGCGGGCGTTTCCTGCGCCACCGAGGCGATCGTCCAGCGCGCCGGCACTTCGCAATCGCCGCGATCGGGATGCAGAACGCCGCGCAGCAGCGCGAACAAGCTCGACTTTCCGCTGCCGTTCGCGCCGACCAGTCCCACACGCCAGCCGGGATGGATCTGCAGGGTCGCATCCTCGATCAGGAGACGCGCGCCGCGTGCGAGCGCAAGATTACGAAGCTGGATCACCGGGTCGTTCCGAAAAGCGCGCATTCTAGCGGAGAGTGAACGCGGCAGCGCGGATTGCGTGCAATCGACACCTTAACTCCGCCGGCGCGCACGTCGATCGGCCTATACGCGCCCGGCAGTTCGCTCACTGGCGCTGCAGTCGGCGCTGCGGCATCATAGAAAGAATGCCGCGGTCATCGAAATGAGCAGGCTATGGGTTCAAGACGTTTACTGTGGCGAGCGTGCGCAGTGTGGACAGGTTTCTCCTCCTGCCGGGACGCCTAGCGGCGGCAAACTGATTCTGCGCGCGGACCGCTATCGTTCATGACGCCCGTCGTCGACACTTACCCTTGGCTCGCCGCGGGCGTGGTACTGGCCACGCTCGGCGCCATTGCCACTTTGGGCGGCATCGCGGCGTTGCTGGGCAGACGGCCGTTCCGATTCGTGGTGCGCACGCTCGCAGGTCTCGCGCTGCTCGCGCTCGGCGCGCTCGCCGGGTCGATCGCCATCGGCATCCAGGGCTACCGGGCGCTGACGCGCGAAGAGGTCGCTGCCACGATCAGCGTGCGGCCTGTCGCGCCGCGCCGGTTCGAGGCCATATTCGCGCTGCCCGATGGCCGCGAGACGACATTCGACATCGCCGGCGACGAGATCTACGTCGATGCCCATATCCTCAAATGGAAACCGCTCGCCAACGTGTTCGGCCTGCACACCGCTTACGAGCTCGATCGCGTCGGCGGCCGCTACCGCAGGATCGAGCAGGAACGCAGCGCCGCGCGCACCGTCTATCCGCTGCGACCGGACCGTCCCATCGATATCTTCACGCTGCGCCAGCGTTACGCACCGTTATCGCACCTTCTCGACGCCGAGTACGGCTCTGCGGCGTTCGTGCCGGTCAACGAAAAGACGCGCTTCGAGCTGCGCGTGTCGACGAGCGGGCTGCTGATCCGGCCGGTCAAGCCTTAGCGGCGGCGGTGCGGCCGCGTCAGGGATGACCAAAGCTTATTTACCGCGCTGGAGCAGCGGGGCACCAGAATCTCTTCTCACAGGTTTCGCCCCCTCCCCGACCCTCCCCCGCGCAGCAGCGCAAGGGCGGGAGCCATGGCGGCGCAGAACAGCATCTCACTGCGCTTTCATTCCCGTTTTGCGGACGAGCTCGCGCCACTTCCCGAACTCGGCTTTCACTTCGGCCGCGAATTCCTGCGGCGAGTTGCCGATCACATCGGTGCCTTCGACTTCCATGCGGCGCGCGACTTCCGGGCTTTGCAGCGCGCGCTTGGCCTCGCCATTGAGCCTCGCGACGATGTCCCGCGACACGCCCGCAGGCGCGAACATGCCGAACCAGGCGACGACGTCGTAGCCGGGAACGCCGCTTTCGGCGACCGTCGGCAGTTCGGGCAGCGCCTTGCTGCGCGCCGCACTCGTCACGGCGATGCCGCGCAGCCTTCCCGCCTTGACGAGCGGCAGCGCGGAGATCGGACTGCCCAGTATCCAGTCGACCTGCCCGGACGCAACGGCTGGGTAAGCATCGGCGACGCCCTTGTAAGGCACGTGAGTCATGGGCGCGCCGGCGAGCACGGTCAGCAGCTCCGCTCCCATGTGCACGATGCTGCCGGTGCCGGCCGAGGCGAAGCTCAGCCCGCCCGGCTTCGACTTCGCGAGCGCGATGAGCTCCCTCACGTTCGCTGCAGGCAACCCGGGCGTCACGACGACAATATAGGGATTGGACGTGAGCCGCGTGATCGGCTGCAGATCGCGGACGGGATCGTATGACTGCTGGCGTATCGCCGCGCTGGTGATGACGGTGCTGCTGCTGACGAGCAGCGTGTGCCCGTCTGGCGCCG
The DNA here is from genome assembly GCA_046715035.1 of Burkholderiales bacterium. Lineage (GTDB taxonomy): Bacteria > Pseudomonadota > Gammaproteobacteria > Burkholderiales > SG8-41 > PALSA-1004. The sequence goes on along the minus strand of JBKJZR010000159.1, from coordinate 6,761 downwards.
CTTTCGCGACGAGCTCGACGCCGATGCTGCCCCCTGCGCCGGTGCGGTTGTCGACGACGAAAGGCTGGCCCCACACTGTGCTGTAGTGTTGCGCGGCGATGCGCGCGAGGCTGTCCACCCCGCCCCCGGCGCTGACATTGACGATGATGCGCACGGGCCGTTGCGGATACGCCTGCGCCTGCGACGAACCTGCCGCGCTCAGCAGGGCAAGCGGCACAACGAGAGCGCGCATCGCGGCGCGCAGCGCATGCCGCGGCCCGCCGCCGGCTACCCCGCACAAGCGCGCCGCCTCACGAGACCAGCCGCGGCCGCTCCCGCACGGGATGTCGATCGATGAGGCTCGACAGCTCATCGAGGTCGGCGGGCTTGACGAGGTGGTGCTGAAAGCCCGCTTCTGCCGAGCGCTGCCGGTCTTCGGGCTGGCCCCATCCCGTCAGCGCGATCAGCAGAGCGCTCTTGCCCCAGCGCTCGCGCCGCACGTGCCGCGCCGTGTCGTAACCATTCATCCCCGGCATGCCGAGATCGAGAATGATCACTTCCGGATGAAATTCCGCGCCGATTTCGAGTCCCGCCTCGCCGCCATCCGCGGTGCGCACTTCATGGCCGTGCAGCCGCAGGATCAGGGCCAGACTGTCGGCCGCGTCGACGTTGTCGTCGACGACAAGGATGCGGCGCGGAACCTGGGGCGCGCTCGCTACGCTGGCGGGCGAATGTTCAGCCATGGGCAGGGCGTCTGCCAGCGGCAGCCGCAGCGTGAATTCGCTGCCCGCGCCGCTGCCCTCGCTGGCGACCGCCACGCTGCCCCCGTGCAGCTCGACGAGCGTTTTGACGAGCGTCAGGCCCACGCCCAATCCGCTGCACACGCGCTCGAGCGATGCATCGAGCTGGACAAACCGCTCGAATATCCTCTCCTGCTGATCGGCCGCAATGCCGATCCCGTTGTCGCGAACACGAATGACCGCCTGACCCTGCTCGGCCGCGAGGCCGATCGAAATGCTGCCGCCGTCGCTGGTGAACTTGGCGGCGTTGGCCAGAACATTGCCGATTATCTGGGTGACGCGGGTGACGTCCGCATCGACATACACCGGCCCGGCAGGCAGGTTCTGCGTCAGCTGCTGGCGCTTGAGCTCGAGCGCCGGATACGCGAATTCGACTGCATGGCCGATAAGGCGTTTGAGATCCACCAACTCGCGGTGCAGCGCGATTTTGCCGCGGTCGATGCGGCTCACGTCCATAAGATCGTCGATCAGCCGGCTGATATAGGCAACCTGGCGCTCGAGCACCGCCCGCTGCGTCGCCGTGACGTCCTCGGTATCGACCATTTTCATGATCTGCAGGCTCGCGCGCATCGGCGCCAGCGGATTGCGCAGCTCGTGCGCGAGCAGCGCGAGAAATTCGTTCTTGCGATGGTCGGCTTCCCGCAGCTCCTCCGCGCGCTTCGACAGCACGTCTTCGAGCTCTTTCTGCGCGGTGATATCGACTGCGACGCCGGCCATCTTGAGCGTGCGGCCATCCGCGCCTCGCGTCACGGTACCGTGGTCCTCGACCCACATCGTGCGCCCGTCGCGGGGACGCACGAACCGGTACGCGCACTGATAAACGCTGCCTTCTTTGAGCGCGCGCCGGACCGCGTCCGCGTGCACTGGCAGATCGTCGGGATGGATATGCCGCACGCCGTCTTCCGCACTGCGGATCGGCTCGCGCAGGCCGAAAAATTCCGTCGCGTTGTCGGTCACCGCAAAACGGTTCGCATCGGGCTCCCATTCCCACGCCACCATGCGCGCGCCGCGCAACGCACGGTTGACGTAGTCCGCCGCGGCATCCGCCTGGCGCCATGCACGCCGCGTACCCTCTCCGAAACCGATCAGCAGCGCGCAGGTGAAAAGATAGACGACGAAGGCGATCACGTCGTCGGCGCTGGCGAGGTCGACCGAGCCGCGCGGTTCGATATACAGGTAATTGGCGAGCGCGTAGCCGACGAGCGCAACGACCAGAGCCGGTCCCACGCCCGCGGCCCAGATGGTAATTCCGACGCCGGCAAACAGCGTAATCAGCGGATAGCGATCACCGAGCCACGGATCCGCCGCGGAGCGCAGCAGTATCGCCGCGCCGATGACGAGGACGACGATGCCGTATCTGACGAATGTGTTGCCCATATCCGGCGCCCCCCTCCTGAGGCAGCACGAACAGAACGAATGCCGGATCCCGGTGCGCGTGAAAGCCGCGCTATTCGCCCACCTGTAGCCGACCGGGTCCAGCCAGGAACTCCCCTGCCGCGTGACGGTCAGGTCACGGCCCGATTCTACTCCACGTATTTGCCCGGCCCGACGCGCGCCTGCACAGCCGCGCGCCTTCGATCAGGAACTAAAATGTCGATTCATTCAGCGCGAATGCCCGCTTCGCGGATGACCTTGCCCAGGCGCGCAGCATCATTTCTGATCAATGCTGCGAACGTTTCAGGCGAACTGCCGACGACTTCGAATCCCGCTGCGCCCAAGCGCTCGCGCGTCTCGGCAAGCTGGCTCACGCGCGCGATTTCGGCGTGTATCGAAGCGACGATGTCCGCTGGCGTGCCGCGTGGCACGATTACCCCCGTCCACGAATCGGCCTCGTAACCGGGCAGCCCCTGCTCGCCGATCGTCGGTATATCCGGGGTCGCGCCCGTGCGCTTGACGCCGGTCGTGCCGATGATGCGCAGCCGCCCGTTGCGATGATGCGGGAGCGATTGCGCGATGCCCGTGAAAGCCATTGGCACCTGCCCTGCGAGCACGTCGTTGAACGCGGGCGTAACCCCCTTGTAGGCGATGTGCACGAGCCTGACCCCTGTCATCGACTGCAACAGCTCCATCGGGATGTGCTGAGCGCTGCCCACGCCGCCCGACGCGTAGTTGAGCTCGCCGGGGCGTTTCCTGGCGAGGGCCACGAGATCGCCGACCGACCGCACCGGAAACGACGGATGCACCATCAGACAGTTGCCGATCGTTGCGGTCAGCGAAACGGGCACAAAATCGCGCAGTGCATCGTACGGCAGCTTTGGATAGATGCCCGGATTGACGGCGAGCGTTGCGATATTGGCCATACCGATCGTGTAGCCATCGGGCGCGGCGCGTGCGATCGCTTCCATGCCGATGATGCCATTGGCGCCTGTGCGGTTTTCCACGACGACCTGCTGGCCCCACGCTTCCGCCATGCGCTGCGCATAAAGACGCGCGAGCAGGTCCACCGCACTGCCGGCGGCGAAGGGCAGCAGCAGGCGCACCGGTTTGGCGGGATACTTTGCCTGAGCGCGCGCTGCAGTGGGCAAGAGCACCAGCAGCACGAGGAGAACGGCTGCGAGCGAGTGGGTCTTCAGCGTTACCTCCGCGTATCGAGGTCCCTGGCGCCATCCTAACAGATGCGAGTCCCGCAACGGGCTCCGCGCTGACAGCGCAATTGCTGCCGCGGCCGTGGTGCGGTATCTTTTTGCGAGGCGGGCCGATCGTGCGTGATCCGGCGCACCATGCGGCGGCATCGCGCCCGATGATGGTTCAACGCCGCGTGTCCAGGTCGCCGCGAACGTGCGGCCCTGCGTTACAAATGTAGGCGTGGTTCTTGTTTTATGCGGCATACTCAAACTTCAGGAGCGCCCGTGAGATCGATTCGCCTCGCCGCAACCTTGTCCCCCATCTTTCTGGTGGCCGTCGCCGGTCCCGCCCTCAGCGCCGATTTTCCCGTGCGCCCGATCCGCTTCGTAGTGCCGTTCGCGGCTGGCGGCACCTCCGACATCATCGGCCGGATACTCTCGGCACGCATGCAGGACTCGCTCGGCCAGTCGCTCGTCGTCGACAATCGCGGCGGCGCGGGCGGCACGATCGGCACCGACATCGTCGCCAAGGCGACTCCCGACGGTTATACCATCGTGCTCGCGAGCAATGGCACGCACGCGATCGTCCCTTATCTGTACAAGGCCCTGCCCTACGACCCCATCAAGGATTTCGCACCGATCAGCATGGTCGCGATCACGCCCACGGTACTCGCGACCAATCCCGATCTGCCCGTCAGATCCGTGAAGGAACTGATCGCGCTGGCGAAAACGAAACCCGGAGCGCTCGCGTTCGGCTCGTCGGGCGTGGGCAGCACGTCGCACCTTTCCGGGGAACTGCTCAGCGCGATGGCAGGGATACAGCTGAACCACGTGCCGTACAAAAGCGCATCGGCGGCGTATCCCGATGTGTTCTCGGGGCGGGTCCCGCTCATTTTCGACACCGCGTTGTCGATGTCGCAGCACATCAAGGCGAACCGCGTACGTCCCCTCGCGGTGACCACCCCGAAGCGCGCGCTCAACCTGCCCGACCTGCCGACGATGAGCGAGGCCGGTGTCCCCGGGTATGCGATGACGCTGTGGATCGCGATCTATGCGCCTGCAGGCACCCCCCAGCCCGTCGTGGCGCGTCTCAACAAGGAGATACATCGCGCGCTGAGTCTGCCGGAGGTGCGCGAGCAGATGGCGCAGAGCGGGGCGGAAGTGTCGTTCGGTTCTCCCGCGGACTTGCTCGCCGCGACCAGGGCCGATCTGCTGCGCATGGCCGAAATCGTCAAGACCGCTAAAATCGAACCGCAGTAAGCGCCAGCGCGCAGTTTTGGCAATTCGGTTTTGCGTGTAAATTGGTGGCGTGGGCCCATGCCCCGCCTTACTCGACCACAGGATTCTCTATGACGCAAGCCGTCACCGCACGGGCAATGCCGGATTTGTTGCAGTGGCCCGAGGAAGGCATCACCCGCGTGCCGATGCAGGTTTTTTGCGATGCCGAGATCTACCAGTGGGAGCAGGACCGCATTTTTCGCGGGCCGACCTGGAACTTCCTCTGCCTGGACGTGGAGGTTCCCGACGCCGGCGACTACATCACGACGTACGTGGGCGACAGCCCCATCATCGTCGTGCGCCGCAAGGACGGCGGCATCAACGCACTCGTCAATCGCTGTGTCCACAAGGGCTCGATCATCTGCTTTCAGCCCAAGGGCAAGCGCACGCGCGCGCATAATTTCGTCTGTCCGTATCACAACTGGATCTACGATTTCGACGGCAATCTCACGAGCATCGCCTTCGAGAAAGGCATCCAGCAGAAAGGCGGCATGACCGCCGATTTCGACAAGACTGCGCACAAGCTCACGCGGCTGCGCGTCGAAACCATCAACGGGCTTGTCTTCGGAACGTTCGCGGACGAGACTCCGCCGCTGCGCGAGTATCTCGGGCCGGTGATGGTCGAGCACATCGAGCGCACGCTGCACGGCAGGCTCAGGATACTCGGCCGCTACAGCCAGTTCATGCACAACAACTGGAAGCTGTACATCGAGAACAGCCGCGACAACTACCACCCCAGCCTCCTGCACGCCTTTTTTTCGACGTTCAAGCTGAACCGGCTGTCGGCCGAAGGGGGCACGCGCCAGGACGACAGGAGCTGGCACCACATCACCTTCACCAAGCGCTACACGGACCAGGGCGACGCGGCTTACGACTCGGGAATGATACGCGCCCAGAAGGACGACTACGGGCTCAAGGATCCGTCGCTGATCGACCAGTGGATGGAGTTTCCCGATCAGATCACCAATTCGATCCAGAGCATATTCCCCGGCTTCGTCATGCAGCAGGTGCTCAATTCGCTGGGCACGCGGCAGATCATCACCCACGGGGTCGACAAGTGCGAGCTCGTGTGGACGCTGCTGGGTCTGGAGAGCGACACCGAAGAGCAAACCAGCGTACGCGTCAAGCAGTCCAACCTGGTCGGCCCCGCCGGGCTCGTCTCGATGGAAGACGGCGCGATCGGCGGCTTCGTGCAGAAGGGCATACGCGGTGATCTCGACAAACGGGCGATCATCGAAATGGGCGGGCGCGGCGTCGGCGGCATGCCCACGCGCGCGACCGAAACCTCGGTGCGCGGCTTCTGGAAGGTTTATCGCGAGCTGCTCGACGTTTGAATCCTGCGGCCCGGCCTGATCCAGCGCAATGAATTCGACCGTATTTGCGACCGCGACCAATGTCGCGGTCCCGGCGGCAGCGCGCGACGCGATCGCACGGCTCATGATGCAATACGTGCACGCCATCGACAACGACGAGCTCGAGCGCTGGCCGCAGTTCTTCACCGAGCAGTGCATCTACCAGATCCTGCCGCGCAGCGAATTCGAACTGGGCCGGCCGATCGGCGTGTGGGTCTGCGATAACCGCGACATGCTCGAGGACCGCGTGAGCGCGATCCGCGAGGTCAATGTGTACGAGCCTCATGTTTACCGCCACGTGATCGGCCCCACCGAGATTCTCGATTTTGCGGACGGCGCCTACCGCACGCAGACAAGCTACCTCGTCGTGCGCACCATGCACGACGGCGCCATGCAGGTGTTCAGCGCGGGACGCTACGTCGACGAAGTCGTGTGTGACGCCGGGCACGCGCTGCTGCGCAAGCGCACGGTCGTCACCGACTCGGGGCGTTTCGACACGCTGCTGGTGATTCCGCTCTGAAAGGGCAAGACACGCGAGGACCCACATCGACACTACGGCAGTAATCCGCGGCTCCGTCTGGGTGCGTCCGAACGGAGACGCCCTGAAGACGATCCAGGACGCGGTCAATCGCGTGCACCGGCGCAGCGCGCGGACCGCACGTGCAGCCCCACGTGACGCTGCTCACGGGCCTGGAAGCTACGCAGGCGAGCGCCGAGCTCAGACTGAAGCGGCTCGCCGCGCGCATCAAACCGTTTTCGGTCAAGCTCGGCCGCATCGAGTGGCAAAA
>JBKJZR010000158.1:0-4055 GCA_046715035.1 Burkholderiales bacterium | reverse complement strand
TCATCGAAGCGATGAAGCTGATGAACGAGATTGAGTGCGACACCGACGGCGAGCTCGCCGCGGCGTATGTCGAGAACGGGAAAGCGGTGCAGTTCGGCGAGCGCCTGTTCGCGGTCAAGGTCAGTGTTTAACAAGATCCTGATTGCCAACCGCGGCGAGATCGCCCTGCGGATCATTTGCGCCTGCCGCGAGCTCGGCATCAAGACCGTGGCCGTGCATTCGGAAGCAGACGCCGAGGCGAAGTACGTCAAGCTCGCCGACGAGTCCGTATGCATCGGACCGCCGCCTTCCGCGCAGAGCTACCTGAACATTCCGGCCATCATCAGCGCCGCCGAAGTCACCGACGCGGAAGCGATCCATCCCGGGTACGGCTTCCTTTCCGAGAACGCCGACTTTGCCGAGCGCGTCGACAAGAGCGGGTTCGTATTCATCGGTCCCAAAGCGGACACGATACGGCTCATGGGCGACAAGATCAGCGCCAAGGCGGCGATGAAACGGGCCGGCATCCCATGCGTGCCCGGCAGCGACGGCGCCTTGGGGGAGGCGCCCGAAGAGATCGTCAAGACGGCGCGCGCCATCGGCTATCCCGTCATCATCAAGGCTGCGGGAGGCGGGGGCGGCCGCGGCATGCGCGTGGTTCACACCGAAGCCGCATTGCTGAATGCGGTGTCGATGACGCGGGCGGAAGCGCAGGCTGCATTCGGCAACCCGATGGTGTATATCGAGAAATTTCTCGAGAACCCGCGCCACATCGAGATCCAGGTATTGGCGGACAAGTTTCGCAGCGCTGTCTACCTCGGCGACCGCGATTGCTCCATGCAGCGGCGTCACCAGAAGATCATCGAAGAGGCCCCGGCCGTGCAGCTGCCGGACCGCGGCCGCGTGCGGGTCGGCGAGCGCTGCGCTGAGGCATGCCGCAAGATGGGCTACGAAGGCGCCGGCACTTTCGAGTTCCTCTACGACGGCGGCGAATACTATTTCATCGAGATGAACACCCGGCTGCAGGTCGAGCACCCGGTGACGGAAATGATTACCGGCATCGATATCGTGCAGATGCAGATCCGCATCGCTGCCGGTGAGCGCATACCCTTCAAGCAGCGCGACATCGCGTTCAAAGGACATGCGATCGAGTGCCGGATCAACGCCGAGGATCCGTACAAGTTCACCCCATCGCCCGGACGCATCACGTCGTGGCATATGCCGGGAGGCCCGGGCATACGCATCGACTCGCACATCTACAACAACTACGTCGTGCCGCCGTACTACGATTCGCTGATCGGCAAGCTCATCGCCTTCGGAGATACCCGCGAGCAGGCGATTGCGCGGATGGCTATCGCGCTGTCGGAAGCCGTTGTCGAGGGAATACAGACCAATCTGCCGCTCCACGCGCAATTGATGCAGGATGCCGCTTTCCTGCGGGGTGCCACCAGCATTCACTTTCTCGAGCAGAAGCTCGCGAAGGCCAAAGTCGAGTGAGAAAAAGCAGGATCGAGGAGTGAGGATCGAGGATCGGGGATCGGGCAAAAATTAGGCGGCGCGGCGATTCGAATCTCAATCCTCCGTCCGCAGTCCTCATCCCTCATTCCTCATCCCTCATTCCTCATCCCTCATCCCTAAAACATGTCCTGGCTCGCCGTTAGTCTGACGGTCGATTCGACGTACGCCGAGCGTTTGGCGGAGGCATTGCTGAACGCGGGCGCGGCGTCGGTAGAAACGACCGACGCGTTTGCGGGCACTCGGCGCGAGCAGCCGTTGTTTGCGCAGCCGGATGCGGCCTACGCGCCAGTGTGGGAGAGGGTACAGGTCTGCGCGCTATTCGCCGCGGGCGCCGATGTCGATGCGCGCCTCGCCGCAGCGCTCGCCGCGGCGCAGCTCGACTGCGCCCACGAGTACTCAGTCGCCACGATCGCCGAGCGCGACTGGGTGCGTGCGACCCAGAGCCAGTTTCCTCCCGTGCGGATATCGGATCGGCTATGGGTCGTGCCGTCGTGGCATGCACCGCCGAATCCAGCAGCGATCAACCTGATCATCGACCCCGGACTCGCCTTCGGCACCGGGACGCACGCTTCCACGCGGTTGTGCCTGGCCTGGCTCGACGAGTGTCTGCGGGGCGGCGAAGCCGTGATCGATTACGGCTGCGGCTCGGGAATACTCGCGATCGCAGCGATGAAGCTGGGCGCGGGCAGTGCGCGCGGTGTCGATATCGACACCGACGCGTTGCTTGCGGCACGCCGTAATGCAATGCAAAATGAAGTGACCGTGCGCTTCGAGGCGCCCGACCATCCCCTCGTTCAACCTGCCGATATCGTGCTGGCCAATATCCTCGCCAGTCCATTGCTGCTGCTGGCGCCTTTGTTAGCGCGGGCGACGCGCACTGGCGGGCGCATCGTGCTGTCGGGCATTCTGGAGTCACAGGCCGCGGAGGTCGGAGACGCCTACGCGCCGTGGTTCTCAATGGAGGCCACGCGGCATGATGACGGCTGGACGCTGCTTGCAGGCCATCGTTACTAGGTCAGCGCCGCGATGAGCATGGTCACGCGGTGCCCGAACTGCGCGACGACCTTTCGTGTCGTTCCGCAGCAGTTGCAGGCGCAACACGGCATGGTGCGGTGTGGGCGTTGCGCGACGGTCTTCGACGGCTTCAAGACGCTGGCCACGCTGCGCGACGCAGCCCCGATCGATGCGCGCGAGGCCACGGCGACCGCGCAGCCGGTTGCCAGCTCGCCTGCCCCTGTAAGTGTCCTGGCCGAAGCCGTATCGGCTGGGCCTGACGACACGCCTGCGCTCAGCGCCGGTGAGCCGATTCCGCCGCTCGAGCTGAGCACACCGGAGATCGCGGTCCCTGCGCCTGTGTCACCGAGCATCGCGCCGGTCGAAGACGTGTATATCGAAGAGCCGCGGCCGCCCGCACGCAGCAGGGGCTGGGCGATCGGCGCCCTGCTGCTGATGATGGCGCTCGCCGCGCAGGCGCTCTATTTCTATCGCAGCGAAATCGCGGCTAACCTGCCCGAAGCACGTCCCTTCCTCGTGCAGATGTGCGAACAGCTGCGGTGCACCGTCGCGCTGCCACAGCGCCCACGTTCGATCAGCATCGAAGCATCGGACATGCAGGCGACGGACCCGTCCAGCCCGGGTGTGATCGCGCTCACCGCGACCTTGCGCAATCACGCCACGACCGCGCTCGGCTACCCCGCGCTCGACGTTGTTCTGACGAACTCGCGCGAGCATACCGTCGCGCGCAGAGTATTCTTTCCGTCCGAGTACCTCGACGCGGGCAAGGACGCGCGCGCCGGAATACCGCCGAATGCCGAAGTTACGCTGCGGCTCGTCATCGACAGCGGTGATCTCGGCGCGCAGGGTTTCCGACTCGACCTGCTCGCGGCGCCTGCGCGCTAGGACTGACGAGAACATCGTGACCGCCGCCCCATCGAGCCTTAAGACCACGCCGCTGCACGGCATGCATCGCGAGTTGAACGCGCGCATGGTCGATTTCGGCGGCTGGGAAATGCCGCTGCACTATGGATCGCAGCTCGCGGAGCACCACGCGGTGCGCCGCGATTGCGGGATATTCGACGTTTCGCACATGCTCGCACTGGACGTGCGCGGGGACGGCAGCCGGCCGCTGCTTTCCTATGTGCTGGCGAACAACATCGCGCGGCTCGACCGCGTGGGCAGGGCACTGTACACATGCATGCTGAACCCTGCGGGCGGCATCCTCGATGACCTAATCGTCTATCGCCGGGACGATGATTCATTCCGGCTGATCGTCAACGCCGGCGCCGCTGACAAAGACTACGCATGGCTTGTGCAGCACAGCGGCCGGGTCGCCCCCGGTGTGGAAATAGTCGCGCGTCGTGATCTCGCCATCATTGCCGTGCAGGGGCCGGGTGCTCGTGAGCGCGTCTGCCAGGCGCTGCCCGAGGCCCGTGCCAAGGCCGAGGGGCTGCCGCATTTCAGCGCGGCGCAGGCGGGTGATGCGATGCTGGCACGCACCGGATACACCGGCGAAGACGGGTTCGAGATCGTGCTTCCGGCGCCACAGGCAGCGCCGCTTT
>JBKJZR010000157.1:0-4222 GCA_046715035.1 Burkholderiales bacterium | reverse complement strand
GGCGATACTCAACACCGCGGACATCAAGGAGCGGCTGGCTGCCCTCGGCGCCGAGCCGGCGCCAATGACGCCCGAGGAATTTGGTCGCTACGTCCAGGACGAGATTGCGAAGTGGTCGAAAGTCGTCAGGGATTCCGGGGCGAAGGTGGATTAAAGGCGTGTGGAGGCGTGAAAGGTGAAGAGCGTGAGGCGTGAGGCGTGAGGCGGGAGGAGTGAGGAGTGAGGAGTGAGCCTTCAGCGTTCAACGATCGGTGAGACTTACCCAGTGAGGAGTGAGAAATGAGGAGTGAGGAGCTTCTAAACCGCAATGTGACCGTAGCTGGAACAAAGCTGTTTCGCCTCACGCCTGTCGCCTTACGCCTCACGTTCTTCTATCGCCTCACGCCCCACGCCTCGCGCCTCACGTTTTCCTGATGAGACCCCTGGACGGCATCACGGTCGTCGCGCTCGAGCAGGCGGTCGCAGCGCCGTTTGCCACGCGCCAGCTCGCCGATCTCGGTGCCCGCGTAATCAAGATCGAGCGCCCCGGGGTCGGCGACTTCGCCCGCGACTACGACCAGTCCGTCAAAGGCATGTCCGCGTACTTCGTGTGGCTCAATCGCTCCAAGGAGAGTCTGACGCTTGACGTCAAACACCCGCAGGCGCGGGAAATTCTCGCGAAGCTGATCGCGGGCGCCGATGTTTTTATCCAGAACCTCGCGCCGGGCGCGGCTGCCCGCCTCGGGCTGGCTGCGCCCCTGCTGCTCGAAAAGCATCCGCGCCTCATCGTTTGTGATTTGTCCGGGTACGGGGACAGCGGCCCGTACGCGCACAAGAAGGCCTACGATCTGCTGATCCAGAGCGAAGTCGGTGTGCTCTCGGTGACGGGGACGCCGGAGACGCAGGCGAAAGTCGGCATATCGATCGTCGACATCAGCGCCGGCATGTATGCGTATTCCGGCATCCTCACGGCGCTCTACCAGCGCGAGAAAACGGGCAGGGGGACGCGAGTCGAAGTGACGATGTTCGAGTCGCTCGCGGAGTGGATGTCGCACCCGCTCAACTACACGCATTTCAGCGGCGCCGCGCCGCGGCGCAGCGGACCAGATCACGCCACCATCGTCCCGTATGGGCGCTTCAAATGCGGCGGTGGCGCCTACGTGATGATGGGCATTCAGAACGAGCGCGAGTGGGCGGCGTTCTGCGAACAGGTGCTCGGCGATACCGCGCTGGCACAGGATGCGCGCTATGCCAACAATACCAAGCGCACGGAGCGCCGCGCCGAGGTGGTCGAGCTGATCGAGCACATTTTCAAGACCATGAGCGCGGAGCAGGTGGTCGCCAAGCTCGACGCGGCAGGCATCGCCAATGCGCGCATCAACACGCCCGGCGAAGTCTGGGAGCACGCGCAGCTCAGGGCGCGCGATCGGTGGCGGGAGATGGGCTCGCCGGTCGGGCAGCTCCCCACGCTGCTGCCGCCGGTGACCATGCCGGAGTTCGAAGCGCGGCTGGATCCGGTGCCCGCGATCGGCGAGCACACCGAGCGGATTCTCGCCGAACTCGGCTATGCCGCAGCCCAGATCGACGAGCTGCGCCGCGGCGGCGCAGTGTGACACTGTGACCTTGCACTGATCGACGGCGGGCAAGTCACCTGCGGCGTGGATGCGCGGCCGTTTCGACTTCGATCTCGATCTCGCGCCATTGGCTTGGGTTTAAAATATTTGCCGGAGGATTCTCATGCTGATGCAGACCAAGGCCATAGCGGCCGATCTCGAACCCACGCGCGTGGCGGCTGCACGAAGAGGCGCACGTGCGCGGCTTGATGGCCGCATGACTGCTCGCGTCTCGGCAGCGCCCGTCCCGGGGAATGCGCCGGTCTCCCGCGTGCAGACGATGACTGCATGACAACACTCGTCGAGCAGTTGACCTCGTATGCGGTCGGACTTCGCTACGAGGACTTGCCCGCGGATGTAATCAGGCAGGCGAAGCGCCTCATCATCGACACGCTGGGATGTGCGCTCGGCGGCGCGTTGAGCGGACCAGCGCGCATCGCCTGCGACATCGCCGGCGCCGTTACCAGCACCGATCCCGCGACGGTTATTTACACCGGGCAGCGGTCGAGCGTTGATCTGGCGACATTCGCGAACGGGGTGATGATCCGGTTTCTCGACTTCAACGACGGCTACACGAGCAGCGGCGAATCCGGCCATCCCAGCGACAGCATCGCCGCGGTGCTCAGCGTCGCCGAGCTTACGCACCGCACTGGCAAAGAGCTGATCACCGCGACCGTCCTCGCGTACGAAGTGTTTTGCCGCATCTGCGATGAGGTCGATCTCAAGCCGCTCGGTTTCGATCACGTGACCGTGGGCGGGATGGCGAGCACGGCGGCGGCTGCCAGGCTCTTCGGGCTGAACGAGCAGCAGATGGCGCAGGCCTTCAATCTGGGCATTGCACCCAATGTGGCGCTCTACCAGACACGCATCGGCAACGTGTCGATGTGGAAAGGCTGTGCGTACGCGAACGCGAGCCGCAATGCGGTATTTGCAGCCATGCTGGCCGCGCGCGGCATGACCGGCCCCGCGCCGATCTTCGAGGGCGTCGGCGGCTACTTCAAGGCAGTCACGCGCGCTCCGTTCAAGCTCGCGGCACTCGGCGGCTCCCGGCAGCCGTTCAAAATCATGGAATGCAGCATCAAGCGCTTTCCGCTCGGTCAGTATTCGCAGACCGTAGTCCAGGCCGCGCTCGAAATCCGCTCGAAGATCGGCAGTCCTGACGAGATTACCGAAGTGCATATCGCGACGGTGACCGCAGCAGTGCGGCTGATGGCGGGCGATCCCGAGAAATGGCGGCCGGCAACGCGCGAGACCGCCGACCACAGCATGCCTTACACCGTGGCCGTGGCATTCATCCACGGGGCGGTCGAGGAGCACCACTTCGACGACGAATACTTGCGCAATCCGCAGATACTCGCGCTCGCGCAGCGGATCAAGGTCGAGGTGTCGGAGGAGGCGAACCAGCGCATGCCCGACGCGATGCAATGCCGAATGAGGGTCGTCACCAAAACCGGCGCCGAGCACACGACGGTCGTCGACTATCACCGCGGTCACTGGAAGAATCCGATGACCGATGCCGAGGTCGAGGAGAAATTCCGTGGGCTCGCGCGCAAAGTGCTCGAGCCCGACCCGTGCGACCGCCTGCTCGCCGCTTTGTGGGATCTCGAGAACGTTGCCGATGTCGGAGACGTTCTGCGCCTGATGGTGCGCAGCCGGGAATCCTGAGCGCCGTCGCAGGGCTCGGCGCGAACCGGGAACTTCAGCAAATCGATAAGCAATGAGAGGCGTGTCATGAAGCCGAGCTTGAGGCGTTTCGTTCTGGTGCAAGCGGCAGTGCTTTGCGCGACTTTCTGCGGCGCGGCGTCCGGCGCCGAACCAACGTATCCAACGCGCCCGGTCAGACTGCTCGTACCTTTCGCTCCGGGGGGCGGCGCGGACACGCTCGCCCGCATCATCACCCCCAAACTGCATGAAGCGCTCGGCCAGCCATGGGTGGTGGACAATCGGGGTGGCGCTGCCGGGAACATCGCCGCAGAAACCGCGGCGCGGGCGGCGCCGGACGGCCACACCGTGTTGATGGGATTCAACACGGTGGTGACCGTGAACCCTTCGCTTTACAAGCTGCCGTACAGCGTCGACAGGGATCTGCAGCCGGTCACGTTGCTCGCGACTGCGCAGTACATACTCGTGCTGCACCCGAGCGTACCGGCGGTCACGCTGCAAGACTTTATCGCGCTGGCGAAGCAGAAAGCGGGCGGATTCAACTACGCGTCGGCTGGCGTCGGCAGCCCCTTGCATCTGGCCGCGGAATTGTTCAAGAAGCGCGCCGGCATCAACATGGTGCATCTCGCGTACAAGGGCGGCGGTCCGGCGGCGGCAGCGGTGCTCGCCGGCGAGGCGCAGGTGCTGTTCGGCAGCGTCGCGTCGTCGATACCGCAGGTCAAAGCCGGCAGGCTCAAAGCGCTTGCCACCACGGGAACCAAACGCTCCAAGGTCGCTCCCGAGCTGCCGACGATCGCAGAGTCGGGATTTCCAGGTTTCGACGTGAGCTCTTGGTACGCGTTGCTGGTGCCGGCCGGGACTCCTGCCGGTATCGTGAATCTCATCCGCGCCGCCGCGATCAAGGCGGTCGAGCTGCCCGACGTGCAGGAAGCGATGTCGCGGCAGGGCCTCGAAGTCGAAACCAGCAC
>JBKJZR010000156.1:0-10400 GCA_046715035.1 Burkholderiales bacterium | reverse complement strand
GTCCACCCGCGCTCGTAGAAATAATCGTTGACGCGGTCGAACGCGTCCTCGGCAACGGGGATCGCAGGCTGCTCGTGTTTCATCGGCAGCGCTTATCTCGGCATGAGAGCGGACGCAGGCGGGAAATGCTTTTCCTCGAATTCGCGCGCAAGGCGCTCGACGGGCGTGGTGAGCAGACGGACGCACTCTGCGGCGATGGCCGCGCCGTTTTGCTGCACGCGCTGTTCGTCGCGGTCGCCGACAGGGTGTGGCACGACCACGATAGGCAGGCTCATGTGCCCTGTGCCCGATGCGGTGATCTGTGCCAGCGGCGCGAATGCAGTACTGATGACCGTGACCGTAGGAATGCCGAGGTCTTCGAGTTCGGCCGCGTCACGCGCGGTCCACGGGGTGGACGACCCTCAGTGGCCGACGCCGTTGATCACCGCGTCGCACGCCGCCGCCATCTCGGCTGCGAACGGGGACGGTATGCCGAGATAGCTCTTGCGCCAGAACGTGACTGCGCCGGCGCCGTGGTCGCGCTGCAAACTTTCGGCCGTGCCGCGCAGGACGAGGTCGGCGAACTCCTTGCAGTTGTCGAGGATGCCGATGCGCGCGCCGCGCACTGTTTCGAGCCGCGGGGCGAGCCGGTTCTGCGCCGCGTCCGCGACGCCGGTCGGGACATAGACGCTGATGCCGCCCAGGTCCTTCATTTCGCTCGCCGCCATATGTGTCCTTTAAGTCGATTGGGAATAGTAGCTGCGGGGGTCATAACCGGCAATCGTCGCTGTGCGAACGGAATTGGAGACTGAGGATCGAAGCACGACCGCCGTGCTCACCGCGCGGTTACTTGTTCTTCTCGAGCAGGTCCTTCAAGCCCGCGAATGGATTGTGTGTCGCCGGGGGTGGATCATTGCGCGCGACCGCGGCGCCCGGATTAGCATCGGCCTCCAGATAACGCTGGTGCTCGTTATCGTGGCAGTAGAGGCACAGCAGCTCCCAGTTGCTGCCGTCGGGCGGGTTGTTGTCGTGATTGTGGTCCTTGTGATGGACCGTCAGCTCGCGCACGCGCGCGCCGCTGAATTCGCGGCCGCAGCGCGTGCAGATCCACGGATACAGTTTGAGCGCCTGCTCGCGATAGCCGTGGCCGCGTTCTTCTCTGTGACGGCGCGCTTCGGCGAGGACCCGGTCGAGTCTGGACGGATCGGGGGGCGTGTTGGTTGGCATGGATGACAGCTACACCGCTCGCGAGGATTATAGACTGAAGCAATGGCGAACCAGTAAGCACGCGAATGCACTGAGGACATCAAGCAGGTCTCGTGGATCCCAGCCTGCGCTGGGATGACGTCGTCTTTCGAATGCCGGGCGACGCCACGTCGTCAGTCCGCCTTCGCGCCCGAGATCTTGACGAGCTTCGCATATTTTTCGACGTCTCTCGCGATGACGGCGGCGAACTCTGCCGGAGTATTGCCGACGGGCTCGGCGCCGCCGTCCTCGAGCGCCTTGCTGATTTCGGGCGAGCGCAGGGCTTTCAGGATCTCCCGATGGAGGGTCGCGATGACCGGTGCCGGCGTGCCCGCAGTCGTGAAATAGCCGTGCCAGACGCTCGTGTCGAAACCGGGATACACGGATGCCATCGTCGGCACGTTGGGGAGGCTGGCCGCCGGCTTGGGACTGGTGACCGCGATGGCACGCAGCCGCCCCTGCCGGACGTACGGAGCGGCGGTGAACAATGTCGGGGTGCCCATCTCGACTTCGCCGGAAAGCAGCGCCGTCATCATCGGGCCGGCGCCCTTGTAGGGGATGTGCACGTTTTCGATGCCCGCGACATTGTTGAAAAGCACCCCCGTCAGGTGGTTGGTCGAGCCGGTTCCCGTCGAGCCGTAGTTGAGCCCTCCGCGTTTTTTGGCAAGCGCGACCAGCTCCTTCACCGACTTCGCGGGAACCGAGGGATGCGTCACCAGGAGAATAGGAAAGATCGCAACCTGAGTGATCGGCGCGAGCTCCTTCAGCTCGTAGCCGAGCTTCGCATACAGGGCGGGGCCGACCGTGAAGGAATTCGTCGTATAGAGCAGCGTGTAGCCGTCAGGCGCGGCGCGCGCCACGAACTCGGTACCGATGTTGCCGCCGCCGCCGGGACGATTGTCGACGACGATGGTCTGCCCGAGGGGCTCGGTCATGCGCTGCGCAAACATCCGTCCCAGCACGTCGTTGCCGCCGCCCGGCGGAAATGGAACGATCAGGCGGACCGTGCGCGTGGGGTAAGTCTGCGCAAACGCGGGCGCGGCGGCGATGACGCCGAGCAGAGTCAGGAACGAAGCAGCGGAAAGATTGTGGAACGGCATCGATACATTCCTTGTAAGGAAGAAACGATCAGTCGGCCCTGGCGCCGGACATTTTCACGAGCCTCGCGTACTTCTCGAGATCCGCGGCGGCGATGGCGGCGAATTCGGCCGGAGTGTTGCCGACCGGCTCGGCGCCGCCATCGTCCAGCGCATTGCGTATCTCCAGCGAGCGCAGCGCTTTGACGATCTCGCGATTGAGCACGTTGACGGCCGGGGGCGGTGACCCCGCGGTTGTGAAATAGCCATGCCAGATATTGGTGTTGAAGCCGGGGTAGTACGACGCGATGGTCGGCACGCCGGGGAGGCTCGGCAGCGGTTTGAGGCTGGTTACGGCAACGGCGCGCAGCCGCCCGCTGCGCACATGAGGCGCCGCGGAAAAGACCGTGGTGAAACCCATCTCGAGCTCGCCCGCGAGCAGCGCCGTCATCATCGGGCCGGCGCCCTTGTAAGGAATGTGCACGTTGTTAATTCCGGCGACGTTGTTGAGCAGCACGCCTGACAGGTGATTCGTCGACCCCGTGCCGCTCGAGCCATAATTGAGGCCTTTGCGCTGCTTCGCCAAGGCGATCAGCTCGGGCACCGTCTTGACGGGCACCGAGGGGTGGACCGTCATCGCGATCGGAAAGCTCGCCACCATCGTGATCGGCGCGAGCTCCTGCAGGGTGTAGCCGATCTTCGTCACGAGCGAGGGATTGACCACGACGGAATTCGTGCAATACAGCAGCGTGTAGCCGTCCGGCGCCGCATGCGCAACGATCTCCGCGCCGACGATGCCGCCTCCGCCGCCCCGATTGTCGACGACCACCGTCTGGCCGAGCGATTCGGTCATGCGCTGCGCAAACATGCGGCCGAGAATATCGTTCGCTCCGCCCGGCGCGGCCGCCACCACCATGCGTATCGTCTTGACGGGATACAACGTTGACGCGCCGACGGGCGACTGGGCCGCGGCATGCGCCGCGAGCAAGGCCATTACCGCGCAGCCCATCGTGTTTATTTCGTTCCGTAGCATGGTGCAGATCCTTCGTGGGATGCGTCAGTGCAATCAATACATGCCCATGTTGCGAATATCCTAATCAATCTGCGATCGCCTGGCGAATTCAGGCCCAACCGCATCACCCACGCACCATTGGCTCGCGCGCCGCTCTACGTTGGAGCGTAATGCGCGCGCAACACGGCAGGCGCATCCTGCTGCGGTGTAGTGGGGTAGCGGCTGGCCTGCATCATGCTAACCAGGAAGTATCGCACCTATCCCCGTAAGCGAATGCCACCTTGACTTTTCTTTGGATCGAGCTGCTCTGGATACTGTTGGCCGTGCCGGCGCTGGCCGCGGGGTATGCGGTCGTGCAGCGCCGGCAACAGCGCAGGCTGCGGGCAGTCGCCTTTGGGTTGATGCCCTGCGCAAAGAGCCCGGGCAGGCAGGTGCCGCGCCACGCGCCGCCGGTGTTGTTGCTGCTCGCCGTCGTCGCCCTGCTGCTCGCAGCGGCGCGCCCGGCGATGGATTTCACCTCGCTCGTGCGGCGCAGCACGGTGGTCCTCGCCATCGACGTTTCGATGAGCATGAGCGCAACCGACGTCGCGCCCAGCCGCCTCGCTGCTGCCCAAGCCGCCGCGACGGCGTTCATCGATGCGCTGCCGCGCGACGTGCGAGTCGGCATCGTCGCCTTCTCGGGCTACGCCGACATCGTGCAGGTGCCGACCCGCAATCGGGAGTATCTCAGAGAGGCTGTCAGGCAGCTCCATCTGGATTACAACACCGCGATCGGCAGCGGAATGATGGCGGCGCTGATCGCACTCTTTCCGGGGAAAGGCATCGCGGACAACTACGACATCTTCGGACGGAGTGGGTGGCGCGACGGCGGACTCGAAGTCGCGCCGCCCAAGGCCATCAAGATTGCAAACACGCTTCCAGCACAGGCGAATCCCGGTTCGCTGCGCTCCGCGGCGATTATTTTGTTGACCGACGGCAAGAATACGTCCGGCTTGGACCCACGCATCGCTGCGCGATTTGCGGCGGAGCGCGGCGTGCGCATTTTCACGGTCGGCTTCGGCAGCGCCGCTGGCACCCTGACGAGCGGCGATGGCGAGGTCATCGAGGCGCGCTTCGACGACGAAACGCTCAGAGAGGTGGCCCATATCACGCGGGGCGCCTACTCTCACGCAGAATCAATGGAAGGTCTGACAGACGTTTATCGCCGCCTGACCCCGGAAGTCATCCTCGAGCGCAACCGGGAGACCGAGATGACGGCGGCGTTCGTCGGCGCTGCTATCGTGCTATTGCTGTTGTCCGCAGCATCGTCGTTACTGTGGTACGGCCGGGCCGCATAGCCGCTGCGCACTGCTTGAACGCGGTCGGGTCCCGTCTTGCGGCAAGCTGAGCCATTCTTCGCTGCGAGGGCGCTGCCCTTCCGCAAGCTCGCGCGGCCCCTGTCGCAACCCGCGCCGTTCGATGGTAGTCTCGTATCAATTCCGTACGTCCTCCGCAATTCGCTCGCAGGCACTCCTCATGACTTATTCGATCATTGCCCGCTGCCCGCGCACCGGGCAGTTCGGCATCGGCAGCGCCAGCTTTTCGATCGCGGTGGGCAGCTATTGCGACGGCGCGATCCGCGCCAACACCGGGGCGACATTGACCCTCGGCAGTCCCCACCCGCGCAACAACTATCTGGCGATCAGCCTGCTCGGGCAGGGGCACACACCGACGCACGCGCTGCGGGAGCTGATCGCCAATGATGCAGCGTTCGAGCACCGCCAGATCGCGATGATCGACCGCGAGGGCAAAGTGGTGGCGCACTCGGGCGCGAAACTGGGCCCCTGGTCCGGGCACAGAATGGGCGCCGGCTACGTGGCATTTGGCGACATGCTTGCCGGTGCGCAGGTGTTGCAGGCGATGACGGCCGCCTTCGAGGCCAACCCACAGGCGGAACTCGACGAGAGGGTGCTTGCCGCGCTGGAAGCGGGATGCGACGCCGGCGGCATGGCGGGCGGCCGCGGGCGCCTGCCCGAGCGCTCGGCAGCGCTGGTGCTGTGGGGCAACCGGACCTACAACGAAATCGATCTGCGCGTCGATCTGCACGAACGTGCGCTCGAAGACCTGAGGCGCATCTATGCCGACTACAAGCCTTCGGTCGCCTACTATGAAGAGCGCGCGAAGAGTCCGCGCAATGCGGTTCCCGCGATGGAGTTCGCGGACATGCTGAAGGCGAAGCAGCAGAAGGAGAGCTCATGACCTACTCGATCATTGCGCGCTGCCCGCGCACTGGCCGCTTCGGCGTCGGTTCCACCACGTTTTCCATGGCGTGCGGCCGCCGCAACGAGAGCGTGCGCCCCAATGTCGGCGTCAGCAAATCCCAGGCTTTCTATCTGCGTTACGTCGATCCGCTGGCGCTCAACATGCTCGAGGACGGGCATACGCCGCAGCACATCATGCGCACGCTGGAAGCGGACGATGTCGATTTCGATTACCGCCAGTTCGGCATCATCGACCGGCACGGCAATGTCGTCGCGCACACCGGCCCCGGCTGCGGCAAGTGGGCGGGCCACGAGGTAGGGCCGTACTACGCCGCGTATGGCAACGGCCTCGCCGGCCCGCAGACCGTGCAGGGCATCGTGTCGGGCTTCCTGAAAGAGCCCGCGGCGCCGCTCGAGTACCGTTTGATGATGGCGCTCGAGGGCGGCCGCGATGCGGGCGGCCAGATGTCGAACGGCGTGCCGCGGCCCGAGCGCTCGGCGTGGATCCGCGTCGTCGACAGGGCGAATTTTCCGGAGATCGACCTGCGTGTCGATCTGCACGACCGCACGGTCGCCGAGCTGCGCCGCATACTCGAGGAATTCAAGCGTTACGAAGCATACTACCGCCATCGCTGCGAGCGCCCCGGCGATGCTCCTCCCGAGGAAGACGTCGCGTCGGGGCTCACCATCAAGGCGGCCTGACCGCAGCGGAAACCAAGCCTCGCCGTCGCGGCGAGCGCAGCAGCCGATTCGACAGCATGTGCTGCTGCGCCGTCTGGGTGAGATCGCGCTCGAGGCGCGCGAGTACGGCGCAGCCACGGACATCAACGGCGTACGCGTTTCGCTGCATCCCGCTGGGAACGTGCTGGGATCGGCGTAGGTGCGACTTTCCTGCATTCGCGGCACGTACTGCCGGCGGCGACGCTGGCGGTGCTTCACGCATGGCGCGAGCAGCGCGCAGCGGTGGAGATCGTGCTCGTCAGGGGCAACCACGGCAAGCACGCCGCCGCGCCGCCGCGCGAGCTGCGCATCGAGTTGTGCAAGAGCTCGAGATCGGGCCCTATGTCCTCGCCCACTATCCCGCGCCCTGCGAGCGCGGATATGTGTTCGCCGGTCACTGGCATCCCACGATCAGGGTCGCCGTGCGCTTCGACGCGGTGCGCCTGCCGTGCTATGGGCTGCAGCGGCGCGCGGCCATACTGCCCGCATTCGGCGCTTTCACCGGGGCTTACGAGATCACGCCAGGCCCCGACGATCACGTTCATGTGGTGGCGGGCGAGCGCGTTTATGCGCTTCCCAAGGCCGTCTAGCCCAGGCGCGGAACCGCGTGCGGCCGGATGGCCAGCGCGCGACGACCACGCAGTGCACGGAGTGTGTCAACGGGTTTCCCCTTGAACGTTCAATGCCAGGAGCATATAGTTGCCCTGGCTCGACACCCCATCAACAACTCGTTAGGGATAAAATGAAGAAATTGCTTGCATTATTAGTGGCCGCAGCATTCGGCCTGGGATCGCTTCCGGTTGCGGCCGCCGATGCCATGAAAAAAGACGAAATGAAGAAGGAAGCGAAAGCCGAAACGAAAAAGATGACTGCGGAAGAAAGGGCCGCGATGAAAGCGGAAAAAGCCAAGGCGCGAGCCGACGCCAGAGCCGCCCGGGCAGCGAAGAAGAAAGAGGCACGCGAGATGAAGGCCGCCAAAGCTAAAGAAAAAGCGGAAATGAAAAAGTAGTCGCGCTGGCGACGCGAGGAAGGCAGGGCTTACGCCCTGCTTTTTCCGGGCTTCGCGCATGGTCGAACCTCGCGTACACGCTGACGCAATGTGCGCATAGCCGCAGCGCTAGCCGCGCCCATGCCCGGTCCGGCAGATTGATTGCTCCGGTGTCAGGGAAAAAAGAGGAAGTGAGCTCAATCCCTGTAATCGGAGTTCCGATAACCATAAACTTTCGCAGCATAAAGACGCGCAGGAACAGCGGCGTCATCGGCGTCCGTAACGAGCAGCAACCGAATGGCATCGGCTTCGACCTGTGCATGCACCCCTTCGACCTTGTAGGGCTGATCGAGACGGCTTAGCCAGCGCAGAGCGCCCGCCCCGTCGACGATGCCCAGCGCGGCGCCTGCGCAGCGGCCGTCCCGGTAACTGTCCTCGGTGTTCTCGGCCACTGCAGTAAAGATCATATGGCCGTTGGGCAGCGCGGCGCCGTCGGTAAAGCAGAATGGAATTCCGTCGATAAGGCCGAGATCGATCCAGCGCAGGGCGAATGGCGCGATGCGTTCGATACGATCGCCAGCGCCGAGCGCTTCGAGCACCGCAGGCAGATGCAACGGCACCACTGCGTTATGGAGGGTGCCCTTGTTGCCCCGCTGCAGCAGCCACAGCTCATCGCCGTTTACCAGCGCGCCTTCGATGTTGAGATCGCGGCAGTGTTCATCAAGCTCGTCATACAATCCGGATAGATCGATAACGCGCGGTTTGCCGCGCGGTGCGCCGCTCGCGTCGAGGGCGAGCAGTGCGCCACGGCATCGTTGGCGCCGGGAACCAGACCCGATCGCCAGCATCGCTCCATGGGCATATCCGGCAAACGGCGGCAACAGCATCAGCGCTTCCGAGTCCGGCTTGCGCCTCTTGCGTTTCTTCTTGGAGCCCGGCAGCGCTCCACCGTAAAGCCTGATCAGGCTGCCGGCTTGCCGATCGTCGATGTGGTAGACCCCAAGATGCAATTCATCGTCGGCAACGACGTACAGAAAAGAGCCGGCGCGCACCAGACCGCTGGCGGCGCTCAGATGCCGCGGCCTGCCGGGGCTCGACGGTGCCCTCAGGTCGAGGTCGCGTATTTTGCGCAGAACAGGCACGGCCATATTGTGACAGCTCTATGAAGGAAGACCGCCAAAAGGAGCCAATCCCATGTTTCTCCCGCGCGCTTGCGCTAGAATCCAGTGTCGCTCTCAAAGAGAGGTCTGTCATGAACGGATTGCGGTGGGTGGCGCTCGCACTTTGCCTGGCGGCGTTCGCCGGTTGTGCCAATCAGCAGGTAGCTTGGGAAGATCCTTATATGCAAGCGCGCACGGGCCCCCAACCGCCCACGACAGAGCGGGTCAGCGCGCCCTGAGTTTCGCGCCCGCGCGCGTTCACCTTAGCGACTCGCAGCGATGTCGAACGGAGCAAGCGGTGTGCTTGCGACGGTGATCGTCCCGCGCCCGCGCGATCTTGGTGACGGCTTTCGGGTAAGGCGCGTGCTCCCCGCTGCGCAGCGGCAAATGGTGGGGCCGTTCGTTTTTTTCGATCAGCTGGGCCCCGTCGTGCTCGACCCCGGCAGGGGCCTCGATGTGCGGCCACATCCTCACATCGGGCTCGCCACCGTTACCTATCTTTTCGAGGGCGAAATCCTGCACCGCGACAGCCTGGGCACGGTACAGCCAATACGCGCGGGCGAAGTCAACTGGATGACGGCGGGCAGCGGCATCGTGCATTCGGAGCGCACTGCGCCCGAACTCCGGCAGTCCGGATCCCGGTTGTCCGGCATTCAGCTGTGGGCGGCGCTGCCTCGTTCCGCCGAGGAAACGGCTCCCGCTTTCGCGCATTACGGCGCACACGTGCTTCCCGTGATCGAGGACGCGGGCCAGAGTACGCGCCTGATCGCCGGGACGCTGCACGGCACGCGCTCGCCGGTGCAGGTTATGTCGGAGCTGTTCTACGCCGATGCTACGCTGTCGCAGCAGGCACAGCTTGTGCTGGCCGCCGAGCACGAAGAGCGCGCCGCGTACGTGCTGTCGGGCGCCATCCATCTTGATGCTGACGATCGCGTATTCGAGCCGGGACAATTCCTCGTGTTCCGCCCGGGCCGGCAAATCGTAATGCGCGCAGGTGACGCGCCGGCGCGCATTTTGCTGTTGGGCGGTGCGCCCATGGATGGACCGCGCTACATCTGGTGGAATTTTGTCGCGAGCTCGAAAGAGCGCATCGACCAGGCGAAGCAAGACTGGCGCGCCCAGCGCTTCGCCGCAGTGCCTGGTGAGACCGAATTCATTCCGTTACCCGACCAACCGAACACGGTATTCTATCCGTAGGCGACAACCGCTGGCGTGCACTAGAGTGCATGCGAGAGGAGGGGAAACATGTTCAAACATATTCTGATGCCTACCGATGGTTCCGACCATTCGGAGCGGGCGATCGAACGCGGGTTCGAGCTCGCGAAGCTGTGTGGTGCCAGGGTGACCGGCATACATGTCGTGCCGGACTACCGGCTCGCGATGGACGACACTTCATTCGATCCCGCCGTCCAGCAGAAGATGAATGACGAGGCGCGCGCGCACGCGGAGAGCTTTCTTGCGTTCGTCAAGAAGACCGCCGCCACCACCGGCGTGGCATGCGATACGGTGATAGTCACCAACTCGCAGCCGTTCGATGCGATCATCAATACGGCCAACGAGCGCGGCTGCGATCTGATCGTCATGACGTCGCGCTACCGCAGGGGGCTCGTGTCGCTGATCATGGGCAGCGAGGCGGGCCGTGTCCTGCACCGCGCCTCGATCCCGGTGCTCGTCTTTCGCGCGGTGATGAGCGCCGACCATCCGGACAAGGCGCCGCCGCGCAAGAAACAGAGTGATCAGCGGCGGTAGTCAAACCAGTCCGGCCAGCAAAAGCCTTAAGCCGCAGGCGATGCGCCGAGCGAACGCGGGGCGTGTTTTCGAGTCCCCCAAGCTATTTTTCGCAGCAAGCCGCCCGGGTCCTAAAATAAAGCAAATCCTCGGAAATAGAGTGGCAAGCCAGGCCGCGACATCGGCACAGGAGTTCGCTAAGTTGATTCAGTCCGATGTCGCGAAATACACCCGAGTTATACGCGCCGCCGC
>JBKJZR010000155.1:0-6087 GCA_046715035.1 Burkholderiales bacterium | reverse complement strand
CGTCGCGTTGAAACCGCAATGAGCACAGCATCCGCAACCGCCGCGGCGCCGCATTCGTTCAGGGAAGTCTGGCTGATCTCCGCCGGTCATGGGCTCACCCACTGGTACACGGCGACTTTCTATATTCTGCTCCCGCTGATCGGCAAGGAGCTGGGCCTCTCGTATACCGAGATCGGCCTGATCATGACGATACAGCACGTGGCGGGCGCGATTTCGAACGTGCCGGGCGGCATCCTCGTCGACACCATCGGCAAGAAGGGCTACCTGATGGCCGCATCGCTGTTCTGGGTCGGCTTCCCTTACGCGCTGATGGCCCTCACGCACAACTTCTGGATGCTGCTCGTGTGCGTCGCGCTGGTGGGCATCGGCAACAACCTCTGGCACCCGGCGGCGATCCCCACGCTCGCCTACCGCTTCCCCGAGCGCAAAGGCGTGGTGCTGGCGTTTCACGGCATGGGCGGCAATCTCGGTGAGGCGCTCGCGCCGTTCGTCGTCGGCGCGCTGCTGGCGTGGTTCAGCTGGCGCGCGGTGGTCGTCATCAACGTCGTTCCCGGCCTCGTCATGGCGGTGATGATCATGGTGCTGCTCGGCGCGCTCTCGACGACGCGCGCCAAGGAAGCGCTCAATGCCGGGGGCGAGAAACGCAGTGTCGGGCATTACCGCCGCGATTTCGCGAGCCTGCTCAGGAACCGCACGCTGATGCTGATCTCGTGCAGCGCGGCTTTTCGCACGATGACTCAGGTAGGTCTGCTCACGTTTCTGCCGGTCTACCTCGCCTACGAGCTCAACTATTCGCCGTTCGTCGTCGGCAGTCTGCTGTCCCTGCTCCAGGTCGCCGGATTTATCGCGGCGCCCGTGGGCGGCCACCTTTCCGACAAAATGGGCCGCAAGCGCGTGATCATGGCGAGCATGGTGCTCAGTGCCGTTATGATCGCCGGCATGGCGCTGGCCGGAAAAACCGCTCTGTTCGTGGTCTTTATCGCGCTGGTCGGGTTTTTCCTCTACGCGATGCGCCCCGTGCTGCAGGCGTGGGCGATCGAGTCGACGCCGAAAAACCTCGCGGGAACCGGCGTGGGACTGCAATTCGGCATCCAGGCGATCGGCGCCAGCTTCGCGCCGGCGCTGTTCGGGATAATTGCGGACGCTTACGATATCTACACCGCGTTCTACTTCCTGGCCGCCACCATCCTGTTCGCGAACGTCCTGGTGTTCTTCCTGCCGAATGGTGATGCTGGGCTCGCTCCGCGCGCCGCGCCGGGCTGATCGCGCTCCAGCGCGCGCCCGCGATCGGCCGTGTGCTATCCTTTCTGCCCCGCACGTTGCGGCTCACCCTGCTGCAAATGTGAGTAAGCAGGGCTGACAAGACATTTCTGCTCGACGTTTTATCCGGTAGGGGAGTCTGGGTGACGGTGCGGGCGCTTACGTGTTGATGCATAGCCCGACAGGAGGGCCCGCCGCCCATGGAGCCAAAAATGCGTATGGAAGTCCACATCCACGGCACCGCCTTTCTTTGCAAGGGCGTGCATCTGACCCAGGTCGAGCACGCGCTGCGGCCATGGCTCGATTACATCGAAGTCGATGCGATCGCGAAAGTGCAAAGCCTGGAGCGCGAAGAGCCGGGTATCCATTTCGACCCCAAGGAACAGGCACTCGATATCTGCTGGACCGGCGAAGTCGGCCGCAGCTTCGATCACCGTCTGAAAGAAGCATTCCAGAGTCTCGGCCCGCTCACCGAATACGCGTCTGAAATCACCGTGACCTACTATCAGGACAACGGCAAGGAAGAGTTTCAGCAGGTCTTCATCGGCCCGAGCGCCGAAGCGATCCACGAGATTCGCCGCCAGTGCGTGGAGGAAGACCTGGCCGGCCTGCTGACGCCCCATTTCGACAAGGCGCGCGTCGATCAGGTGACCTCGCTCGTCAACAAGATGTTCGACGAATCATGGAAGAGCCGGCCGCCCTCCGATGAGCAAAGCGTACCCGCGCCGGTGCTGCAGCCCCACCCCCGCAACCGGCACCTGCACTGAGTCGGCCCCGCGATCCGGGCGGCGTAACGTCCGAGCTATCGTGCCGTCGGCTGAGCCATGGACATCGTCAGGCAGGCGATGGCGAAGTGGCCGAATGTGCCAAGGCGGAGCGCCTCGGACTCGTTGGCGCTGCGCCTGCGCAGCGCCCGCCTGCGGGAAGAGGCGCCGCACCGCCGGCTGCCCTCACCATTAGAAGTTCATGGACGATATTGTTAAGCAGGCAATGGCCAAATGGCCGAATGTGCCGGCGGTCTACGGCTGGCTGCGGCTCGACCGCCGCGGCAACTGGCTGATCAAGAACGACCGCGTCGCCAATCCCCTGGTAGCGGATTTCATCAACCGCAACTACGCTCACGATGCGCTCGGGCACTGGTTTTTTCAGAACGGTCCCCAGCGCGTGTTCGTCGCGCTCGATTGCGCGCCGCTTGTTTTCCGGACCGTGCGAGCGCGCCTGCCAGCCCAGACGCCGTTCCTCGAAGCTCATACCGGGAAGCGCGTCACGCAGGTAAGCAGCGCGTGCATCGACGATAGGGGAGTCGTCTTGCTCGATACTGACCTCGGGCCCGGCATGATCGACGATCGCGATCTCGAGGACCTGCTGCCATGGCTCACCGGCGCAGCCGGCGAGATGCTCGCGGAAGAGGCCGTGGGCGACGCGATCGAGCGCCTACAGTCGGGCGGCGACGCTTCCCTCTTCCTGCGCTATGGCGGTCGCACGACAGTTGTTGCGCCGATCCGTGCGGGCGAGGTGCCGCAGCGCTTCGGATTCGTGGCACATCCAGTGCCGGAAACCGGCGAGCCGGAATGCGCCTGAGCCAAATTCCCCGTCACAGCCGCGTCGTAATCGCGTCGTTGGCCATTTTTCGGCACTGATGCGCCCGCTCGCTGACTTTCCGCGCGCAGCGCGCGCGCGCGTACGCGGCGTGCTGTGCGACATCGACGACACGCTGACGACTGGTGGCCGCCTCACGGCGGCGGCGTATTGCGCGCTCGAAAGGCTGCAGGCGGCGGGGCTGCTGGTGATTCCGATCACCGGTCGTCCAGCGGGGTGGTGCGACCACATCGCGCGAATGTGGCCGGTCGACGCCGTGGTCGGCGAGAACGGCGCGTTCTGTTTCCGTTATGACCATGCACAACGCATGATGCAGCGTCGCTACGCGCACGATGCGCAGCAACGCGCGGACCATGCCGCGCGGCTGGCTCGTATCGGCGCACAGATCACCGACGCCGTTGCGGGCGCCCGCATCGCCGCCGATCAGCCCTACCGCGAAAGCGATCTCGCCATCGATTACTGCGAGGACGTCCCGCGACTCGCACCCGACGCAGTCGATGAGATCGTCGAGCACATGCGGCGCGCGGGCATGACCGTAATGGTTAGCTCGATACACGTGAACGGCTGGTTCGGCGACCACGACAAGCTGTCGATGACGAGAATCCTGATGCGCGAATGCTTCGATGTCGATCTCGATGCACGCAAACAGGAGTTCGTATTCGTTGGCGACTCGCCCAACGATGCGCCGATGTTCGCCTATTTCCCGCATGCGGTCGGGGTCGCGAACGTGCGAGACTATACGGGCTGCCTCGCCGCCGGGCCCGCTTACGTGACTCAAGCCGAGAGCGGTGCAGGATTCTGCGAGCTGGCGGATTGCATCCTCACGAGCAGATAATCGGTGTCGTTCGAAGCCTTCATCGACAGGTTTCTTTAATAGATTCGGCCTGGGTAGATCAACCAATTAAAGGAGGCGATGCCAATGACCACGGGGAAATCGAAGATCATCTACACCCTCACCGACGAAGCCCCTCGTCTGGCGACCTACTCCCTGCTGCCAGTCATCCGAACCTTCACCGCGCCGGCCGGCATCGACATCGTCGACAGCGACATATCGGTTGCCGCGAGAATTCTTGCGGAATTCCCTGATTACCTCACCGCAGAACAGAAAGTTCCGGATAACCTCGCCGAACTGGGGCGCCTGACCCTGGAACCTGCAACGAACATCATCAAGCTGCCCAACATCAGCGCCTCGGTCCCGCAGTTGATCGCCGCCGTCAGGGAACTGCAGTCACGCGGCTACAAGATTCCCGATTACCCTGAAGAACCGAAGACCGACGCAGAGAAGGACCTCAGGGAGCGTTACTCGAAAGTGCTGGGAAGCGCCGTCAATCCGGTACTCCGCGAGGGCAATTCCGACCGTCGTGCACCGGCTGCGGTAAAACGCTATGCCCGCAAGAATCCGCACTCGATGGCGGAATGGAGTCCCGCGTCGCGCACCCACGTTTCGCATATGCGGCACGGCGATTTCTACCACAGCGAAAAATGCATGACCATGCCCAAGCCCTGTGACGTCAGGATGGACCTGGTGACAAAGGATGGCGAGACCATCGTGCTGAAAAAGAAAGTTTCGCTGCTGGAAGGCGAAATCATCGACAGCATGTTCATGAGCAAGCAGGCGCTGTGCGAATTTTTCGAGCACGAGCTGGAGGACGCGAGAAAAACCGGCGTGATGTTCTCGCTGCATGTAAAAGCCACGATGATGAAGGTCTCGCACCCCATCGTGTTCGGCCATGCGGTGAAGGTTTTCTACAAGGATCTGTTTGCCAAACATGGCAAGCTCTTCAACGAGCTGGAGGTCAATCCGAACAACGGCATCAGCAGCGTCTACGAGAAAATTCGGAGCCTGCCGGAATCCAAGCGCGAGGAGATCGAGCATGACATCCACGCCTGCTACGAATCGCGTCCGGAACTGGCGATGGTCGATTCGGTCAAGGGCATCTCCAATCTACATGTCCCCAGTGATGTCATCGTCGATGCGTCCATGCCGGCGATGATTCGCGTCGGCGGAAAGATGTGGGGGCCGGACGGCAGGCTAAAGGACACCAAGGCGGTCATGCCGGAGAGTACGTTCGCCAGGATCTACCAGGAGATCATCAATTTCTGCAAATCGAACGGGGCGTTCGATCCCGCTACCATGGGCACCGTGCCGAACGTCGGCCTGATGGCGCAGCAGGCCGAGGAATACGGCTCGCACGACAAGACTTTCGAGATGCCTGCCGATGGCGTGGCGCGGATCGTCGACCACGAAGGCAACGTGCTGATCGAGCAGAACCTCGAAGCAGGCGACATCTGGAGAATGTGTCAGACCAAGGACGCGGCGATTCGCGACTGGGTCAAGCTGGCCGTGACGCGCAGCCGCCTTTCGAACACTCCCGCCGTGTTCTGGCTGGACGAATACCGCCCGCACGACGCCGAATTGATCAAAAAGGTGAAGCGTTATCTGCAGGACTACGATCTGACGGGACTCGACATCCAGATCATGTCCTACCAGCGCTCGATGCGTTACACACTGGAGCGCGTGATTCGCGGCAAGGACACCATCTCGGTGACCGGTAACATTCTGCGCGACTATCTGACCGACCTGTTCCCGATCATGGAGCTTGGCACCAGCGCCAAGATGCTGTCCATCGTGCCGCTGATGGCCGGCGGCAGTCTGTTTGAAACCGGCGCGGGCGGCTCGGCACCCAAACACGTCAAACAGCTCCTGGAGGAAAACCACCTGCGCTGGGATTCGCTCGGTGAATTCCTCGCGCTCGCCGTTTCGCTGGAGGACATCGGCATCAAGACTGGCAACAACAAGGCGAAGATCCTGGCAAGAACGCTCGATGAGGCAACTGGCAAACTGCTCGATAACAACAAGTCGCCCTCAGCGCGCACCGGCGAGCTGGACAATCGCGGCAGCCACTTCTATCTGGCCCTGTACTGGGCACAGGCCCTCGCGCAACAGACGGAAGACCGGGAACTGCAGACGCATTTTGCGTCGCTGGCAAGAGCGCTGGCCGAGAAAGAGGGGAAGATCGCCGATGAGCTGAAAGCCGCGCAGGGCAAGCCGGCCGATGTCGGTGGGTATTACATCGCCGACCCGCAGAAAACCGTGGCCGTCATGCGTCCCAGCGCAACATTCAATGCCGTATTGAACACCGCCCGGATCTGATGGTACGCGATGCAGTTGTAGGAGGCCCTGATACCCCACCTGCCGGAAACGACGATCGGTGGTCAACTCCTGCC
>JBKJZR010000154.1:0-21938 GCA_046715035.1 Burkholderiales bacterium | reverse complement strand
CGGCTGCGGGAACTGGTGATACTCGCGCTGGCGCGCGGCAACCAGTACGCCTGGACGCATCACGTGCCGTTCGCGCTGCGGGAGGGCGTCACCCAGGACGAGCTCGATGCGCTGAATGCAGGCGCGCTGCCCGCGACGCTGACAGCGAGCGAACGCGCGGCGATCGCGTACGCACGGGAATTCGCCCGGGGCGGGCAGGTGGATGACGCCACTTGGTCGACCGCACTCGGCATTTTCGGCCAGCGCGGCATCACCGATCTGACGTTGCTGTGCGGCTACTTCATCGTACTGGCGTCGGTCATCAACGCATTTCGCATCGACCTCGAGCCCGACCGTGCGCCCTTGATGAAGCCGGTATCCGCCGCGTGAGCCCAGGCGGTGCATGACGCCTTCGCCATTTAAGCGCATCGCCTTCGTCGGCGCCGGCGCGGTCGGCGGTTATGTCGGCGGTCACCTCGCGCGCGCGGGGCACGACGTGACGCTGATCGACGCCTGGCCTGAGCACATCGATGCGATCAAGCGCGGCGGCATTCATCTCGGCGGCACGCAGGGCGAGCACCAGGTGCCGGTCAGGGCGCTGCACCTGCACGAGGTGCAGGGCTGCATTACGGCGCCCGCGGACCTGGCATTCATTTGCGTCAAGCTCTACGACACGGCGTGGGCGTGCGCGCTGATCAAGCCTTACCTGGCCCCCACCGCCGTCGTCGTGACTCTGCAAAACGCGCTGGTCGAGGAGGTCGTTGCGGGCATCGTCGGCTGGGGCCGCACGCTGGGCTGCATCGCGAGCACGATCAGCGTCGAGGCCGTCGGACCGGGCCGCATCGTGCGCACGCAATTGCCGGGCGGCGCCGACTACACGGTGTTTCGCGTCGGCGAGATGAGCGGCATGATTACCGCGCGCGCGCAGGATATCGCGCAACTGCTGCGCGCGGTGGACAGCGCGAAGGTGACCGACAACCTGTGGGGCGAGCGCTGGTCCAAGCTCGTCGCCAACACCATGTCGACGGGCGTATGCGGGGCATCCGGCCTCGACCTCAACCAGATTGTCGAGGACGCCACGGCGCGGCGGCTGCAGATCAGGCTCGCGGCCGAGGCGATTCGCGTCGGCCAGGCGCTGGGACTGCGGCTGGAGCCGATACGCGGCCTGCCGCCTGAACAGTGGATCGCCGCCGTGCAGGGCGACCGCGCCGCGCTCGCGGCCGCCGAAGCGCACATGCTCGACGCGTTGCGGCGCCGGCCCGAAGGCGGGCGGTCCGGCACCGCGCAGGATCTCGCCAAGGGCAGACGCACCGAGGTCGATTTCATGAACGGTTACGTGGCGGCCAGGGGTGCGGAGATGGGGGTCCTCACGCCGGCCCACGCCGCCGTCACCGTGCTCGTCAAGCGCGTGGAGCGCGGGGAGCTCGCGCCGGGTCGCGAGTTGCTGGAGGGGCTATAGCGCCGGCACCGGTCACTCCGGCTGGATGCGGGCGGTCTGCACGATCCGCTCAAACTCCGCGAGCTCGCATTGATGTGAGCTGAGAATTCGGCCGGCGAGCTGCTGATCTGGGACAACTGCGCAACCCAGCATCTCGCCGTTGCGGACTATGCGCTGCCCCGACAGCGGCTGATGTACCGCACCACGGTAAAGGGCACGTCGGCACCCTATTGAGGCAGGATGCGCGAGCCGATGACTGCGGTCCAGCCCAGCCGCTGACGGCACACGACTGGCGGCGGGCAGCGCCACGTCGTTATTCGGGTTTGACACCCGCCGCTTTGGCGAGCTTGCCGAACTTTGCGATCTCGGACTGGATGAAGGCCGCGAACTGCTCGGGCGTATTCGCAGCCGCCTCGAGGCCCAGGCCGCCGAAGCGCTCCTTGATGTCGGGCATCTGCGCGATCTTCGCCATCGCCGCCGTAAGTCTGTTGATCGCATCCGCGGGCGTGCCGGCGGGCGCGAGCATGCCCCACCAGGTCGTGATCTCATAATCCCTGAATCCGGTCGCCTCGGCCACTGTGGGCAGATCCGGCATCACCGCCGTGCGCTGCGCGCTCGACACCGCAAGCGCTTTCAGCTTGCCGGATTTCACCAGCACCGACGTCGCGGAAACCGCGATGAAGCCGAGGTCGACATGACCGCCGAGCATGTCCTGGATCGCCGGCGTGTCGCCTTTGTAGGGCACATGGACCATTTTGACGCCGGCCATCGCGCTGAACATTTCGGCGGCGAGATGCGGCGGCGCGCCGACGCCGGACGAAGCGTAGGTCAGGGTGCCGGGTTTGGCCCTCGCGAGCGCGATCAGCTCCTTCACCGACTTCGCCGGCACCGAGGGATGCAGCACCAGCAGATACGCGCTTTTGGCGCAGATGCTGACCGGTGCGAAGTCCCTGACGATGTCGTAGGGCAACTTCGAGTAAAGGCTCGGCGCGAGCGTATGCGCGCCTGCCGCCATCAGCAGTGTGTAGCCGTCGGGGGTGGACTTCGCGGCGGCATCGGCGCCGATCGTCCCGCCCGCGCCCGAGCGGTTTTCCACGACGATGGCCTGGCCGAGCATCTCGGTCAGCTTTTGGCCGACCGCGCGCGCCACGATGTCGTTCGCGCCGCCCGCCGGATAGGACACGATCATGCGTATCGGTTTCGCCGGGTAGGGCTGGCCGTGCGTGGTTGCGCTGGCCGCAGCGAGCAGTCCAGCCGCCAAAAAGATCAACCGTCGAAGTGGCATGCAGTTGTCCGTTTCTGGGTGAGATCCGGCACCAGCCGCATCAGATGCGGCGTTGGCCCTTCAGGGCAGGCTCTTCTTCTGCCAGTCCTGCTCGACCTTGAGCACCTCGGGTGGTTCGACGTCGACGCCGAACGCCATCACCAGGGTGCCGAGCGCGCGGTAATACGACGCCGACATCGAGATATCGGTGATCTGGCGCGGCGTGAAGTGGCGCGCAAGCTCCGCAAACGCAGCTTCGCTCACCGATTGGGGCGAGAACAGCTCGGCGATATAACGCACGATCGCCTGCTCCGCGACGGGCAGCGCGGAAGGCGTGCGCCCGGCGCCGATATCGTCGATCGCCTCCGCCGGAATCCCGGATTGCGCCGCGAGCGCCGCGTGATGCGTCCAGGCGTACGCGACTCCCCGCGCTGCGCACAGAATCGAAAGCTCGCGCTGGCGCTCGGGCAGGTCGGTCTGATACTTGCAATAAGCGCCGAAACGCGCCAGGTGCCTGAGTCCCTCGGGGGCGTGGCCGAGCGCAGACAGCGCGTTGGACACGAAACCTCTACTCGCACGAATCTCACCGAAGACGGCCGCGGTTTCGGGCGACGTGTTTGCTGTCACTGCGCGCAGACGGGCCATGTGCCTTTGAAAGGGGTGACGGGGGATGCCGGGGATGGTAACGACGACGGCCGCATGCGGTCAAGGCGCGCAACGCGACAACGCGAGCAAGCGCGGTGACGCGCGGCCAGTGGACGCGATTCTGGACTAGAATCGCGGGGAACAATTGCTCGCTCGCGACTGCGCCGCGACGTTGAGTTTCCGCGTTCCGCTGCCGCCCGACGACATGAAGGGGAATGAAATGTGCGGTCATTGCCGATGAAAACGCTCATGCCGATGCTGGTACTCCTGGTCGTTGCCGCGACCGCATCGGCGCAGAGCTACCCGGTGAAGCCGGTGCGCATCGTCGTGCCGTTCGCACCGGGCGGGGGCACTGACATTCTGGCGCGCGTGATCGCGCCGAGGCTGGGCGACGCGCTCGGCCAGCAGATCGTCATCGACAATCGCGCCGGAGCGGGAAGCACGATCGGTTCGGAGCTCGTCGCGAAAGCGCTGCCCGATGGCTATACGCTGCTGATGGTCGACACCGCCTTCGCGACCAACCCGAGTCTCTATAGCAAGCTGCCCTACGATACGGCGCGCGACTTTGCGCCGGTCGCGCTGCTCGCCGCGGCGCCGGTCATCCTGATCGTCCATCCTTCAGTACCGGTGCGAACAGTGAAGGAATTCGTCGCCCTGGCAAAAGCGCGGCCGGGCCAGCTCAATTTCGCTTCAGGCGGCCCCGGCAGCTCGACCCACCTCGGCGGCGAGCTCCTCAAGTCCGCGGCGGGGATCGATCTTCAGCACATCCCGTACAAGGGGACCGGCCCCGCGGTCGCCGACGTGCTGGGCGGGCAAGTCGTGATGATGTTCGCCGGCATCAGCTCGGTGAAGCAGCACGTCGCGGTCGGCAAATTGCGCGCAATCGCGGTCACCGGCGAAAAGCGCTCGCCGGCGATGCCCGACGTCCCGACGTTCGTAGAATCCGGATTGAAAGGCGTGGATTCCGGCACGTACTGGGGGTGTCTCGCGCCGGCGGCGACTCCACGCGACATCATCAACCAGCTCAGCGCGGCGCTGGCGGGCGTGCTGAAGCAGCGTGACGTCAGCCAGCGGCTCGTCGAGCTGGGATTCGATCCGCTGGGCAGCTCGCCCGAGCAGGCTGCCGCTAACTTCAGGAGCGAAACCGAAAAATGGGCGCGTGTCATCCGCGCCGCGGGCGTGCGGCTGGACTGAGATGGGACGCTTATCCGGAAAAACCGCCTTCATAACGGGCGCGGGTTCGGGGATTGCGCGGGCGGCGGCGTGCCTGTTTGCGCGCGAGGGCGCGCGGGTGGCGCTCGCCGAGATCAAACCTGAACTGGGACGCGCAACCGAACGACTGATCCGCGATGCCGGTGGGGAGGCGCTGTTCGTCGAAACCGATGTAAGCCGGGAAGACAGCGTCGCGGCCGCGGTCGCGGCCGCTGTTCGCCACTTTGGCAGGCTCGATGTGCTTTACAACTGCGCCGGCGGCTCTCTGCCCGAAGACAGCTTCGTCACCGACGTGGATCTCAGCGTGTGGGACCACACCATGGCGGTGGACCTGCGG
This sequence comes from Burkholderiales bacterium, assembly GCA_046715035.1. GTDB lineage: Bacteria > Pseudomonadota > Gammaproteobacteria > Burkholderiales > SG8-41 > PALSA-1004. Next base: position 17,063 of record JBKJZR010000154.1, on the reverse strand, counting down.
GGCACGCTGCTATGCTGCAGGCACGGGATTCCGGAGCTGATCAAGGCGGGTGGCGGCGCAGTGGTCAATATGTCCTCCGGCGCCGCGCTGCGCGGCGCGAGCAATGCGCATATCTATACGGCGGCCAAAGGCGCGATCCTGTCGCTGACGCGCGCGCTCGCGGGCGCTTACGTAAAGCAGGGCGTGCGCGCCAACGCGATCTGCGCCGGACGCATACTGACCGAGCGCATCACCACGAAATACGGCACGCCCGATCAACCGGGTCCGGTAACCGATCGTCAGGACGCGGCGGGCCGCGTCAAAGAATATCCGTTCTGGGTCGGCCGGCCGGAGGACATCGCCAACGTTGCCTTATTCCTGGCGAGCGACGAGTCGCGCATGATCACCGGCGCGACGATCGCCGCCGACGGCGGCCGTTCGGCCTATTGACGGGACGGAGAAACCGGACCGCGCGAGCGCAATAGCCGCAGCTTGCGTAAGGCCGCGTGCAAACGCCATTTTTGTTGACTTGAGGAGCACCATGGGAAGACACATCGCCTGCCTGACGTTCGACTACGACGCCATGTCGGGCTTTATCGCGCGCGGCATGACGTCACCCACGCCCGTTTCGCGCGGCGAGTTCGGTCCGAACGTCGCGGGGCCGCGCATCCTCGCCCTGCTCAAGAAATACGCAATACCGACCTCGTGGTACATCCCGGGGCACACGCTCGAAAGCTACCCGGCGCAATGCCAGCAGGTCGTCGACGCGGGCCACGAGATCGGCCATCACGGCTGGACTCACGTGCCGCCTGCCCTGTTGACGCGCGAGCAGGAGGAGGCGGGGCTGGTGCGCGCCAACGAGCAGATCCGGAAACTCACGGGACGCTACGCGCGCGGCTACCGCTCGCCCTCGTGGGACTTGAGCCCGCATTCCGTCGAGCTCCTGCTCAAGCATGGGTTTATCTACGACAGCAGCATGATGGGTGACGATTACACGCCGTATCGGGTGCGCCAGGGCGATATTATCGAGCTCGAGCGACCCGCGGTATTTGGCGCACCCACGCAGCTGATCGAAATGCCCATCAGCTGGACGCTTGACGATTATCCGCATTTCGAATTTGTCCGCACCAAGGAGACGATATTGCCCGGGCTGATGAACGCGGGCCTGGTGCTCGAAAACTGGATCAACGACTTTCTTTATATGAAGAGAACCATGAAATGGGGGGTCATCACCTATACCTTCCATCCGTTCGTTATCGGGCGCGGCCACCGCATGCTGATCCTGGAGAAGCTGATCCGCAAGCTGCAGGCGGGCGGCGCGGTGTTCATGACGCTCGAGTCGGCCGTCGCCGAATTCGACGAACGCGCGCCGTTCAGAGGCTAGCGGCTGCGTCATGGAGAGATTCACGACGAGCGATGGATTGCGGCTGGCTTATGCAGTGGACGACTACACGGATCCCTGGCGGAAGTCGCCGACAGTCGTGCTGCTGCACGCCGCCATGGGCAATTCGCGGCGATTCTATGCCTGGGTGCCGCACCTGGCGCGCGATTTTCGGGTGGTGCGTCTCGAACTGCGCGGCCACGGAGAATCGGCGCAGCCCGGCGCAGGGCAGCTGACGTTCGAGCGTCTCGGCCTCGATGTCGTCGAGCTGCTCGATCACCTCGGAGCCGACCAGGTGCATCTTGCCGGCTCGTCGGCGGGCGCGTTTATTTCCCAGCATGTCGCGATTCATTATCCGCAGCGCGTTGCGACACTGGCCTGCTTCGCGGCCACACCGGGGATGAAAAAAGGCACGCAGGATTACGCCGGCTGGGTCGCGCGCATCGGCGCTCACGGGGTAGCGGCGTTCCTGCGCGAGACGATTGCGGACCGCATCGACGTGAGCAAAGTCGAGCCGGGATTCATCGATTGGTTCATCGCCGAGTCGGCCCGGGCGCCGGTGCCAGTGCTGGCACGTTTCGTGCCGCTCATGGCAGGGGTGGATCTGACGCCGGAGCTGCCGCGCATCCGGTGCCCGACGCTCGCGGTGGTGCCGGGTGGCGATCCCATCCATACCGTGGACGAATATCGCGCGCTCGAACGGGCTATACCCGACTGCGAGTTCATCGTCTACGAGGGACTGCCGCACAACATCACCGACGCGGTCCCGGACCGCTGCGCGCTGGAGCTCAAACGCTTCCTGCTCGCGCATGCCGGGGCAGCGGCATGAGGCGCTGGCTCCTCGCGGGCGCCGTGTTGCTGGGCGGCGCGGCGCCGCTCCACGCGCAGAACTACCCGGCGAAACCGATCCGTTTCATCGCCGCCTTCCCCGCGGGCGGACCGAGCGACATCGTGGCGCGCGCGGTCGGCAAGCGCATGGCGGAAGTTCTGGGCCAGCCGGTCGTCATCGAGAATCGTGCGGGCGCCGGAGGAAACATCGGTGCCGAGGCCGTGGCGAGGTCCGCGCCGGACGGCTACACAGTGCTGCTCGGCGGCAGCTATCTCACGATCGCGCCGAGTCTGTATGCAAAACTGCCGTTCGATCCGGAAAGGGACTTCGCGCCGATCGGGCTGCTGGTCGCCAATCAGTACGTGCTCGTCACGCATCCCGCCGTTCCCGCCAGGGATGTCCGCGAACTCGTCAGGCTTGCCAGGAGCAAGCCGGGCCAGCTCAGCTACGCGTCGGCGGGAATCGGCTCGCCACCGCACCTTGCCGGGGAGCTCCTGAAGACGATGGCAGGGATCTACGCCCTTCACATTCCTTACAAGGGCGCCTCGCCCGCGCTGGTCGACCTCATCGGCGGTCACATCGATTTTTACTTCGGCGGAATCTCGGGCGCATTGCCCCACGTCAAGACGGGGAAGACGCGCGCGCTGGCGGTCACGAGCAGCCGCAGATCGTCGCAGTTGCCCAACGTGCCGACGGTCGCCGAATCGGGGCTGCCGGGATATGACATTACGACGTGGTTCGGCCTGCTGGCCGCCGCGGGCACGCCCAGGGAAATAGTCGACCGGCTGAACAGCGTGATCGTCGCCATCGTGAACGAGCCTGAAACGAAGAGTTATCTGATCGCGCAGGGGGTCGATCCCATGACCAATACGCCCGAGCAGTTTGCCGAATACATCAGGAGCGAGGTTCCGAAATTCGCGAAGATCGTCAAGGCGGCTGGCATCAAACCCGAATAGCACGCGGCGGGCTATGGGCGCTTGCGATGGCGGCCGGCCTGGCCACCTGTGCGATCAGCGCCGCGGCGGACCTGCGGGTCGGCTCCAAGCGTTTCACGGAGTCCTATATCCTCGCCGAGATCATCGCGCGTGCGGCGCGCGATGCGGGAGAAGCGCGCGTCACGGTGAAGCCGGGGCTCGGCAACACGGCGGTCGTGTTTTCCGCCCTTCGCAACGGCGATATCGACGTCTATCCCGAATATACCGGCACGATCGTGCACGAGTTGCTGCAGGGCAAGTCGGGCGCCAGCCTCGCCGATATCAATCGCGCATTGGCATCGTCGGGGATCGCCGCCGCCGTGCCGCTCGGATTCGGCAATACCTACGCGCTGGCGCTCGGCGAGGCGCAGGCGCAGCCGCGCGGCATCCGCACGGTTTCCGATCTCGCCCGCCACCCCGACCTCCGGCTGGGCCTGTCGCAGGAATTTCTGCACCGCAAGGATGGCTGGCCGGCGCTCAAGGCCGCCTACGACCTGCCGTTCGCACCGCGCGGCCTCGATCACGGCCTCGCGTACGAGGCGCTTGCGGCGGGGCGTATCGACGTGATGGATATCTACAGCACCGACGCCAAGATCGGCCGCTACGGCCTGCGGGTTCTGACGGACGACCGCCGATTTTTTCCCGAATACGCCGCGGTGCTGCTTTACCGCGCCGATCTGCCGCAGCGCCTGCCGCGGACATGGGCCGCGCTCACCCGGCTCGAGGGCAGCATCCCGCAACAGCGCATGATCGCTATGAATGCCGCCGCGGAGCTCGAGGCGCGTGCGTTCGCGCAAATCGCTGCGGAGTTTCATGGCGCTGCGGTGTCGCGCCGTGAAGGCGCGCGCAGCTTCCTCCAGGTCTTGTTTGCCCCGGACTTCTGGGGGCTGACCGCGCAGCATCTGCTGCTGGTGTTCGGCTCGCTCGCGATGAGCGTCATCGCGGGCATCCCGCTCGGCATCTGGGCTGCGCGCTCGCGCGCCGCGCGCCTGGCGATACTGCCCCTGGTCGGCATGCTGCAGACCATCCCGGCGCTGGCGCTGCTCGCTTTCCTGATCGCCGCGCTCGACCAGATAGGCACGCTGCCCGCGCTGCTTGCGCTGTTCCTCTACGCGCTGCTGCCGATCGTGCGCAATACGGCGACCGGGCTGGCGGAGGTTTCCCTCGGGCTCAAGCAAGCGGGCGCGGCGCTGGGACTGCGCGCAGACGCCATACTGCGCCTCATTGAGCTGCCGCTGGCCGCGCCCAGCATACTCGCCGGCGTGAAAACCTCCGCCGTCATCAATGTCGGCACCGCCACGATCGCGGCATTCATCGGCGCGGGCGGCTACGGCGAGCGCATCGTTGCAGGGCTGGCGGTCAATGACAACCTGATGTTGCTGGCCGGCGCGGTGCCGGCTGCGGTGCTCGCAATCCTTATCGAGACGGCGTTCGGCGGGTCGGAGCGCTGGCTGATTCCGCGTGGGCTGCGCGTGCGCCGGGCGGGCAGCGCGTGAGGCTGCGCTTGCGCATCGTCAAGGATGTTCCCCCGTGCGGGCACGCGTGCACGCCACAGATAAGCATGATCTGTGTGAACTATTGTCGAGCTTCGCTTGTCTGTCGCATAACGATTGCGCACGCATACCGGAAACAGGTCCCAGAGGGTATACTTAGCGCTTTGTTTTCGCGGGCTTAAGCCGCCTGTGAGCATAAGAAATCAGGGACCAGTTTCATGGGCGATCGTGAAGTCGACCAGCAGCTGGTCGAGCGGGCGCAGCGCGGTGACAAGCAAGCCTTCGAGTTGTTGGTAGCGAAGTACCAGCGCAAGCTCGGGCGCCTGCTGTCGCGCTACATCCGCGACGCAGCCGAAGTCGAGGACGTGACGCAGGAAGCCTTCATCAAGGCCTACCGCGCACTGCCGACCTTTCGCGGCGACAGCGCGTTTTACACCTGGCTCTACAGGATAGGGATTAACACCGCGAAGAACTACTTGGTGGCCTTGGGGCGGCGCGCGCCGACGATGACCGAAGTCGACAACGAAGAGGCGGAAAGTATCGAAGAGGGCGAGCAGTTGAAGGATCTGAACACGCCCGAGAATCAGTTGATGAGCAAGCAGATCGCCGAGACAGTGAACTTGACGCTGCAGGAATTGCCTGAGGAGTTGAGGACCGCAATCACCTTGCGCGAAATCGACGGCATGAGTTACGAAGAAATAGCCCAGATCATGAATTGCCCGATCGGCACCGTGCGATCGCGGATCTTCCGTGCGCGCGAGGCGATTGCCGAGCGGTTGCGGCCTCAGCTAGGCACCTCGAAGGACAGGAGATGGTAATGGACCGCATTTCGGCGTTCATGGATGGCGAAACCAGCCATAGCGAGGCGCACCAGGCTATTTTGCAGCTTAAGCAGCAGGGAGAGTCCCGCGAAACGTGGGAGACTTTTCATCTGATCGGCGAGGCGATACGCGGTGCGCCGCCGGTGCATCCGGATTTCATGGACCGCTTTCACGCGCTCATCCAGCAGGAGCCGACGGTACTTGCGCCCCGCCCGATCTGGCGCAAGACCGGAACCTATGCGTTGTCGGCCGCTGCATCGCTGGCCGCAGTGGCCGTCGTGCTGACCATGGTCATGGCCGAAAATCCGCTCCAGCCCCAGCCGCAGATAGCAGCCGCGCCGCAGCTGGTGGCTACGACCCCGATCGCCGTGCCCGCTCCCGCAATCGTCATTCCGCAGCCTGTTCCCGCCGCCAGTCAGAGCAGGGTCAACGAATACCTGAGGGCTCATCAGGAGTTCTCGCCCAGCACCACGCTGCAAGGCGTTGCGCCCTACGTGCGGACGGTTTCTGCGCCGCGCGAAGTCAGTTCGCGTTAGACGAATCATGCACCCAGCTTTCCCGGCGTTCCTGATACTGCTCGGCAGCGTCAGCCCCGCCGCCGCGGACAACAGCACGTCGTCCGAAGCAGTCGCGTTGCTCAAGAAAATCGCCACGGCCTCGCGCAATGTCAATTACGCTGGAACGTTCGTGTATCACCACGCAAACCAGGTCGAAACGTCGCGTATCGCCCATTGGGCCGATGCGAGCGGGGAGTACGAGAAGCTCGAGACCCTGGACGGCCCGCCGCGCGAGATCATGCGCAACAACGATAATGTCACGTGCTACCTGCCGGAGAACAAGACGGTCGTCATTGAAAAGCGCACGGCGCGCCGCTTCCCGGCGTTGCTGCCCGAACAGCTGAGCGGCATTTCCGACAATTACACGGTGAGAAAAGGCGAGCAGGACCGGGTCGCGGGTTACGACTGCAGAGTCATCGTGCTCGAGCCCAAGGACAACCTGCGCTACGGTCACCGCTTCTGCGTGGAAATCGTCAGCGGCCTGCCGCTGCGCGCGCGCATGTATAACGAAAAGAACGAGATGGTCGAGTCGTTCGCGTTTTCGCAGCTCACGATTGGCAGTGGCGTGAGCAAGGACATGCTCAAATCCCGGTTCGCTGCCAAGAGCCATAACTGGAAAATCGACAAGTCGGCATTGCAGCAGGCCGAGTCGCCGGCGGACACTGGCTGGATACTGAAAAACCAGCCCGTCGGCTTCAAAAAACTGACCGAAATGAGGCGCTCGATCGCTGGCCGCGCGAACCCGATATCGCATATCGTCTATTCGGACGGCCTGGCGGCGGTCTCGGTATTCATCGAGCCCATGCCCAAGACCCCACCGGCGGTCGGCCCGACCTATCAGGGCGCGGTCAATATTTTCGTCAAGGCGCAGGCCGATCAGATGGTGACCGTGGTGGGTGAGACGCCGGCCCGCACCGTCAGGCAAATTGCGGAATCGCTCAGCCCCAGGGAGCGATAGCGCCTCTCATTTCGATAACACGGCGGGCGGTTCCGACCTGCCGGCAGGGCCCTATTCAGGAACCTTCCCTCACCCTCGATCCCTCTCCCGGGGGGAGAGGGAAGCAAGACGCTCCGTTCTCCCTCCGGGAGAAGGGTAGGGGATGAGGGAGGAGACGCCCCAGCAGGTTCCTGGCGCGATTCGCGGCGCAAACGCCGTGGCGTTTCTCACTTAGCAAGACAAAGGACTATCAGATGTTAAGAACGCTCATATTGCTATCAGTAATGCTGTTACCGGCGGGCGTGTCAGCGCAGTTGCCCGATTTCACCGACCTGGTCGAGAGGCAGGGCCCGACCGTCGTCAACATCAGCACCACCCAGACCGTGCGCAGCGCGCTGGGTGTGCCGCAGATGCCGCAATTGCAGGAGGACGATCCGTTCTACGAGTTCTTCCGCCGCTTCATCCCGAATCCGGGACCGCGCGAGTTCCAGTCGCAATCGCTGGGCTCGGGCTTCATCGTCAGTACCGACGGCTACATCATGACCAATGCCCACGTCGTCGAGGCCGCCGACGAAATCACCGTCAAGCTCAACGATAAGCGCGAGTTCAAGGCCAAGGTGATCGGCAGCGACCGGCGCACCGACATGGCGCTCATCAAAATCGACGCGACAGGGCTGCCTGCCGTGCGCTTCGGCGATCCCAACCGGCTCAAGGTCGGCGAATGGGTGGTCGCCATCGGCTCGCCGTTCGGCTTCGAGAACACCGTGACCGCGGGCATCGTGAGCGCCAAAGGCCGCTCGCTGCCGCAGGAAAACTTCGTTCCCTTCATCCAGACCGACGTTGCCGTGAATCCGGGCAATTCCGGCGGACCGCTGTTCAACATGCGCGGCGAGGTGGTCGGCATCAATTCGCAGATCTACAGCCGCACCGGCGGCTTTATGGGACTTTCGTTCGCCATCCCGATCGACGTCGCCAACGATATCGCCAACCAGCTCAAGGCGACCGGCAAGGTCACGCGCGGGCGCATCGGCGTCGTGATTCAGCCCGTTACCAAGGAACTCGCGGAATCGTTCGGATTGCCGCGCGCGGGCGGCGCGCTCGTCAGCTCTGTCGAGAAGGGCAGCCCGGCCGAGAAAGCCGGAATCGAAGCGGGCGACGTCATCCTGCGCTTCGACGGCAAGACGGTGAGCTCATCGGAAGACCTGCCGCGCGTCGTCGGCAGCAGCAAGCCTGGCACCAAGGCGAACGTGCAGCTGATGCGTAACAAGGCGACGCGCGAAGTGACCGTGGTGGTGGGCGAAATGCAGGAGGATGCGCGGACAGCGCAACAACGCCAGCAGCAGCGCCGGCCGCCAGGCAGCGGCGCGGCCAAACCGCCGGTCGAGAGCGTGAGCCGCTTCGGCATGACGCTGTCCGAGCCTACTGCTGAACAGCGCAACCAATTGAAAATATCCGGCGGCGTGCTCGTCGAAGACGCCCAGGGCGCCGCCGCGCGCGCGGGCATACGGCGCGGCGATGTCATCCTCGCCGTCAACAATCAGGACGTGAAATCGCTCGACCAGTTCGGCCAGCTGATGGGGCAGTTCGAAAAAGGCAAGGTCGTAGCACTCCTCGTGCGCCGCGCCGCCAACGCGCTCTACATCCCTTTCCGCATCGAATAATTGAGCGCGCGCACGCCCAGACTGACGGTTTACAGCCGCCGCTGGTGTCACCTGTGCGATGACATGATCGCCGGCCTGCGTTCCCTGCAGGGGGCTACGGTGTTCGAGATCGAAATCGTCGACGTCGACGCCGATCCGGCGCTCGAAGCGCGCTATGGCGAGCGCATTCCGGTGCTCGAAGCCGCTGGCGTCGAGCTCTGCGAACATCGCCTCGATCGCGGCAAAGTTAATGAATATTTGAGCAAATTCCGCTAGAATCCGCGCTTTGCCCCAATCGGGGCATGGACTGCCGTGCCTTATTTGTCAGCTGTCAGCGCTCGGCTCCCAGCAATCAGCCAATAGACGTGGAAATGCCTCAGGCTGAGCCTTGGCCGCTGAATGCTGAACGCTTATGAACCATATCCGCAATTTTTCCATCATCGCCCATATCGATCACGGCAAATCGACGCTGGCGGACCGCATCATCCAGTTGTGCGGCGGCCTGAGCGACCGCGAGATGGAAGCGCAGGTGCTCGATTCGATGGATCTCGAGCGCGAGCGCGGGATTACGATCAAGGCGCAGACCGCCGCGCTGGACTACCGGGCGCGGGACGGCACGACCTATCAGCTCAACCTGATCGACACGCCCGGCCACGTCGATTTCTCCTACGAAGTATCGCGCTCGCTCGCCGCGTGTGAAGGCGCGCTCCTGGTGGTGGACGCTTCCCAGGGCGTCGAAGCCCAGACCGTGGCCAACTGCTATACGGCAACGGAGCAGGGCGTCGAGGTGGTGCCGGTGCTCAACAAGATCGATCTGCCGTCGGCCGAGCCGGAGCGAGTGATCATCGAGATCGAGGACATCATCGGTATCCATGCCCAGGACGCGTTGCGCGCCAGCGCCAAAACGGGCGCCGGCGTCGAGGATATCCTCGAGGCCGTTATCGCGCGCATTCCGCCGCCTCAGGGCGACCGCGCGGCGCCGCTGAAGGCGCTGATCATCGATTCGTGGTTCGACAATTACGTCGGCGTCGTCATCCTGGTGCGCGTGGTCGATGGCGAGGTCAGGCCCAAGGACCGGATACTGCTCATGTCGACGCAGACCCTGCATCTGTGCGAGCAGGTCGGCGTGTTCACCCCGAAATCGCGCCTCAAGGAAAACCTGGCGGCGGGGGAGGTCGGTTTCATCATCGCCGGCATCAAGGAGCTCAAGGCGGCGCGCGTCGGCGATACGGTGACCCACGTCGAGCGCCCTGCGGCGCAGGCGCTGCCCGGGTTCAGGGAGATCCAGCCGCAGGTTTTCGCCGGGCTGTACCCGATCGATTCCAATCAGTACGAAGCGCTGCGCGATGCGCTGGAGAAGCTCCACCTCAACGACGCGTCGCTGCGCTACGAGCCCGAATCCTCGCAGGCGCTGGGCTTCGGCTTTCGCTGCGGCTTTCTCGGGCTGCTGCACCTCGATATCGTGCGTGAGCGGCTGGAGCGCGAATACGGCATGGAGCTGATCATCACCGCGCCGACGGTCATCTACGAGATCAAGCTCCAGGACGGTTCGGTGACGCGCATCGAGAATCCGTCCAGACTTCCCGACCCGTCGAAAATCGAGGAGATCCGCGAGCCCATCATCACCGCGACCATCCTCGTGCCGCAGGACTATGTCGGCGCGGTAATCACGCTGTGCACCCAGAAACGTGGCTCCCAGCGCAACATGCAGTACCTGGGCCGGCAGGTGATGCTCACCTACGAGCTGCCGCTCAACGAAGTGGTGATGGATTTTTTCGACAAGCTGAAATCGGTGAGCCGCGGCTATGCATCGCTCGACTACGAGTTCAAGGAGTATCGCGCCGACGACCTCGTCAGGCTCGACATCATGATCAACGGCGAGCGCGTCGATGCGCTGTCGCTGATCGTGCACCGGTCCACGGCACAGTTTCGAGGGCGGGACCTCGCGCAGCGCATGCGCAAGGTCATTCCGCGGCAGATGTTCGACATCGCAGTGCAGGCCGCCATTGGCGCGCACATTATCGCGCGCGAAAACGTGAAGGCGCTGCGCAAGAACGTCCTCGCCAAATGCTACGGTGGCGATATCTCGCGCAAGCGCAAGCTGCTCGAGAAACAGAAGGCGGGAAAGAAACGCATGAAGCAGGTGGGCAACGTTGAAATCCCGCAGGAGGCGTTCCTTGCGATATTGCAGGTGGAGAGTAAATGATGCGTGAGGCGTCAAGCGTCAGGCGGAAGGCGGGACACCGCGTGGCTAGGGGCTATGCGCTTCACGCCTCACGCCTCACGCCTCACCCGGCGGGGGTGCGATGAATTTCGCGCTCATCATGTTCGTGCTGCTCGTGGCGACGGGCGCGATCTGGCTGCTCGACGCCTTGGTCCTGCGCAGGCGTCGCGCTGCCGATACGGCTGAACCGTGGTGGATCGAGTATCCGAAAAGCTTCTTCCCGGTCATTCTGATCGTGTTCCTGCTGCGTTCGTTCCTCGTCGAGCCGTTCAAGATCCCCTCGGGCTCGATGCTGCCGACACTGCTGGTGGGCGACTTTATCCTCGTCAACAAATTCACCTATGGGATACGCATCCCCGTCATCAACCGCAAAGTGTTCGACATCAATCAGCCGGCGCGCGGTGATGTGATGGTGTTCAGGTTTCCCGACAACCCGTCGCTCGACTACATCAAGCGCGTGGTCGGCGTCGCCGGCGACAAGGTCAGCTACCGCAACAAGCGCCTGACGATCAACGGCGTGGAGGCGCGGCTCATGCCCGACGGCGAATATCAGTATTTCGAGGGCGGGCTGAACTACGTTTCAATGGAGCGTTTCCGCGAAACGCTGGACACGCGCGAGCACGCGATCCTGATGAGTCCCGGCGTGCCGCCGGTGCGGTTGTCGGGAGTCAGGCCGTTCCCTTTTCGCGGTAATTGCGTCTACAATGAATCGGGATTCGACTGCACGGTGCCGCCCGGACATTTTTTTATGCTCGGCGACAATCGCGACAGCAGTGAGGACAGCCGTTACTGGGGTTTTGTGCCCGACGAGAATATCGTCGGCAGGGCATTTCTGATCTGGTTCAACTTCGACCAGCTGAAGCGCATCGGAACGTCCATCAACTGATCTAGGGGAGGGTGCCATGAAAAAACAACGCGGCGTGGGCATGATTGGATTCATCTTCATCTGCTTCGTCCTGGTATTCGTGGCGATACTGGGCTTCAAGCTGTTCACCCCATACATGCAGTATTTCACCATCAAGAAGACATTCCACACGCTGGCCAACAATCCCGAGGTGAAATCCGGCACGCGCAAAGACATGATAGTCTGGTGGTCGCGCGCTTCCGTGATCGACAACATCACGGCCATCAACGGCGACGACGTCGAGTTCACGAAGGAAGGCAACGACGTCGTCATCAGCGCCAGCTATTCGGTGAAGGTTCCCCTGTTTTACAACGTCAGCCTGCTGATCGATTTCAACCCGACGTCGAGCTCGAAGTGAGGCTCGCGTGAACGGCCATGGACCCCGGGCTCCTGACCGCCAAGATCGGCTATCGTTTCAGCAACGCTGATCTGCTGCGCCAGGCGCTCACCCACCGCAGCCACGGTGCCGGACACAACGAGCGGCTCGAATTTCTCGGCGACAGCGTGCTCAATTTCGTGATTGCGCTCGAGCTGTTCAACGCTTTTCCCCAGGTCTCCGAAGGCGAGCTGTCGCGCCTGCGCGCGAATCTCGTGAACCAGCCCAGCCTGCACGGGATTGCCCAGCGCCTCGATCTGGGCGCTTTCCTGCGGCTCGGTGAGGGCGAGCTCAAAAGCGGGGGCGCACAGCGCCCTTCGATGCTGGCCGACGCGCTGGAAGCGCTGATCGGCGCCGCGTTCATCGATGGCGGCTTCGAAGCGGCGCGCAAAATGGTCTCGCGGCTCTTCGCGGCTGCGCTGGCCCAGGCGGACCCGCACCTGATCGGCAAGGACGCGAAAACGCTGCTGCAGGAATTTCTGCAGGCGCGCCACCTGGCGCTGCCGCAATACACGGTGGTGTCCACCGCCGGCGGGGCGCACGAGCAGACGTTTCGCGTCGAGTGCGCCATCCCCGAGCTCGACATCCGCACCCATGGGGAGGGGACGAGCCGGCGCAACGCCGAACAGGTCGCCGCGCGACGCGCCTTCGATCTCGGTGCGCGGTCCTGAAAATGGCTGACGAGTTTCGCGCGGGCTACATCGCCATCGTCGGCCGACCCAACGTCGGCAAGTCGACGCTGCTCAACGCGCTGGTCGGACAGAAGGTCAGTATCACCTCGCGCAAGCCGCAGACCACGCGCCACCGCATCACCGGCATTGTCAACCGCGCCGACGCGCAGCTGCTCTTCGTCGACACGCCGGGCTTTCAGAAGCAGCACGGCGGTGCTCTCAACCGCAGCATGAACCGCGTGGTCACCCAGGCCCTGGCGGCCGTCGACGTGGTGGTGCTCGTCGTCGAGGCTGCGCGCTTTAGCGCGCAGGACAAAGCGGTCCTCGCGCTCATGCCGTCGCCGCAGCCGGTGATGCTCGTCATCAACAAGATCGACACGCTGGGGGATCGCCGCCAGCTGCTGCCGTTTATCGGCGAGATGTCGGCGCAGTACGACTTTGCGGAGATCGTTCCGGTATCCGCCGCGCGCGGCGATGCCGTCGATGCGCTCGCGCAGGCGATCGCCCGCTACCTGCCGGCCCAGCCGGCGCTTTACAGCGCGGACGAGATCACCGAATCGAGCGAGCGCTTCCTTGCCGCCGAGCTGATACGCGAGAAGATCTTCCGCGTGCTCGGCGATGAACTGCCCTATACGAGTACGGTCACCATCGAGCGCTTCGAGGTCAGCGGGGGGTTGCGCCGCATCCACGCCACCATCATCGTCGACAAGGATTCGCACAAAGGGATGGTGATCGGCGCGGGGGGCGCACGCCTCAAGAACATCGCGTCCAAAGCGCGTCTCGACATGGAAAAACTGTTCGGCGGCAAGGTGCACCTCGAGGTTTGGGTCAAAGTGCGCAGCGGCTGGTCCGAGAATACGCAGATCCTGCAGCAGCTCGGACATGTCTGAGCGGAGCAGAGCGCACCACGATGCCCAGCCTGCGTTCGTGCTGCACAGCTATCCCTACCGCGAAACAAGCCTGGTCGTCGAAGCTTTTACGCGCAACGTCGGCCGTGTCGCGCTGGTCGCACGCGGGGCGCGGCGGCCGCGTTCTGCGCTGCGCGGCGTGCTGCTCGCGTTTCAGCCGCTGCTGCTGAGCTGGGCGGGAAAATCCGAGCTGCATACGCTGCACAAGGCGGAATGGCAGGGCGGGCTGCCGCAGCTCAAAGGCGTGGCCCTGCTGTGCGGTTTCTACCTGAACGAGCTCATGGTCAAGCTGCTCGCGCGCGAGGATCCCCACGAGGAGCTGTTCGAAATCTATGCGCGCACGCTGCATGCGCTCGCCGGCGGGGGCGACCACAGTGCCATACTGCGGCGCTTCGAGCGGCGTTTTCTGCGCGAGCTCGGCTACGCGCTTACGCTCGACCGCGACGGTGTGACCGGCGAGGCGATCAACGCGCAGCGCTCGTACCGCTACCTGCTCGACAAGGGCCCGGTGTCGGTCAACGGCAGCCGTGGCGCGATCGAAAACCAGCTAGAATTGAGCGGCCAGACGCTGCTCGACATGGCGGCGGACGACTATTCCAGCGCGCTCACCTTGCAGCAAAGCAAGGCGCTGATGCGCACCATCATCAATCACTATCTCGGCAGCCAGACGCTCAACACGCGCCAGCTGCTGAAGGACTTGCAGCAGCTATGACGCGGCTGAGCGTGAATCTCAACAAAGTCGCGCTGCTGCGCAACTCGCGCACGCTGGGCATCCCCAGCGTCACGCGCGCCGCGGTGATCGCGCTCGACGCGGGCGCGCACGGCATCACCGTGCATCCGCGGCCCGACGGCCGGCACATACGCGCCGACGACGTGCACGCCCTTGCCGAGCTGCTCGTCCACTTCCCGGCAGCGGAATTCAATATCGAAGGCAATCCGTTTCATGGGCTGCTCGACCTCGTCGCGGCGGTGCGGCCCCGGCAGTGCACGCTGGTGCCCGATGCACCGGAAGCGTTTACATCGAACCAGGGCTGGGACTTGACGCAAGAGGAGACGCGACTCGAGCCCGTCATACGCCGGCTGCACGAACTCGAAGTCCGCGTGAGCTTGTTCATGGAGCCGCTGCCGGAGGCCATGGCGAGCGCGAGGGCGATCGGCGCGGACCGCGTCGAGCTGTATACCGAGCCCTACGCGCATGCCCACGGAACCTCCGACGAGCCCCGCCTGCTGCAGCGCTTCGCCGCCGCGGCACGGGCCGCGCACGATGCCGGACTCGGCGTCAACGCCGGACACGACCTGAACCGCGCGAACCTGCCGGCTTTTCTGTCGGCTGTGCCGCGCGTGCTCGAGGTATCCATCGGCCATGCGCTGATCGCCGACGCGCTCGAGCAGGGCCTCGCGCAAACGGTGCGCGACTATCTGGCGGCGATCGGCAGCGCCGGACGCGCATGATCTACGGTATCGGCATCGACGTGGTGGAACCGCACCGTATCGCCCGGCTGCTCGACAAGTACGGCGAGCGCTTCGCTCACCGCGTGCTGACGCGGCATGAGCGCACGGGCTACGCGCGCACTGCAAACCCGGTGCTGTTCGTGGCCAACCGGTTCGCGGCGAAAGAGGCCTTCTCCAAAGCGATGGGCACGGGATTTCGTTATCCTGTCACCTTGCAGTGCATTACCGTGGTCCAGGATCGCCGCGGCAAGCCGGGACTGGAATTCAACGAGCAGCTCGCGCGCCTGGTCGCGGCCGAGGGCATCAGCTCGCATCATCTCTCCATCAGCGACGAAAAGATCGTCGCCTGCGCTTTCGTGGTGCTCGAAAAATGACCAGTCCACTCGCGATTGCACTCGGCCCGGTCATGGTCGACGTCGCTGGCCTCGCGCTCGACGCCGACGAGAAGCGCCGCCTGCAGCATCCGCTCGTGGGCGGAGTGATCCTGTTCAGCCGCAATTACGAGTCGCCTGAGCAGCTTACGCAACTCACGCACGACATCCACGCCTTGCGCCAGCCGCCGCTCGCGATCGCCGTCGACCACGAGGGCGGGCGCGTGCAGCGTTTTCGCAGCGGCTTTACGGCGCTGCCGGCGATGCGCCAGCTGGGTGCCATCTGGGACACCGACGCCAAAGCGGCGCGCCGCGCGGCGCAGCATGTCGGTTACGTGCTTGCGGCGGAGTTACGCGCCCATGGCGTGGACCTCAGCATGGCGCCCGTGCTCGACGTCGATCACGGCAATAGCAGCGTGATCGGCGATCGCGCGTTTCACAGCGAACCGCGTGCTGTCAGCGAACTTGCCAGCGGTCTCGTCCGCGGCCTGAGTCAGGCGGGGATGTCGTCGGTGGGCAAGCATTTTCCCGGGCACGGCCATGTCAAAGCCGATTCTCATCATGAAATCCCCGTCGACACGCGGCCGCTTTCCGACATCGAGTCCAGCGATCTCGTGCCTTTCCGGCACCTGATCGACAACGGCCTGGGCGGCATCATGCCGGCGCACATCGTCTATGCCGCGGTCGACGACCGGCCCGCCGGATTTTCGCGCGTCTGGCTCAGGACGATTCTGCGCGAGCGCCTCGGCTTCGACGGCATGATCTTCAGCGACGACCTGTCGATGGAAGGCGCGAGCGGCATGGGCGACGCCGTAGGCCGCGCCCAGGCCGCGCTCGAGGCGGGCTGCGACATGGTGCTGGTGTGCAACAGCCCGGATTGCGCCGATCACGTGCTGGACGGACTCGATCGCGCGATGTCGCCGGTCGCGCTGACGCGCCTGGCCCGCATCCATGGCCGCGGCGGCGCGTTGACCATGGCGCAGTTGAAACGCGAGCGGCGTTATCTCGACGGCGTGGCTGCCGTGCGCGCGATCGGCGTCAATTCCGGCGAGCTGCCGCTATACCGGTAGGGAAGCTCTCGACATGTGCTGCCGACGGTCCGCGCTTCCGCGAAGCGGAGAATCACCAAGGGGACCCGGCAAGGGAGGCCACCCATCCTTTCTCACTGGGCACATGTCCATGCATCCCGTTAGCCCGCTATCCGCGCGCGTCCGGCAGCCGTGAAGTTTTCAGCCGCGTGTCGCGATTGCCCGCGGCTGTCGCGGTTCCTCGACGGGGTCCGGCACGATTACCCCGAGTATCACGCGCGGCCGGTCGCACCGTTCGGCTCCTCGCGGCCGCAGCTGCTGATCGTCGGGCTCGCCCCGGGGATGCACGGCGCCAACCGCACCGGCCGCCCGTTCACCGGTGACCATGCCGGGATCCTGCTCTACCGGACCCTGCACCGATTCGGTTTTGCGACGGGCGAAACGTCGGTCGCTGCGGACGATGGGCTGCGCCTGATCGGCTGCCGCATCACCAACGCGGTCAAATGCCTGCCGCCGCA
>JBKJZR010000153.1:0-23101 GCA_046715035.1 Burkholderiales bacterium | reverse complement strand
AAGATCAACGCCGCATCGCGCGCCGAGCCGCCAGCCTCGCCGCGCCCGCCGCGGGTGCGGCCACCGCTGCCGCCTCCAAGCAACGAGCCGCTGGCGCAGATCGAAACGCGCAAATAGGCGGGATGCCGGGTTCCGACCCGGCATCTTTTCGGCTGCACTGCCTGACTGCGGCCATCTAGTGTCCTGAGTCGTTAGTTCGTTGATGCGGACCGCGACGTTCCACTACCCGGTCATGATACAAAAGTGTCGAAATCGGTGTCAGACGCGATAGCCAAACCAGAGCCAGGTTGGGCACCTGGCGAGGATTTGCGACAATGTATGGCGCCGATTCTTGGCGCTTTTGTTCCGCGAATCAGCGACTCAGGACACTAGCGCTGAGAATCAGAAGTTTCGAAACATGAAGAGCCGCCACGGCATCTGCGACGGAAGTTGCAGCTCCTCCCCCTTCGAGGGGGAGGTTGGGAGGGGATGGGGTTCTGCAGCGCCCGTGTCAGGACACTAGCGTCCTGAGTCGATAATTCGCTGAACAAAAGCGCCGAGACTCGGCGCCATACATTGTCGCAAATCCTCGCCAGATGCCCAACCTGGCTGTGGTTTGGCTATCGCGTCTGACACCGATTTCGACACTTTTGTACCATGACCGGGTAGTGGAACAGCGCGGTCCGCATCAACGAACTAACGACTCAGGACACTAGCACAGCGGATTCGAATTATGAACGGCTTGTTATCAACTGCCTTGAACGCTTCGACTCCACGCCTGCGGCGTTAGCTCAGGGTTAACGGATAATTTCAGCAAGCTGTTAGTTAGGGAAGCCTTGCCAAAGATGTTCCTGCCCCGCCCGACCAACCGTTAGGAAAGCCATGTCAGAAACCTTATTGCTATCGCCTTTCTCATTGCGCGGGCTCGAGCTGCCGAACCGCATCGTCATTTCGCCGATGGGACAGTACTCCGCCGACGAGCAGGGGCGCGCCACCGATTGGCACCTCGTGCATCTCGGCCATCTCGCGATGTCCGGGGCGGGGCTCCTGTTTACGGAAGCAACGGCAGTCGAGCCGGAAGGCCGCATCAGCAGGCACGACATGGGCATGTGGTCGGACGACCAGATCGAGCCGTTGCGCCGCGTGATCGATTTTTGCCGCAAACATGGCCGCACCAAGCTCGGCATGCAGCTTTACCATGCGGGCCGCAAAGGGTCGGTCACCGTCGCGTGGGAAAAATTGCGGCCGATACCGCCGGCAGAGGGCGGCTGGCGTATTTGGGGGCCATCGGCGAGCGCGCATCCGGGCCGTGCGACGCCCACGGCACTCGACGCTGCCGGCATCAAGCGGGTGATCGCCGCGTTTGCCGCGGCCGCCCGACGTGCCGAGGCCATCGGTTTCGATATCCTCGAAATACACGGCGCGCACGGCTACCTCATCCACAGCTTTCTGTCGCCGTACGGCAACCAGCGCGACGACGAGTACGGAGGCGATCGCTCGCAACGCATGCGCTTCGCCCTCGAGGTGTTCGACGCGATCCGCGCGGTATGGCCGGAAAGCAAGCCGCTCGGCATGCGGCTTTCCGCAACCGACTGGGCGGAGCGCGGCTGGTCGCTGGATGACAGCGTCGAGCTGGCAGCGCAACTACGCGCGCGCGGCTGCGACTACATTACCGCGTCGAGCGGTGGGGTGACCACGGAACAGAAGTTGAAAATCGGCCCCGGCTATCAGGTGCCGTTCGCGGAACGCATCCGGCGCGAGTCGGGCATTCCGACCATGGCCGTCGGGCTCATCACCGAGCCCGCGCAGGCCGAAGAGATTCTCACTTCCGGCAAAGCCGATCTCATCGCGCTCGCGCGCGGGATGCTGTTCAATCCCCGATGGCCGTGGCTCGCCGCCACGGAGCTGGGCGGCAACGTCTTCTACCCGAAACAATACGAGCGCTCGCATCCGGCGATGCGCGGCGGAGATTTTCTGGCGCCGGTATTGGAGAAGTGACCGCAACACCGGCAGATCGCGGACACGATCGCGTCACGGCGCGATCGGTTCCAGAAATTGGCATTTCATCCATCCCTCGCGACCGTCTGCCAGCACCGCCTGACACCAATTGTCCGCTGCCGGCTTCTCTTTGACTTTCACATAAGTGCCGCGGCGTAGTGTGGTCACGACCGCGCCATCGAACGTCGGCGTGGCGCGCAAGCGCACGCGGTCGCCTGACAGCTGCTGATAGACTGCGCGAGCCCCGCTGCCGGCAACGGTTTCCATCAGGGCTCTGCGAAACGTCTCGCGGCCGCTCTGTCGATTCGCATGGCCTGCAAAGCTCTTTTCCAGCGCGTCATCGCGGCGCACTGACGGCTGGTCGACGCGGGCAGCGGGAGCCTGCGCAGGCGGCGCGAAGGCGGCGGGAGGCGCAGGCGCTGCCGCGGCCGGTTTCTTGCCGTCCGCGGGCGATTCAGGCTGGCCTCTGAAAATGGCGATCGCTCCCGCCGCGATGATCAACACCACCAGCCCGATCGCTATCGGCGTCCAGCGCAGCCCGCTGGGCGGCGCGGCGGCAAGGCGCGGAGGAACGCGCGCAGACAACGCCTCCGGGAGCGGCATCGGCTCGGTTGCGGCCGCCGCTGCAGCAGGGTGGACAGCTTCTTCTATGCCTGGCGCCGACCGAGTCGACGCCGCAAGCGCCGGCTCGATCGTTTGCGCTTGTTGCTCCGGAATTCCCGGCGAGGGCGGCGGCGGCCGAATCTCCAGAGCGGGATTTGCCGCAGGCAGCGATTGCTCTGGCGGCGTCGGGTTTGCAGTGATCGGCCCCTCGGCAGACAACCGCGCCACCAAGGAGGGCTGTCTCACGGGTAGCGGCGCGGGGATCGGCGGCGATGCGGTGACCGGAGTTTCGACCGCCTCTAACGGCTGTGCCGCAGACTCCGGCGGCGGTGATGATGCCGCTGGCTCGGGGCCGAGCTTTCTGCGCCGCTCCTCGCGCAGCGACCGGATGAGATCCTGTTCGTAGTCGGTCGGCTGTGCCGGTGGACGCGAGTCGTCGACGCTCATTTCGAGTTCCTTCTGTCGTCGACCGGACACGCGATGCGTACGCCGGGCGATCCCTCCCAGAGCTGGGTCGCGGCCGCTCTCAATCGACCTTCGCCCCCGAGAGCTTTACGACCTTCGCATACTTCTCGAGATCGCGCCGGATGAAAGCAGCGAACTCCTCAGGGCTGCTCGCCACCGGATCGGTGCCCTGCACTTCGAACTGCGACCGTATCTCGGGCGTGCTCACCACCTTCACCAGCGCTGCGTTGAGGCGCGAGATCACCGCCTTCGGCGTGCGGGCAGGCGCCAGCATCCCGAACCAGTTGACCGCCTCGAATCCCGGCACGCCCGCTTCGCTGATCGTGGGCGCGTCGGGCAGTTGCGGCGAGCGCTTCGCGCTGGCGATACCGAGCAGCTGCAACCGCCCTGCCTTGATGTGCTGCACGACCGGCGCGATCGAATTGAACATGAGATTCACGTGGCCGCCGAGCAGATCGGTCACCGCCTGCGGCGCGCCCTTGTATGGAACGTGCGTGATGTTCAGGCCCGCAGCGCTCTTGAAAAGCTCCATCGCGAGGTGATTGGCGGTGCCGTTGCCGGCGGATGCGTAATTGAGCTTGCCGGGCTCGGCCTTGGCGAGCGCGATCAGCTCCTTGACGCTCCGGGCGCGCAGCGACGGGTGCGCAATCAGCAGGAAGGGCCCGATGCCCACCAGACTGACCGGCGCGAAATCGTTGAGCGTGTCGTAAGGGACCTTCTGCAGATGAGGCAGGATCGTCAACGCGCCGGGGCTGCCGAAAAACAAGGTGTACCCGTCGGGAACCGCGCGCGCCGCCAGCTCGACCGCGATCAGGCCGCCCGCGCCGCCGCGATTGTCGATGACGATCTGCTGCCCCAGCAAACTCGACAGTCCGGGTTGCACCGTGCGCGCCACTACGTCGGGAGTGCCGCCGGCTGGAACGGCAACGATGACCCGGATTGGTTTGTCGGGATAGGTTTGGGCAACGGCGAGCGCCGGCAGCAGTGCCGTGGCGATGGCGACAACCCGATGGATGGACACGTTCGTTGCTTTTCCGTGAAGGTATCGGGGGCATGTTAACCGATGCGATGATCGATTCAAAATGCCACCGGCCTACTGCCATGGCAGCGAGTAACGCCGCACGCGATCTGCATACCACTCAACAGCGCGACGCAATTCGAAATCCGCTATTCTGCGAACTTCTCACGAGGGGAGACACGCATGGCCAACACGCCCGCTACCGGTGTCACGGGTCAAGGTTCCGAACTCGCTGGCAAAGTCGCGCTGGTGACCGGCGCTGCCCGCAATATCGGCCGGGCCACGGCGCTCGCGCTCGCTGCCGGCGGCGCCGCGGTCGCCGTGAATACCCGCTCATCCATCACGGACGCCGAGAACGTGGCGAGCGAAATTCGCGCGGCTGGCGGGCAGGCCGAAGTCTATGCGGCCGACATCGCCGATGCGGCTGCGGTGAAGAAAATGACCGCGGGCATGATCCAGCGCTTCGGCCGCATCGACATACTCGTGCTCAACGCCTCGGTGCGCAGCGAGAAGCCTTTTCTCGAACTCAGTTACGACGAATGGCGGCTGCCGCTCGGCATCACCCTCGATGGTGCGTTCTTTCTGGCGCAGGCATGCCTGCCATCGATGCTCGCGCACGGCGGCGGCGCCATCGTCACGCTCGGTGGAATGCAATCGCTGTCGGGCGCCAAGCATCGGGTGAATGGATCGGTCGCAAAACACGGACTGGTCGGCATGACGCGGGGGCTCGCGCGCGAATTCGGAGACCGCGGCATACGCGCCAATTGCATCGCGCCTGGAACAATGAACACCACGCGTGCGGCGGGGCGTTCGGCGCGCCCCGAACCAAAGAACATCCCGCTCGGACGCTATGGCGAGGCGGAAGAGATCGCGAGCGTGGTGCGCTTTCTCGCCGGGCCCGGGGCGAGCTTTCTGTCGGGTCAGACGATCCAGGTCAACGGCGGGCAGATGATGTTCTGAGTATTCTGCAAATCGACCCGTGGGCGTCATTCATTTGCCTGGGGCAGCAGGCGCAGCGGGCACGAAAGGCGCGGACTTTCCAGACCCGCTCGCTGGCGAAGCCGGGGAGGTTTCGCCGCGCAAGGCTTGCGGGGCAGTGGATGTGATTGCGGGCACGCGTGTCACAGTCACCCCCGGAATCAGCAACTGCAGCTCAGGCGGATAGAAACCGAAAATCCATGCGGCATATCCTTTCCTGTCAGTCATTGCCACGAGGGCCGCGTCGAATCCCGCCATCTTGATCGGTGTCTGTTGTGACAGGCTGTGAACGCCCATGATCCCCCCTCCAGGGGCGGGGACGAGACCCCATTCGCGAACTCCCGTCATGGGATCCACATAGATTTGGCGTAGATGCCGCTTGACACCGGGATAGCGGGGATCGCGCAGCAGGTCCTCCAGTCTTGAAGGAAATGGACGCTGACCTGCTGGAGTGGAGTCTGAATAACCGCGAAAAGCGCTGGCATACTGCGCGCCGATGAACAACAGCTCTTCTTCGTTGGCACGACGCTGCAGCTGCGAGCCTGCGGTAACCGTCAAAGTCGATGCCAAAGCAATCAGCGACAAGAGAATGAGCAGGCCCACGTACGTATATCCGCGCGGCGACTTCATCCGGATTGTGTTCGTCGATCTACAGCTCGGCGTATGGCTTGCCGTTGCGGGCCACGCCTTCCGCACTGCTCTTCAAGTCGTAAACGTTGCCTTTAGCATCGCCCGGCGGACGCACGATAGTCCACCTGGCCGCGCTGTCGGCGATCGGATCGAAGGGCACCGCCTGCAGATACTTCTTTTCCGCGAGCTCTTCCAGACTGTTGGGGTAACGGCTGGTGTCCGCATAGAACTTGTCGATCGCATCGCGGGAGATGCGCAGGTTCTCGACGAGTATCGTTTCCTTCGCTGAATCTATGCTCTGGAAATAACGCGGCAACGCGAGCGTGAGCAGCAACGCGACGATGGCCAGCACGACGAGCATTTCGATCAGCGTAAAACCGTTGGGCCGCGCGTGCGCGCGCAGCGACTTTCGCATCGGCGTCACCACTTCGAATAGGGCACGCCGTTCAAGCCGATGCGCGCAGATTTCGAGTACACGTCGAAAACATCCTTGCCTTCGCGCGGATCACTGGCCTCGCTTGCGTACGCACGCTTCGCCCAGGTATCGGCCGGATCCACCGTCGAGTCCGGGTGCATCGGGTCACGTGGAATACGGCGCAGAAAAAATATCTTGCGCTGCTTCGGATCCTTGGCATCCTCGACCCCCGCAACGAGTGTTGCCAGATCCCTCGGATATCCGGTTGCATCGGTGGTGCGGGTGATGCGGTTTTCATCGTAGGCCTTTTTGTAAGCATCGATAGCGCTGCGGATTTCGCGCAGCGCGATGCGCAGCTCCTGCTCGCGGCTGCGCTGAATCGCCACCTCGGCAACGGGCACGGTAATCGCCGCCAGCAGGCCCATGATCGCCAACACGATCAATAGCTCGATCAGCGTAAAGCCCGAGTACGACCGGCGCCACAGCCTGCGGCCGCTCACGGGACGATGATTACCGTATACGGAGCAGTGGCCTGCGTGGTCACCGTGCGGCCGCCTACGCCGATGGGCGTGGCGGCAACCAGTTGCAGCGTGGCGTTCGGCGCCGCGGCGAGCGCGCGCACCGAGAACGTAACCAGCGTGCCGGCGGCGCTGGCGCCGTCCGGGCTGCCGCGCGTCGCAGTCGCGAAGACGCGCCCGCTGGCCGCGTCGACACGGCTGGCGAAATTCGAGGGGGCGCCGCCGCGCCGCATGATGTCCCCCTCGGTCACGGCAATAATTTCGAGCAGCTTGGGATCGTAGCCGACAGCCATCGGCACGCTCGTCAGCGGCTGGTCGGGTAGCATCGTCAGTGCAACCGTAAAAGTGCTGCCTATCGACGCCTGGGACGGACCCTGCCACGAGAAGGTCGTCGCTGCGGATCCGACAAATGCCGTCGGTCCGCTCACTGCGCTGCCGCTCACGCCGGCAGATGGGACGGCAACGACAGTTCCCGGGCCTGAGATTGTGGCGCCCTCACTACCCGGGACCGCGGCGCCGCCTGGCGGCAATCCCGACAGCGGCGGCGCCGGGGGTGTGAGGGGACCACTCGGCGGGGCTGGGACCCCGGGCACGAACGATGGCTGGATGGAGCTGCCGCCCTCGATCCCGCGGTTGCGCAGACTCGCCTCGGTGCCGCCATCGAACTCGGCATCCCGCAGTGCCGGACGCTGCGGGTTGCGAATGATTCGCGGCGTGATCGACAACACGATTTCCGTCTTCTGGACATCGTCGCGCTGGCTGCCGAAGAGCCGCCCGAGAATGGGAATGTCGCCGAGGAATGGCACCTTGTTGCCAGCGTTGCGGTCCTCGTCGTTGATGAGACCGGCCAGCACCTGGTTCTCGCCGTCCTGCAGGCGCAGTACCGCAGTCGCGTTGCGCGTGCCGATCTGGTAGGCGAGCGACCCCGAGCGCGTCTGGATCTGGTTGACGATGTTGCTCACTTCGAGCGAGACCTTGATCGCCACTTCGTTGTCCATGTAAACCGTCGGCTCGACTTCGAGCTTCAGCCCCACGTCGACGTAAGTCACGCTCTCGGATACGAAGCCGGTCGCGGTCGCTGTCGTCGTGATGTTGGGCACGCGGTCGCCGACGAGGATGCGCGCCTTTTCCCGATTGCGTGAGCGGATGCGCGGATTGGCGAGCAGATTGGCGTCGCTGTCCTGCTTGCGCAGGCTGGCCACCAGCGGGTCGATGGTCGCGCCGAGGGTGCTCGAACT
Source organism: Burkholderiales bacterium (assembly GCA_046715035.1). Taxonomy (GTDB): domain Bacteria; phylum Pseudomonadota; class Gammaproteobacteria; order Burkholderiales; family SG8-41; genus PALSA-1004. The sequence continues at coordinate 15,259 of JBKJZR010000153.1, read as the reverse complement.
GATGTTCCTCAGGTCGTTAAGCGTGACGGTCGTGCCGCCCGTGGTCGACAGCGGCGTGAGCGTGAGCTGGCTCGGCCACTGTATGCCGAGCTCGGTGAGCCGGGTGCGCTTCACTTCGAGAATTTCGACTTCGAGCATGACTTCCGGCTCGGGCAGGTCGTGCAGGGCAAGCAGCCGCTCTGCAAGCCGCACGGCCTCCGGCGTATCGCGCATGACGATCATGTTCTGCTTTTCGTCGATCACGAGATCGCGCGTTTTCACGATACTGCGTATCGTGTTCGCGGCGGTTTTGACGTCGGCGTTGTTGAGGAAAAAGATGCGCACTGTCAGCTGCTGATACTCGCGCGCCTTCGCCGGGGTGTTCGGATAGATGAGAATCGAGTTGGCATCGAGCACGCGCTGCTCGAGCTGGTTGGTCAGCAGCACCATGCTCAATGCATCCTGGATCGTGGTGTTGCGCAGGAAGATGGTGGCGCGCAGGTCGCTGCGCACATCGCGGTCGAACACGAAGTTCAATCCAGAAGTGCGCGCGAAAACTTCGAATATCTGCCGGATCGGCGTGTCGCGGAATTCGATCGAAAGAGGCTTCTTCAATGCCTCGGTAAGCCGTGGATGTGCGGGCGGCTTGACCGCCTTTTCCTCGATGCTTCTGCGCAGCTCCGCGGCGCGGGTGTGGCCCGGGTTTTCGCCCAGAATGATGCCCAGCCGCGCGAGCGCGGTTGTGGCGTCGTTGTTCTGCCATGCCGCCTGCGCCTGTCGCAACAGGGCCGCGTGCCCGGCATCGCGCACCGCATCAGCGAGCGCGGCCGTGGCCCGTGCGTTGCCCGGATCGAGCGCCAGCACGCGCTTGTTGAGCATCTCGGCTTCCGCCGCGCGCCCCGAACGCCGTGCCTTGTCCGCCAGATCGAGCCAGGCGTAGATCGCGCGCTCCCGCGCGATCAGGTACGCCGAGCGATAAGACGCGTTGGTGGGATCCGCGTTGATCGCTTCCTGAAACTTGACCAGGCTTTCTTCGACCCTGCCTTCGGCGGCGAGCTTCTGGCCGTCACGATAACTGCTTATCGACTGGCAGCCGGCCAGCGCCGCGATCACCGCCAGCAACGTCAAGACCCGTCCTATGCGCCTCGCGCTCACTCGATACCGCCTATCGGCAGCGTTTGCCGCTCGTTGAGCGGCACATAGGTCAGGGTCAGCAGCGGCGGCTTGATCTCGTCGACCCGGTAGGTATTGTCGACGGTGTCTCCCGCCTTGACGACGTAGACCCGATCCTGACGCGCGAGAAATACCTGCCAGACGCCACCCGCGAGCTGCTTGCCGAGCACGGTGAATTGCAGCGGCGGCGCGGTCGGGATTGCCGGCGCGACGGGTTTCGGTCGCGGTGGCGGTGGGGTCCAGTCGTGGGGAGCAAAGGAGTCCGCGACCTGGTGCACCGGGCCGCGCTCGCGGATGGCCAAGATCATCGGCGCTGTGGACGAGGCTTCCGTGTTTGCTTGCTTGCCTGGCGTCTGCGATCGCTCGTTTGCCGGCTTGCGCTCGACCGCTTGGACGACCGCAGGCGGACTCCCGCTGGTGCGGTCGAACCAGACCACACCGCCAGCGATGACCAGCAAGATCAGCCAGACTGTCCAACGCGGAACGCTGCTCACGATTCGCCATCCTTGAGGTAAAGGACGAATTTTAGCTTCGCTTCAGTCGTCGGCATGCCGATGCCATCGCGCCTGAAGTCGACTTCCTCCAGCGCCGCGCACGGCGTCGCCGCGAGCGTTGCATCGACAAAGCGCCGCACCTGCGGATACGCCCCGCGCACCGGCAGTGTTAACTGGTAGGTGTAAAAGCCGCCGGCTTGATCGAAGTCCAGTTTGTAGTCCGCCTGGGCCAGCGCGAGCGCATGCCGCTCCGCCGCACTGAACACCTGGGCCACGAGCCGGTGCATGTCGCGCTTGTCCCCGAGCACCGCGCGAAAGGCCTGCAGTCTGCGCTCCAGCAGTGGCGCCTCGGCTGGCACGGCAGGCCGCGGTGCGGCCGCTGCCTGGCGCAGCCGCATGATTTCCTCGCTGCGCAGCTCGAGCGCCGCCCGCACGCGCAAAGTGCCCGTCGCTTCGACGAGAGCGGCAGCGAGGATGAGGCACCCCGCTATCCACGGCGCCCAGCCGGTGCGTTGCAGCAAGAGCTGAACATCGAGCCGCGACATCGCTAAATCCCCTCGCGCCAGCGCAGTTTGAGGACAAACCGGTAGGGTCGATTCGGATCGTCTTCGCGCAGCTCGTGCCTGACCAGCAACGCCTCCTCGAACATGGCGACGCGCCGCAGGCGCTCGACGAACGCTACCATGTGCGCCAGCGTCCGCGATTCCGCCTGCACGACGAGCGTCCGGCTCCTGCCGTCGGGTTCGTAGGAAAGCAGCGCGATCGCCGCCGGTTTCGACGCCTCGAACACCGCAAACAGTTCGGCCCAGGGAAGATTGAGTTTGCCGATGGCAGCGTTGATCGCGCGTATCTGATTCTCGGGAATAGCGACCGCGGCGCCGACCGGCAGAGCGTTCCGGCGATCGAGTTGTGATCTGATGTCGCCCAGCTCCGCTTCCGCGCGTTCGAGCTCGCCGCGCGTCACGACGAAACGAGCCGCGCTCGCCACGAGCGCAAGCACGCCGATCATCACCACTGTCGCGCGCGCCCAGCCGAAGGCCCGTGCAGGCCGGGCAAATTGTATGTCGAGCGGTTTCATTGCCATGCTTCCGCCATCGCGACCCGGTATAGCGACGCCCACGACTGCGGCTTGGCGCCCCATTGCGCCCGATCCACGCGCGTAAGGTTGGCTGACCCGGGATTGCCTTCCAGTATGCCGGAAAGCAGCACCGGCACCCTGCCCGCGTGCTCTCCCGCCAATAACCGTTCCTGCTCGATGAGATCCGCCACCGCTTGCGGCGTCGGCGCGCCCAGCCGCATAACGCGTATCCGCTCGCACTCTCCGCCGGCGATCCTGGCCAGCGCGACGCAGTCGCGCGCCGCTGCGGCGTACCAGCAATCCCCCGGCGCCCGCGTGGCGTGACGATCGAGCTCGCAGGCGAGAAATGGCCGTATCGATGCACACGTGCCGGTTTGCGAAAGCGCGGCGCGCGTTGCTTCGAGCAATCGGCGTGGCACCGCGCACAAAACAAAGAATTGCGCAAACGGCCGGGCAGCCATTGCAATCGTCCAGTCAGCCGCGGCCGCGTCGAAGGCTTGTTCGAAGCGCGTCTCCAGTGCGAGCCTGAGCTCGCTCACGGACCTCACGCCCCGCGGCCGCTCGGCGACCAGATAACGCACGAGGCGATCGGACAGGACTGCGTGGCGCTGCGTGCCGCGCCACGGTGCATCGGCAAGGATGGCCGTGACGGCTTGCAGCGCATCTTCCGGTCGATCCGCATCGAGCACCGCATCGAGACAGCGTTCCTCGCGGATGCCGTCGGGGTACTCATCGCCGGTATGCACCAGGGCCACGCGGTCGACCTCGATCGACGCGAACACGCGCTTATGCCTTGACCGTGACACGCGCCACCTCCTCTAGCGTCGTTTCGCCGCGCAGCGCGAGGGCGAGCGCAGCTTCACGCAGGAAACGGGTGCCGCTGGCGCGCGCCTGCTGCTTGACCTCCGCGATCGGGCGCTTTTCGGCGATAGTGCGGCGCAGCTCGTCGTTCAGGACGACGATTTCGACGATCGCCCTTCGCCCCTTGTATCCGGTGGCACGGCAGTCCCCGCAGCCGCGGCCTTGCACAAGCCGGTGGCCACGCAACTCATCGCGCGTCAGCCCCAGGCTCGCGAGCTCGGCATCGGCGGGCTCATAGGGCGCTACGCAGTGCAGACAGACGGTGCGCACCAGGCGTTGGGCGACGATGCCGTTCAGCGCCGAGGTCAGCGCATACATGTCGATGCCGAGGTAGGTGAACCGGTTGAAAACGTCATAGGCATTGCTGGCGTGCACGGTAGCCAGCACCAGGTGCCCGGTCAGTGCGGCCTGCACGGCCATCTCGGCCGTTTCCTTGTCGCGAATCTCGCCGACCATGATGCGGTCGGGGTCGTGCCTCAGGATCGAGCGCAACCCGCGCTCGAACGTCAGGCCCTGCGCCTCGTTCACCGGAATCTGCGCGACGCCCGCCAGCTCGTATTCGACCGGATCTTCGATGGTGAGAAAGTTTTCGCGCCCGGAATTGATCTCCGAGATCGCCGCATACAGCGTGGTGGTCTTGCCGCTGCCGGTGGGGCCGGTAACGAGGACCATGCCGTAGGGCTGCGCCACGAGGGCTCGCAGCGACACCAGCGCCGGCGCGTCGAAGCCCAGCACATCGAGCCGCAACACGCCGCTGCTGGGAATGATCGCATGCTTGTCGAGTATGCGCAGCACGGCGTCTTCACCGTGTATGGTCGGCATGATCGACACGCGCACGTCGATCGCGCGTCCGAGCAGATTTACTTTGAGCTTGCCGTCCTGCGGCACGCGGTGTTCAGCAATGTCGAGGCCTGCCATGACCTTAAGACGCGAAATCACGCGCTCGCCTGTCTCGCGTCCCGCGATCGCTGTGGACGAGCCCAGCACGCCGTCGATCCGGTACTTGATCGTCACGCCTTCGCGGAGCGAGCGCAGGTGGATGTCGCTTGCCCCCTCCCTGATCGCGTCGTACAGCGTCGAATTGACCAGCTTGACCACTTCACTCTCGTCCGCACTGATACCGGCGATCGACAGGCTTTCGCCGGCGGTCTCATCAGCGCGCGCATCGACGGGTGCGCCTCGATACGCATCCATGGCGCGTGCGGATTCCTCGAGCTTGGTCAGGTAGGCCTGGATGTCCGCGCGCAGCGCAAGCTTGTGCCGCACCAAGCCTTTGCCGACGGCAGTCAACCAGTCCCGCAGCTCGAGATCGAATGGATCGCCGGTGACCGCGAGCAGCTCGCCGTCAGGGGCGCGAAACAGCATGCAGTCGCGCCTCAGCGCTTTGGGCAGCGGCAGCAGATCGAGCGCGGGAGACCACGCCAGCATCGTCGCCGTTTCCACCACCTCGCAGCGCAGCAGCGCGCCGAGCGCGTGGACGAACGTCCGCCCATCGAAGGCGCACAGCGCTTCCAGCTCGGCGTACACCGACCGGCCGGATGCCTTCGCGGCGGCTCGCGCACGTCCCACTTGCTCGCGGGTCAGCGCGGAGGGGGGTGCTTGGGGCGCATTCATTGGAAGCTCCCGGCGAGATCGAAAATCGGCATGTACAGCAGCACGACGATTAATCCGACGACGAGGCCGATCGCCACCATCAGCAGCGGCTCGAACGTACGGCTGAAACGCTCGACCCATCGCGCAATCTCGCCATCGTAGTAGCGTGCCGACCGGTTGAGCATTTCACCCAGCCGGCCGGACTGCTCGCCGACCCGCATGAAGCGTCCCGCGACCGGCGTCGAAAGGCCCGCCCGTTCGAAGGCCTCCGGCAGACTTTCGCCGTTGAGGATCTGACGGGTAGCGGCATCCAGCGCGCTGCGCAGCTCGGCGCCCAGGGTGCCGCGGGCGAGCGCGAGCGCTTCGGTGATGGGCAATCCCGCCTCCAGCAGCATGCCCAGCGTGAGGTAAAGCCGCGTCAGCCCATAGATCCTGATGCGCTCGGCAAATATCGGCAGGTGGAGCAGAAGGCGGCCCGCCGCGCCGCGGGCGCGTACGAACTTGATCGATATGGCAATGGCAGCGAGGGCGGCGATGAACAGTACGGCCAGTTCCAAGCCGTGCGATCGGGCGAAGTTCCCCCACGCGAGCAGCCAGCTCGACATCAGCGGCAGTTCACGCCCGGTGCCGTGGTAGACCGAAGCGAAGCGGGGAACCACGTAGGTGGCAAGAAACAGCACCACGCCCGACCCGACTACCGTCAGAATTGCCGGGTAGATCGACGCGCTGACGAGCTTGCTGCGGACCGCGTCGATTCGCGTTTGGTAGTCGATGTAGCGCGTCAGCGTGGCCGTCAGGCTGCTCGTCTTTTCGGCGGAGCGCACCATGCCGACATAGAGCGGCGGGAAAATATCCGGCAGCTCGCTGATGCATGCCGAAAAGCTCTTGCCTTCGGTAAGGCCTCGTACGATGGCCGCATAGAGGCTTCTGATCGCCGGACGGGCTTCCTTTTCGAGCAGCACATCCATGGATTCGACGATCGTAAGTCCACCTTCGAGCAGGGCGGTCAGTTCCTGGCTGAAGAGCAGCAGCGACAGACGCGCCGAACCCGCACCCAAGGCCCCCATGCCGCCGCGCGCGGCGGTAACGGATAACGGCTGCAGCGACCGCGCAGCGACCTGCGCGCGCGCATCGGCTTCGCTAAGCGCCTCCACCAGCACTGAGGTCACCGCATCACGATTAAGAGCGCGCACTTCGTATCGCATCACCGCATCGCTCTAAAAATACGAGATGTCCGCGTTATCGCCGGTGCCGCCGGGAGCGCCGTCCTTGCCGTAGGAGATAAGGTCGAAATCCCCCTTTTGACCCGGCAGGCGGTACACATAGGGCTGACCCCAGGGATCGCGCGGCACTGCGTTTTGCAGGTACGGCCCGTTCCATTTCGCCTCGTTGCCGGGCTTTACCACCAGCGCGTTGAGCTGCTGCTCGGTGCTCGGGTAATGCCCGACGTCGAGCCGGTAATGGTCGAGTGCGCGCGCCAAAGCCTGCATCTGTGCTTTCGCCGTCGTAACCTCGGACTTACCGAGCTGGCTGAAATAGCGCGGTCCGACGTACGAAGCCAGCAAGCCGATGATGACGATGACGACCAGCAGTTCCAGCAGCGTGAAGCCGCTCGCTTGACGTTTCCTGCGGCGCGGGACCGAGCCCGGCGCCGCCTTCCGGACAGTCAACTGCCGGACTCCGCCGCTTCGTCGCGGTAGCGCGAGTACGCGTTCAGTACCTGCGGCACATAAAGCATGGTCTCGCGGTAGCGCGGAATGCGGTTGCCGTGGCGCGCGACAGCTCCTTCGCCCGCGTTGTACGCGGCGAGCGCAAGTGCCACATTGCCGCCGAAGCGATCGAGCAGATCTTTGAGATAGGCGACGCCGGCTTCGACGTTGCGCAACGCATCTCTCCGGTCCTTGACGCCATATCGCGCGGCCGTGCCCGGCATGAGCTGCATCGCACCGACCGCACCCTTGGGAGAGATTGCGAGCGAGTCGAACCTCGACTCGACTTCGACGACAGCCCTCACCAGGGCTGCATCGACCGCATGCACCCTGGCGACCCGTTCAATGAGCGGATCGAGGACCCGGCGCCGATTCTGAAACGCACGGGGGGCGCTCGCGCGCGGCGGACCTAGCGGCGCGGGCGTCGCGGCGACTGGGTCGCGGATAAGCAGCCGAAAAGACGAATCGGCGCGGTGGCTCGCAAATAGCGGTACTTCACCCTCATTGCCGGACACGTAGACGTCCGCGCGGCACGCGCCGGCGATGGCCAGCGCAGTGACCCCGATGAGCCACTTCGAAGGTAGGTAGTTTTCGAGCATCTTATGCGGGATCGCAGAGGGGGAAAGCACGGTAAGTATACATACGTCACAGAACGCCCGATGGACGCATGCCGCGGCAGGGTTCCGGCTGGTATGTGCCGTCGGCTCCGACCGCACGACCAATGCGCGGAATGTGTTTGGCCAGGTGTGCGGCGCAGGCCGTACACTGTCGTCACGTTGCGGCAGACGGGGTCAAAGCTGTGAACCAGAGTGAACCCATCGACGGGCTCGCCGCGACCGAGTCTCGAAACCTCGCGCTGCAACGTCAATAACTGATTGGTTGGTCGTCAGAATGAACGCGGGAGCACCTGCTCGAGTTGCGTTCCATCGCCTGACGGGTGCTCACGTGGCTACGCGGTCGAGGACATCCGCGCCGATGCTGGAGAACCGAGACAGTTGTTCGCGCTGGACACCGAGGAAGGTCGGCTGTGCGTGGTGGCGATGGATGTTGATCCTGGCGTTATAAACGATGCGACCGGAGCCGTGCTTGTCACGGATATGGTAGCGGTCCACCGAAAAGCCGCCTTCGCCCGCGCTCTCGCCGGTGAGGTAGCAGCGGATGGTGTCGATACGGTCGCCGGAGACGACAAGGCCCTTCAGTTGGTCGAGCGTTGCGGCCGTCTTCTCCACGAAGTCCAGCGTATCGTAGCGAGTCGTCTTTCCGGCTTCGCCATCGCCCACCTCGATTGCGAATTCACCAAGCAGGATCTGGCCGGGTAGCGCCTTCTGGATCATGCGTGACAGATCGATGGTGACTTGGCCCACGATGTAGCTGAAGGTAGTGGGATTGAGCGTCTCCACCTAGTGGAATTCGTAGTGCTCGCCGACGTGAAAGGCGGCGCGCAGTCGGGACACCGGAGCGCTGCGCGCCTTGCTCTGGGCGACCGCATTATCGGCGAGGATCATCATCATCAGCTTTGTAAAGCGCGTTGTTGGCATCGACGGTCTTGGCCCGGTTCCAGATGTAAAAGCCGTCGCCCGTGGTGGTGCGGGCGAAGTTGACCTGGATGTCCTTCGACAGCAGCTGGCGGTAGGCGGAGTTCACCGAGTAGGCCAGGCTATTGAGCATCGCCATCTGTTCCAGCGGCGAGTGCCGCGAGAACTCCACTGCATCAAGCAGGACGACTGCCCTGCCGCGTACCAGCGACACGCCGTAGCGGCGGACCAGGTCGCTGATCAGTTCAGTGTCCACATCGCCACCGGGCCGGAAGCTCATGTCGACGACGTGAGGCTCGCAATCGAACGCGCGGCATGCCTGCTGGAACGCTTCCCTCGTCAGGTGCTTGGGTCCGGCGAGGACTTCGTCGATGAACGCGATGGAGTCGCACGCCGTTTGCGAATCGACGTGTCTGCCCCGGATTCGAAGCGCCGGCTTCCGTCCAGATTCGACCGCATCTGGTCAAGCGCGCTCGGCAGACTGTCGGCAAGGAATTCAGTTGAAAACTTTTCATCAGGATTTAAGCAGTGTGGACTTCAAACGAGCGGTGGCGTCGGACACCTTCGCCAACGCCTCGTCGCGCTTCTACGGCAAGGCGTCGGTACCAGCATCCCGATAGCATGGATTCCGAAACGGCGTTTCCGGATTTCTCATCTTCCGGGAAAGCGTATTCTTTGGCCCGGTTGAACCGCAGTGCCAAACGGCGTTAGTTCGACCGCGCACCCGATCCGGTTCTTGTTCCCATTTGTCCTTGAGTAGCGTATTGCGTGCTGCCCTATCGCCGGCGGCCGTTATGCGCTCTAATCGCTTTACGTTTCCTGTCCGGGCGCGAGTCCGTTCACCCCACGCACGAATTCCAGAAATGAGCGATCCATCGAAAAGCAGTGGCACGCCGGGTTCTTCTCCGGACGTCGAGGAATCCAACAGCGACGTGAAAGCGAAGCGCTCGTGGATCGCGGCAGCCGAACAAACGCTGCGCGACATCCGGGAACAAGAGATAGACGCGCTGGTGATCCGCGGGGACGTCGCCGATAAGCTCTATGCGCTCAAAAGCTTCGACGAGCTGGAAAAAGCCGATTTCGGGCTGACGGGCCAGAGGCCAGAGCGCCGGCGGTCGGATGGAGTGCGGCGTGCTGGCAGCCGACGACTCGCAACACGGGCAACAAGTGCGTCGATGGGAATTTATATGAGCGACCTCGCGGGGAACCTCATTTACCTGAACCGGGCTTTCCATGAGATCACGCAACGCTCGCCGGAAGAGCTGGCCGGGCGGCGCTGGATCGCCGCGCTACACCCCGAGGATCGCGAGCGCGTGTCGAGCGAGTGGGATGCCGCGGTCCAGTCCGCCCGCAGCTTTCAATCGGAGCACCGTTTTTGCTCGCCGGAGGGGAAATCTGTGTGGGTCGTCGCCAGAGCCGACCCCTTCCGGGACGACCGCGGCAAGGTGACGGCATATGTCGGTACCCTCAACGCCATTCCCGAAAGCAAGATCGCTGAAACGGCCCTGAAGGAAGACAACCAGCGGATGCATGCCGTGCTCGACGCGACGCCGCTGGCGATTCTTTCCATGGACGCGCTGGGTCGCATCACGGGCTGGAACCACGGCGCCGAGCGGATGTTCGGCTGGAACGCAAGCGAGGTGGTCGGTCGCGTCTGTCCCCCCGTGCCGGACGAGGAATTAGACGATTTCCACGACATGATCCGCCGCGTGCAGGCGGGACAGACTTTCAGAGGCGAATTGAGAAATCGCCGCAAGAAAAGCGGAGAAGTCGTACGGGCCGCGGTTTCGGCGGCGCCGCTCCTCGACGGATCGGGCAAGCAGATCGGAATCGTTGCGATGCTCGATGACGTAACCGGGCGCGAACGGGAGAACGAGCAGTTGCGCGAGCTCGTCGACGAGCGCAAGCGCATCATCCAGGACCTGCATGCCGGTTGCATCGAGTCGATCTACGCGATCGGTCTCAGCCTCGAAGAGTGCCGGCATATCGTACGCGAGGACCCCCGCACAGCGGCCGGCAAGATCGCGGATGCGGCGGCTGATTTGAACGTCGTGATTCAGGACTTGCGCCTTTTCATCCTCGGCGACGAGCGCGGGCTCGCCGAGGGGCGCGACGTGAAGGCGGCGCTCGAAAGGGTGATCCGGTTGCTGGGTAACCGTCCGCCCGCCTTCGTGCTCGACATCGACGAGGCCGCCGCGGATGCGCTCACCCCGCACCAGGCCGTGCACCTGGTGCAGATCGCGCGTGAAGCGATCAGTAACGCTGTGCGTCACGCGCACGCCCGCACCGGCCGTTTGTCGCTGCGTCTGCGGGCGGCGACCGTCTGTCTTGAATTGAGCGATGACGGCATCGGGTTCGACCCGCAGGCGGTCGACAAGCAGGGACTGGGGCTACATCACATCGACGCGCGCGCCCGCAAGCTGGGCGGCCGGTCGCGGGTGGTTTCGGCGCCCAACGAAGGAACGCGGGTGGTGGTCGAAGTTCCGGCGCGCCGGTGAGCATGGCGACAGCACGCTCCAAGATCCGGCGGATGCTGGTGGACGACCACGAGGTGGTGCGCCTAGGCTGCGCACCTTGCTCAGCCAGATAATATCGAGGTGTTAGCGAGGCGGGCTCCGTGGCCGCGGCGGTGAAGCACGACGCGGGTTCGAAAGTGTCGCCGGGAATTATTGAAATCCGAACAACCGCGCCGGCGTGTCCCACAACACCTTGCGCCGGTCGGCGGCATCCGGGAGCCAGCGTGGCAGACACGCCGCCGGTGGGCCGTAATCCATGCGCTCGTCCATGCGCACGAAAGGCCAGTCGGAACCCCACACGCAGTCGTCGAGCGTGAACGCCTCGATCGCGGCGGCGATGAAGGGATCGACGTCGCGGTACGGATAACCTTCGACCGAAGAGCGAAACGGCCCAGACAGCTTGACGACCGCGCTTCCCGATTTCCCGAACTCGAGCAGCGACTGGAAACCGGGCTGCGCAATCCCGCGCTTGATATCCGGCCGGCCGAAATGATCGACCATGACGCGCACGCCCGCTTTGCGCAGCAGCGGCGCTGCTTCGGCAAGCTCGTCCTTCTGGCAGTGAATCTGCAGGAACATCTTCATTTCTTTGAGCTGCGCCAGCAGGCGCTCGGCGCCGTGCTCCGTGAGCGGCCGCATGCCGTGACCCATGAGGTTCATACGGATGCCCACGACGCCGCCATCGGCCAGAGCCGCGAGCTCGCGTTCGTTGGCCTCCGCGCTGACGAGCCCGACACCTTTGAAGCGCCCGCGCGAGTTGGCGATCGCGTCGAGCATGCAGCGATTGTCGAAACCGTAAGGGCCCGCGCCGACGAGCAAGCCGTGGGTGAAACCGTGCGCATCGAGGACGGCGAGAAATTTGTCTGCGGTGCCGAGCTGCGCAGGCTGCGGCTCGTACAGCGTGTCCGGCGAAAACGGATACGTCCGGTGGCAAAAAACGTGGGCGTGGCAATCGGCGGCGCGGGTCTCGGTCATGCGGGCTTGCTCCGGTGGTGGCACACATCGGGGAAGCCGCAGTGTATGCGGCAGCGCAAAGGGCGACAAGCGGTTGTCATCGCGCCTCGCCTGGCGTATTTTCGATCGCCCGTGCGCTCGACTTTGCGTGAGTGGAGTGCTTCGCAACTCATGCGACATTCCCTCCCCTGAAGGGGAAGGAGAGGCATCATCCCGCCACCGACAGCAAGGAGCGAGGCAATGATCATCGTCAGGCAAGCGCTGTTGTGCACCGCACTTGTACTCGCGCTGACCGCCTCCGCATACGCTTATCCCGACCGCCCGATCCGCATGCTGCTGCCGTATCCACCGGGGGCCGGCAGCGATGTGATCGTACGTCTGCTGGCGCAGAAACTTGGCGACAATCTCGGCCAGCAGATCGTCGTCGACAATCGCGGCGGCGCCGGCGGGAATATCGGCATGGGGCTCGCCGCGATAGCGCCGCCGGACGGATACACGCTCATCTTCGCGCTGACGAGTCAGCTCGCTATCAATCCCGCGCTCTACAAGAAGCTGCCCTACGACCCGGTCAGGGATTACGCGCCGATCACGCTGGTTGGCTCGGCGCCCTACGTGCTGGTGGTGCACCCGTCGCTCGCAGCGACCTCCGTGCGCGAGCTGATAGCGCTTGCCAAAGCGCGCCACGACCAGCTCACATTCGCGTCGGCCGGCAACGGCAGCGGCGCGCATCTCGCCGCGGAACTGCTCAAGAGCCTGGGCGGAATCGGGATGATCCACGTTCCCTACAAAGGCGCGGGTCCCGCGTTGCCCGATCTCATTGCGGGCCAGGTTCAGCTCATGTTCGCGACCCACGCGGCAACCGGCCAGCACGTACGCGCGGGCAGGCTGCGCGCACTCGCCGTAACGACCCTCAGGCGTGCGCCGGCATTGCCCGACCTGCCGACGATCGCGGAGTCGGGCGTGCCGGGTTACGACTCGAGCGTGTGGTACGCGCTGCTGGCGCCGGCGGGAACAGCGGCGTCCGTCGTCAAACGTCTTCACGGCGAGGTGGTGCGGGTATTGAGTTCCCCCGAGCTGCGCTCCCGCCTTGGCGTCGAGGCGATCGAGCCAATCGGCAGCACGCCTGAGGCTCTCGCTGCGCACATCCGCAGTGAGCTTGCGAAATGGGCGAAAGTCGTCGCCGAATCGGGAGCTAAAATCGATTAGCGGCAAAGACTGCCGCGGCGATCGAGCCGACTGTCATGCGTTAAGAGGACATGCACCTTCGCTGCGGCGACGCTGCATTTCGCGCGCCTGGTTTTCTGGCGACAGCTTCCGTGCGCTGCATCGGTCCCCCATTACAGACCCCGGCGGCCATGGCAATTTCAATCTGGCGTCCGGCTTCGGCACGCTGGCCATTCGCATACAGCGCGGCGGCATACGCGTCCAGAGTACGCGCATCGCGCCTGCGCGCAATTTCCCGCGCGGCCACTTCGAGCGCTCTTGCCGGCCTGCGCGCGTAGTCGAGGTAATAGAACACCAGCTCATGATTGGCATTGTCCGCATCGTGTGTGCGCGCAAGTGCGGCGCGCTCGAACTCGGCAAATGCCGGCGCCGCTTCGTTTGTGCGGCCGGCAAGGGTCAACGCCCGCGCCAGCGCGTAGACATTTTCCGCCCGCGGCACCGACTGCAGTCGCCTGCGTTCCAGCGCCACGGCATCGCCCGGACGCCCCTGCAACAGGCGCACCTGGGCAAGTTGACCCAGCGCGTGATGGTAGTCGGGAAACAGCGCCAGCGCCTGCGTCGCGGCGGCCTCGGCGGGCGCCGTTCTGCCCGCTGCGGCATACATCCCCGCCATCTTCGTGAGATGCCACGCGCGCTCTTCGCTCTCATGCGGTGCAATGCGCGGATAGACGCGCTGCATGAGATCGATCGCACCCTCGACGTCGCCGAACGCTTCGCGCAAATAGGCTGCGCGCGTCAGCGACAGGATGGCCGTCGAGCGCAGATCGAGCATCCACTGTGCTGCCTGTTCGGCCTCGTCGTAGCGGCCCAGCGCGGCAGCAGCATCGACGATGTGGCCATAGACGGCGACGTCGTCCGGCACCTTCCGGTTGAGCACCCGCGCGCGCTCGAGGGCCGCGTTATACTCGCGCTTCGCCAGCAGTATCGAGATCGCGATGCTTTCGTTCTCGAGATTGTCCGGCACGCGCGTTGCCGCCTGCGCCAGCGCCCGTTCAGCTTCGGGATAATGGGCAACATCGCCGGATTCCCGCGCGCGTAACACGAGTGCGCGCGCAAGATCCTGGAAAGGTTGATAGTCGGTAGTTGCCGCGAGACTATTGCGGGCAACTTCGATCTTTTGCTCGGCTGGTGTCGGCGCGGTATGGGCGTGCAGCGAGAACGTGAGCAGCGAACATGCAGTGCCGAACGCCAGCCACGTGCTTTGAATAATCGGAACTGTCATTGCGTTTCCTTATAAAAAAAGCCGCCGCGCGAAAGATGCGGCGCGGCGGCTTCCGTACATCGCCGTGACGGTATTACAGCGGGCAGGGTGCCCCCGCTCCCGCGGTGCAGCCCGGCTCGCCCGGATCGATGTGCCGACGATCACGCCCGCTGGGCCCATTGCCCAAATAAGGGAACGCGGTGCGGTACGCAGTATCGTTGACGTTGACGCCGTCGCCGAGACGGTTGTTGGGAGCGACATTGAACGCGGGATTCAACACCCCTGCGACGGCACGCAGGGAGATATCCGTAACATCGTCGAACAGGCGCCTGCCGTTGGGATAGCCGGCCGCATCACCGCCGAGCAGACCGAGACGTGAAGCAGTGGCGGGTGCAGTCGGCGCCACGCCCGTGTTCAGGCGCAGCAAATCCGCGACGGGACCGGCAGGCGTCCCTGGGGCTGCAATCGGCGGCGCGTAGGTAACCAGCGGCAGCAGATCATTGCGCGGCGGCGCCGGAATGGCTACTGCGCCAGCGGTCAACGCATTGAGCACGCGTGCCAGCGTCGGGTCCAGGAAGAAGTTGGCGAATTGACTGTCGTTCTTCGGCTGATCCATGCTGAAGCGGTCTTTGAAGCCGGTGCCGATGAGCAGCTCGTTGATCAGCGGATTACCCATGCGCTGAATCTGGCTGAATTCCCCGGAACTGGCAGCAGGCAGCGGTGCGCGCCGCACCAGCGTGCGCGGTCGCGATGTCGTTGCCCACACGCCTATGGTCGCGGCAGGGGATGTCGCCGGCTCGATGGCCCCGGTGCGGGTGAGCATCGCGATCGGCACTTCGATGGCGATCGAATTCACCGCGTAGCCCGATACCGTATCGGACGCGAAGTTTTCCTTTGCCGCGTCCTGGGCCGGTGTCAAAACGCCGCCCCCGACAGCCGAGC
>JBKJZR010000152.1:0-5824 GCA_046715035.1 Burkholderiales bacterium | reverse complement strand
AACGCCTTTTTTCTGCATTTCCTCCGCCAGCACGCCGCCCAGCTCGCGATCGAAGCCGCGCAGGATGTTGGCGCCGCGGTAGACCATGGTGGTATCGGCCCCCAGGCCGTTGAAGATCGACGCGAATTCGACCGCGATGTAGCCGCCCCCGACCACCACGACGCGCTGCGGCAGCGTTTCGAGAAAGAAAGCCTCGTTGGAGGTGATCGCCAGTTCTGCGCCGGGGATGTCCGGCTTGCGCGGCCAGCTTCCCGTCGCCACCAGGATATAACGTGCGCTGTGGCGTCTGCCGCCGATGTCCACCGCGTGCGGGCCGGCGAGCACGGCACGACCGTCGATCACGGTAACTCCCGATTCATCCAGCAGCGTGCGATAGACGCCGTTCAACCGGCCGATCTCGAGATTCTTGTTGGCGAGCAGCACCGGCATATTGAAGGGGGATTCGCCGCAGCCCCAGCCGAACCCTGACGCGTGATCGAAGTCGTCGCGGTAATGCGCAGCGTAGCTGTAGAGCTTTTTCGGAATACACCCGACGTTGACGCAGGTGCCTCCGAAGTAACGCTCTTCGGCAATCGCGACACGCGCGCCGAATCCTGCGGCCACGCGGCTCGCTCGCACCCCGCCCGAGCCGGCGCCGATGGTGAAGAGGTCGAAGTCGTAGTGCGTCATCGCACGCGTATCGTTGCCCATTCAGAATGAGCAACGGGGTAAGCGGCCTTTTCCCTTCAGCGCTGCAAGCAGGCGAGTCGCCTGCGCTACAAGAAAACGCGTTCTTGCAGGCGGCGTGACTTGCAGCGGAAAGGCTATTCCCAGAGCCGTTCGGGCAGCGGCAGACCAGCCAGGTCTTCAGCGGTCAGCGGACGATCGGGTTTGACGCCGAAGCGCTCGAGCACCGCCATCAGCTGGCGCGCGTGCTGCGCCGAATGCCAGGTGGAGCGCTCGTAGAGCATGTAGACAGGCTGCATGCCGAAGAACGTCTTGATTTTTGCCTGGCATGATTTGTCGGCGAGGTTATCCCACCACTGCTGCAGGCGGGTGATCACCGTTTCGCCATAGCGCGCGATCTCTTCGCCGGTCGTGAACGTACCGTCCGCAGGCGGGATGTTGGCGAGTTGAACCGCATACTCCTTGCCGTCCACGACCGTCTCCAGAAATGCTTCGCCAATGCGAAATGCATGATGGCCGAGCAGCCGGATCGAGCGGTCGCGATTGTCGATCACTTTCTCGTCGAGACGCTCGTTGGGCATCTGCCGCAAATAGCGCTGCACGGCGCGCAGCACGTTGATCCACTTCTTGATGAGCTGGTCGGGAGGCAGCGGCGTGTGGCCGGTGCCGTGCAAACCCACGAACTCCGCGACGTCCTCCAGGTTCTGTCCGAATACGAACTCTTCACCTTTTGCGACGACGGGAACATTGCGCACGCCGAACGCGAGCAGTTTATCGCGTCCCGTCGGGTCGTTGAGCACGTCGATCGCGACGAAGTCTATGCCTTTTTTCGAAAGAAACTCTTTCGCTCGAAGACAGCTGCTTCAGCCAGGCTGGGTGAATAATATGAATTTGTCGGCGACGGAGCCCATGGGCGCGTTCATTCACTTAGGGGAAAGAGTGCAGCGTACTACCCGCAGCCTCGCTGCGTCAAGCGCGGTGCATGGAGACGGCAGTTCCTGATAGACGAAATGTTATAATCGGCGCCCGCAAGTCGCGCCAGACCCGAGAGTGGACAGAACAGAATGAAGTTGATCGCCAACCCGACCAGCCCCTACAGCCGCAAAGTGCGTATCGTTCTCGCGGAGAAGCGCATCGATTACGAATTCGTCATTGACAATCCGGGGGATGAAGCAACGCGGGTTCCCGACTACAACCCGCTGGGGAAGATTCCGGTGCTGGTGCTCGACGACGACATGACGCTGTTCGACTCGCGCGTCATCGCCGAGTACCTCGACAGCGCGAGTCCGGTGGGCAGGCTGATTCCCGACGATACGCGGCACCGCATTCAGGTGCGTCGCTGGGAGGCGCTTGCCGACGGCTGCACCGATGCCACGGTCGCGATTGTCTTCGAAAAACGACGTGCGCCGGAGACGCAGAACGCGGCGTGGATCGCCCGTCAGCAAGGCAAGGTCGACCGCGCACTCAAGGCAATGTCCCACGAGCTCGGCAACAAGGCCTGGTGTAGCGGCGACCATTTCAATCTGTCCGACATCGCGGTTGGGTGCACGCTGGGATTTCTCGACCTGCGCCAGCCCGATCTGCACTGGCGCAAGCTTTATCCCAATCTCGCCAAGCTTTTCGATAAAGTTTCGCGGCGCGCAACTTTCAAGGACACCGTCCCGCCGCCTCCCAAGTAGCGCGCGGCACCCGCGTCCGCGGGCCAGCGACGCTAACGAATTATCCCGCCCCCGAGGCACACCCGGCTTTCGTAGACGACGACGGACTGACCCGGCGTCACAGCCCATTGCGGTTCGGCAAATTCGATGTCGCAACTCTCGGCGTCGACCCTGGCGATCGTGCACGGCGCATCTTTCTGGCGGTACCGCGATTTCGCGCCGTAAACCCAGTGGCAGCGAGGCGGGCTGCCGCTGATCCAGTTGAGGTCGATGCTCGTCAGCGCGTGCGTCATCAGCGCACTGTGATCGTGCCCCTGGACTACCAGCAGGCGGTTGTTGGGGATGTCTTTGGCGGCGACGTACCAGGCATCCCCGTCGCGTTGTGCTTCACCGGTGTCGGCCGCGCGGGGTTGTCCGCCGATCCCCAGTCCCTGCCGCTGACCGATCGTGTAGAACATGAGTCCCATATGGCTGCCGACGCGCCTTCCATCGAGCGTCCAGATCTCGCCCGGGTTCGCCTCGAAGTAGCGGCTGAGAAATTCGCGGAACGGCCGCTCGCCGATGAAGCAGATGCCCGTGGAATCCTTCTTGTCGTGATTCGGCAATCCCGCCTGGCGGGCGATGTCGCGCACCTCGCGCTTGTAAAGGCCGCCGATCGGAAACAGCGCCCTCGACAGTTGCGACTGGTTGAGGCGGTACAGGAAATAGCTCTGATCCTTGGTGCCATCCTCGGCCTTCAGCAACTCATAAAGGCCGTCGACC
This sequence comes from Burkholderiales bacterium, assembly GCA_046715035.1. Classification (GTDB taxonomy): domain Bacteria; phylum Pseudomonadota; class Gammaproteobacteria; order Burkholderiales; family SG8-41; genus PALSA-1004. The sequence continues at coordinate 2,738 of JBKJZR010000152.1, read as the reverse complement.
TCGCGCACCTGCGCGTAGTGACCCGTCGCGATATGCTCGGCGCCCATTGCCAGCGCGTGGTCGAGAAACGCGCGGAACTTGATTTCGGCATTGCACAACACGTCTGGATTCGGCGTGCGGCCGGCCTGATACTCGCGCAGGAAATCGGTGAAGACGCGTTCTTTGTACTCCGCGGAAAAGTTGACGGCTTCGATGCCGATGCCGATTTTGTCGGCGACCGACACGGCGTCGATCAGATCCTGGCGCGAGTTGCAGTACTCAGCGTCGTCGTCCTCCTCCCAGTTCTTCATGAAGAGACCGGTAACGTCATGTCCCTGCTGCTTGAGCAACAGCGCGGCGACGGTGGAATCGACTCCGCCGGACATGCCGACCACGATACGTTTCGGCGTCATCGCGTTTCGGCGTAATGGATGAAGTCCAGCGCATAGCGCCGGCCGGCGAGGTAATCCTCGACGCAGCGCATGACGAGCGGTGTACGATGTCTCTCGCGGCTTGCGCGAATCTCGTCCGGCGTCATCCACACCGTGCGGATGATGCCGGTGTCCAGACGGCGGTGTGCGTCGTGCCCGGTGACGTCGCCTGTAAACGCGAGCCGCATGTACGTAATGTGGCTGGGGGGGTAGCGGTAATGGTACAGACCCAACAGCGCCCGGGGCATGAAGTGATGCGCCGTCTCCTCGAGCGTCTCCCGGATCACGCCCGTGATGAGCGACTCGTCCGGCTCGAGATGTCCAGCCGGTTGGTTATACATTGCGCCACGCGTCGTTTCCTCCTCGATCAGCAGGAATTTGCCGCTGCATTCGATCACGGCGGCAACGGTCACGTTGGGCTTCCAGATGGCATCGTTGGCATGCATGGCGCCATTTTACGGCAGGCGCGCGTCTTCCATAGCGCTAACACGACTTGCGGCAGATTCGCCAATGCCCCTTCGCGATCGATTCGACGCTGATCGCAGGCGATCGGGTTGACGATCGCCAGCAGGCAGGGGTTTATTTGATCAGTCCGCACCATTCGTGCGTAACACGCTGCCCCGCGCCGACCGCTAAGCGCCGTTGTTGCGAGAATGCATGGCGCTGGCATTCAGGCTTGCCGGAAGATCCGGTTTTTACGGTGCTGTTCGAGTGTCGTGTCCCGCAAGTTTCTTTAATAAGTGTCATCCCAGCGAACGCTGGGATCCAGGCGTGGCACCAGATATCTGGATGCCGGCTTTTGCCGGCAAGACGGCACTTTATATTGCAAGTTATCAACGGGACATCACACTTGCGGAGCGGAGTCGAAATATGGGCGGCTTGTTATCAATTGCTGGAACGCTTCGACTCCATGCCTGCGGCACTGCGCTCAGCGCGAACGGAGAGTTTCAACAAGCGGTTAGCAGACCATTCCTTGGGGCGGCGGTCTGGGCCGCGCGTCAGAGTTTGAGCGCGCGCCAGTAGCCGGTGAGCTCGAGGTAACCTCGTCCGTACGGTTCGCCGTTGCGCACCACGCGCACAGCGCCTTCCCAGTAGATGGTGCCGGTCGACAGCCGTGCATCGATTTCCTGATCGTCGATGACGGGCGCAGTCGAGATTTCGATCTCGCCGACGCGTATCTGCATCGCTACCGGATAAGTCGTGCCGGTGCGCGGCGAGCGCCACGTGCGCGTCGGCGTGAAATGCACGTCCTGCGGCTCGAAGACGCGCGTGGTCCCGGCGCGGTCGCGGTAGGTCGCGCCCGCCCAGCGTACCGCGCCGTCGCGCCCGCGCATGCGAAACGCCATGAGCGCGCCGCCATCGCGGGTGTTGACGCCGATCCAGTCCCATCCGGCAGCCTCGGGTTCGAGGTAGCTGCTCGACCATTCGTGATCGAGCCATGCGCTCCCCTCGACCGAAGCGGAGCGCCCGTCGCGCAGCAGATTTCCGCTGACGGCGAGCTGCGGCAGGCTGTAGTAATAGCTCGCCGCCTCCGGCCGCGGTCCTTTGCGGCTGTAGCCGCTCGTGCCGTTGAGCAGCGGCGGCTGCTGCGCCGCCAGCGCGAAATCGAAGGCGAAATCGCGCGCTGCGATCAGAGCACGATAGCGCCCGTCATGCCTCGCCAGCGACCAATCATCGATCGCCACCCGCGTCGTGCCGGTGGCGGCAATTGCGAGCCCGAAACCCTGACGCGCGATGCGCTGATCGTGCTGCAGTCGCGCGCTGCGCGCGTCGGTGAGGGCCGCGTGCGCGATGAGCAGCTGGCGCGGCGCGAAAGCGCTGGGGTTATCGTGACGCAGCGCGGGCCGCGTACGGAAGAACGTAATCTGAAAGCCGTACTCGCTGCCATCCCCGGCACCGAGCGCGCCGGTGATATACCACCACTCGGTGCGAAATTCGGGATGCGCGCCGTGATCGTCCGGAAAACGCATCTGGTAACCCGCTACCACCGGCGCAAAAGGCGGGACGGGGGATTTGCGATCGGTGACTTGCGAAAAAACTCTGGATGAAGCGAGCAGCCCCGCCAGCGATCCCAGCATTAAACGCCTGCGTCCAGGATCGGGAAGCCTGCTGGGGCTTGGTCCTCGATCCTCAATCCTCAGTCCTGGCTCTTTCACCAGTCCTCCCGCACTGCCAGCAGAACCTCCGCACCCATGGCGCTGCGCCCGCTGACCAGCGCGGTGACGGCGGCTGAACCGACGAGCGCAGCGGTGATCGCCGCGAGCGCAAGCCACGGCATGTCCAGGTCCATGCTCCAGTGAAACGACTGGCGATTGACGACGTGAATCA
>JBKJZR010000151.1:0-6227 GCA_046715035.1 Burkholderiales bacterium | reverse complement strand
TCGAGGAAAATCCGCGGCTGTGCGGCTGGGGCGCGGAGATCGCCTCGATCGTCGCCGATGAATGTTTCTGGGATCTGGACGGACCGATCGTGCGCATCACCACGCCGCACGTGCCGCTGCCCTCGGCGGATCTGCTCGAGGATCACACCATCCCGTCGGTCGAGCGCATCGTGCGCGAGCTGCGCGAGAAGATCGACTGAGCACGATGATGAATGCGGAAGGATGAAAGGCAATGATGAATGCGGAATGCGGAATGATGAATAGCAGGCCAAGGCGCGAGGCATTACGGGTTTTATTCATCATTCATCATTCATCATTCATCATTCACGCAGCCGGGAGACGATGATGGATGTCATCATGCCGCAGCTCGGCGAAACGGTCGCCGAGGGCGTCGTCACCCGCTGGTACAAAAAAGTCGGCGACAGCGTCAAGGCGGACGAAACGCTGTTCGACGTGGAAACCGACAAGGTGAGCACCGAGATACCCTCGCCGGTGAACGGCGTCGTCGCCGCGATTCTGGTGGAGGAGGGCGTCACCGCCAAAGTGGGCGCGCGCCTAGCGGTGATCAGCGAGAACGCCGCTGCAGGCGCTCAGGCCTCGCGACTTCCGGCACCCGCGGCTGCCGTCGCCGCGCCGGCAGCGGTGACTGCGCCGTCCCCCGCGCGGGTTCAGCAGCGCGCACCCCGCCACGGTCATGAGCGGTTGTCGCCGGTCGTGCGCCGGCTGATCGCGGAGCACCAGCTCGACCCCGGCGCGATTCCCGGCACCGGGCGCGACGGGCGCATCACGCGCGACGACGTGGTCAGCCTGCTCGAATCGCGCGCGGCGGAGCCTGCCGGTACGCTGCGCACCGAGCCGCCCGCGTACTACGCTGTGCCTGGCCAGACACGCCGAGCGCTGAGCCCCATCCGCAAGCGCACCGGGGAGCACATGGTGCAGGCATGGACGACGGCGCCGCACGTGCTGCAGGCGGTCGAAGCCGACTTTCACAAGGTCGAGCAGGCGCGGCACTCAGCGGGGGGCGCCTGGAAAGCACGCGAGGGGTTCACACTGACCTACCTGCCGTTCATCGCGCGCGCGGTCGCCGCGGCGCTGGGCAAGTTCCCATTGCTCAACGCGAGTCTCGACGGCGACGATCTCGTGCTGCATACACGCATCAATCTCGGCATCGCGGTCGATCTCAATTTCGAAGGGCTGGTCGTGCCCGTGGTCAAGGACGTCGCCGACAAGTCGCTGCCGCGGCTCGCGCGCGAGATCAACGACCTTGCCGTGCGTGCGCGCAGCAACAAGCTCAAACCCGACGACATGACCCAGGGCACTTACACGCTGTCGAATTCCGGGGTCTTCGGCACTCTGATCACGGCACCGATCATCAACCAGCCGCAGGTGGCGATACTGTCGAGCGATGGCGTGCGCAAGAAGCCGGTCGTCATCGAGGGTCCGGACGGCGACAGCATCGCGATCAGGCCGGTTGGCGTGCTCGCGCAGAGCTTCGATCATCGTGCGGTCGACGGCGCTTATTCGGCGGCGTTCCTGCGCGAGGTCAGGACCATCATCGAGACGCGCGACTGGGTGCAGGCGCTGAACGTTTGAACGGGGCACAGGGCCGGAACGTGGAGCACGTCGTAATGGGGTTGGATCACTCGCGCGCAAGAAAAACACCCCGGATAGAGCGCAAGGTCGAACGGATTCATTGAAAGGAAAATATGGCAACGGTAAATCTACAGCAGCACAAGCTCGGCTGGATCGGCATCGGCCGCATGGGTTACGCGATGGCCGAGCGGCTCGCGAAGGCCGGCTGCGACATCGCGGTATGGAACCGCACCCAATCCAAAGCGGAGCCGCTCAAACAATATGGGGCGAAGGTCGTGGACAACCTGTCCGACCTGAGCGCGTGCGACATCGTGTTCACGATGGTCTCGACGGGCAAGGACGTCAAGGAAGTGCTGTTCGGCGCCAACGGCGTGACGTCGCAGGGCAAGGCACCGAAGATCGTCGTCGACAGCACCTCGATTTCACTCGAGGAATCCGCCGAGATTCGTGCCCAGCTCGCCGCGAAAAACATCAAGTTCATCGCTGCGCCGGTGTCGGGCAATGCCAAAGTGATCAAGGCGGGCAAGCTTACGGTTGTGGCTTCCGGGCCGAAAGACGCCTTCGGCCTCGTAGCGCCGTACATGGAGGCGATCGGTCAGGGCGTGTCCTATGTGGGTGACGGCGAGCTTGCGCGCATCGCCAAGATCTGCCACAACGTCATGCTCGGCGTCGTCATCCAGAATCTCTGTGAGATCACAGTGCTCGCCGAGAAGGCGGGCATGCAGCGCCATGCCTTCCTCGATTTTCTCAACAAGAGCGTGATGGGTTCGACGTTCACGCGCTACAAGACTCCGGCGCTGGCCAATCTCGATTTTCACGTGACATTCACGCCCGAGCTGCTGCGCAAGGATATCGACCTGGGTCTAAGCGCGGGCAAGCATTTCGGGGTGCCGATGCCCACGACATCGATCGCGCGCGACATCGTGCAGACGCTGATCGGCAATGGCTACACGGATCAGGACTTCTCGACGCTGCTGCTGTTGCAGGCGCAAGCTTCGGGCATCGAGCTCGAGCCCGAGAATGTGGACGTGAGCGACGGTCTGTCAGACGAGAAGTGAAACGATGGGCGACCAGTACCCGACCGTGAAAGTGGCGGCCGTCCAGGCCGCATCGGTCTTCCTCGACCGTGAGGGCTCGACGCAGAAAGCGTGCCGGCTGATCCGCGAGGCGGGCGCCAACGGCGCGCGCGTGATCGGCTTCCCGGAGGGCTATATCCCCGCGCATCCGGTCTGGTATCACCACCATGCGGCCACCAGCGCGGTCGCCAACAAGCTCGCGGTCGAGCTTTTCAAGAATGCGATCGAAATTCCCGGGCCCGAGACCGAGCTGCTGGGCGCTGCCGCGCGCGATGCGAATGCGTACGTCATCGTCGGTGTCTGCGAGAAGCTGCCGCGCACGCTGGGCACCATGTTCAACACCCAGGTCTACCTGGGGCCCGACGGCAGCCTGCTCGGAAAACATCAGAAGATCATGCCGACGGTGGGCGAGCGGCTCGTGCACATGGGCGGCTTCGGTGACACGTTCGGCGCTTTCCAGACCGAGTTCGGGCCGATGAGCGCGCTCATCTGCGGCGAGAATTCGAATCCGCTCGCCGTATTCGCGCTGACCGCGGAAGGAACGCGCATACACGTCATGAGCTGGCCCAACCATTTTCCGACCAGCGGCGATCCGCTGCGCAATCGCGTCACCATCGATGCGCAGGCGTTCGCGCAGATGAGCAAGGCGTTCGTGATCTGCGCATGCGGGACCGTCGATGAGGACATGATCCGCAAGCTCGAAGTCGGCCCCGCCGCAGAGAAATTCCTGCGCGATGGCGATTCGTGCGGCGGCAGCGTCATCGTGGGGCCGCACAGCCGCGTGCTCGCCGGGCCGCTCGGCGCCGAAGAGGCGATACTCTACGCCGAGTGCAACCTCGAGATCGGCATCCTGACCAAGCTGCGGCACGATTTCGCGGGGCACTACAACCGGCCCGATATCTTCCAGCTGAGAATCAATCGCAGCGTGCCGCACATCTACACGGTGCATGGAACGCGCGAACACACCGCGCTGGCGGCGCCCGCGCAAGAGCAACTGCCCGGTATACCCCCATCGATTCCGGTCTGGGAACCCGTCGAGCTGCCGCGCGCAGCCGGACGGCCCGGTGGCGACAGCTCGTGAAATAATCGAGCTTTACATAACTTCGTTACGTCAGGAGGCAGCATGGCCAAGCAACGCATCAGCTACATCCCGCTCGAACAGATGGACGCAGCGATGCGCGCGGAAATGGAGCGCTGCGCGCGCGAGGGCACGCCGCGCCCCGAGAGCACCGCGGTGCGCGCGCATGTCCCGGCGTGCTTCTGGTTCTTTGCGAACTCCTGGAACGACATATTCCGCAACGGCATCCTCGATCACGCGCTGAAAGAGCTGTGCCGAGTCTACGTGTCGCGCACGGTCAAATGCGAATACTGCGGCAACCAGCGGTCGATCAAGGGCGCGAACGAAGGCCTCCAGGAAGCGCATTACGACGATCTCGTCAATTTCGAGAAATCGGTCCAGTACGATGAGCGTCAAAAGGCCGCGCTCGCCTACGCCGAGGCCATCACCTGGCGGCTCGATACGGACGACGCGTTCTGGGAGCGCATGCGCCGCCACTTCAGCGAACCCGAGCTGGTCGAGCTCGGTTGTGCGATCGGTCTGACCCTCGGCCAGCAAAGCTGGCTGCGCATGCTCAACATCGAGCATCATGAAGTGATGGCCGGCACTGCTGCGTCGATGGCGCCCGGTTTCGAAACCGCCGAAGCGCTGCGTCAATCGAAGGCCGCGACCGATTACTGGGCCAAGCAGGACGGCGCGCCGAAAAAGGACGCGGCATGAAGCACCGGCAGCTCGGCACGGATGGGCCGCTCGTGTCCGCAATCGGGCACGGACGCGGCAGCCAGCCGATACAGTTCGGCGACGCGCTGGAGCCGGAGTTCGAAGCCACCATCCGGCGCGCGCTCGACCTCGGCGTGAATTTCTTCGACAGCTCCGACGCGTACTGGGGCACCCGCCACGAGGTATTGCTGGGCCGGGCGCTCAAGGGGCGCCGCAGCGAGGCACTGATCACCAGCAAATTCGGCAACATCGATCTCCCCGATGGCAAGAAAGCGACCAACGGCAAGCCGGAGTACGTCTTTCAATGCTGCGAGGCCAGCCTCAAGCGGCTCGGCGTCGACGTGATCGATGTCTATTACCTGCACCGGGTCGACCCGCAGACGCCGATCGAGGAGACCATCGGCGCGATGGCGCAGCTCGTGAGCCAGGGCAAGGTGCGTCACCTCGGCATCTGCGAAGCGGGGCCCGCCACGCTGCGGCGCGCGCACCGCACGCACCCGCTCGCCGCACTGCAGACCGAGTATTCGTTGTGGTTTCGCGACGCGGAGCGCGATCTGCTGCCGGTGTGCCGCGAGCTCGGCATCGCCTACGTCGCGTACGCGCCGCTGGGTCGGGGACTGCTGACCGGCAGAATCAAGACGGTCGACGACCTTCCGCCCAGCGATCGCCGCCGCAAGAATCCGCGCTTCAAGCCCGAGAATCTCGAGCGCAATGTCGCACTGGTGGCGGAGCTCGAAGCGGTCGCCGCGGCCAACGGCGCGGCGCCGGCGCAAATCGCGCTGGCGTGGCTGCTTGCGCAAGGCACGGAGATCGTGCCGATACCGGGCACCAATCACGCGCGCAACGTCGAGCAGAATGCAGCGGCGGCCGATCTGTCGCTGAGCGCGGGCGACTTGCAGCGCCTCGATGACGTTTTCGCGCCGGGCGCGGGCGCCGGCGAGCGCTACCCACCGCACGTGCTGAAAGGTGTGGGCCTGTAAAAAATTGAGCATGTCTGCTTCGAAAAAGCTGCGCTGCGGTATCGTGCTGCTCGTGGATCCCGAAGCCGGTCACGCCGGGCGCGGCGGTGAATTCGTCGTCGAGCGCCACTCGATGGAGGACTACGTGCTGAAGTCGCTGCGCCGCATCCATCGCCGCACGATCGTAGTGCCATTCGCGCCGGATGTCGTGAGCACCCTGCAGCGGTTACGCGAGCTCGAACCGATGCTGGTGTTCAACATCACCGAATGCGTCGATGGCGACCGCAGGCACGATCACGCCATTGCCGCGACGCTCGACATGCTGGGCATCGCGTATACCGGCACCGGCGCGGTCGGCATGCAGCTATGCCGCGACAAGGCACTGTCGAAACAGCTCGTCGCTGCCCAGGGAGTCGACGTCCCGCGTTTCGTGACCGCCGACCGCGTGCAGGCGCTGCGCCGGCATGGCCTGCGTTTTCCGGTGATCGTCAAGCCGCAGCTGCGCGATGGCTCCGACGACATCGCCAAAGGCGCGCTCGTCAACAACACCCATGAGATGCGGCGCCGCGTGCGGACTCTGCTGGCGAAGACGCGCGAGCCCGTCATCTGCGAGGAGTTCATTCACGGCCGCGATCTCTACGTCGCGATGCTCGGCAACGGCATTACCCACGTCATGCCCCCGGTCGAGCTGGTGATCGGCAGGGCGCATCATCCGGCGGCACCGCAGTTCGCCACCCGGAGGCTGAAGGACAGCGGCAGCTACCGCACGCGCTGGCGGGTGCGCTGGCGCCGCGCGCGGCTCGACGCGGCGCAGCTGGCAGC
>JBKJZR010000150.1:0-10310 GCA_046715035.1 Burkholderiales bacterium | reverse complement strand
AAAACGACCTTCACCTTCTGTCCGATCCTGATCGTATCGAGATCGCAGTCGACGATGTTGGTCATCAGACTCACGCCTTCGTCAAGCTTCACGTAAGCAATGCAGTAAGGCACCGGGCCCGCGCGCCGGCTCACGCTGTAGGTGTAGATTTCGCCGGTGCCTTGCGCCTCGACCCAAGCGACGGCGTCGCTCAGGCAGAACGGACACAGCGCGCGCGGATAGTGGTGGTGCTCGCCGCAAGCCGCGCATTTCTTGAGCAGCAGTTTGCCGCCGCCGGCCGCGTCGAAATAGGGCTGATCGCCGGGGTTCATGGTGGTGTCACGCATTTTCCGTTCCTGATACGGCGTAGCCATCGCTTTACTCCCTTTCCATGATCACTGTAGCGCTGCCGTGGCGGTGCCCGAGCGAACCGCCGGTGCCATGAGCGAGCGCAAGATCGCAGTTCCTGACCTGAACCGCGGGATGCGCCTCGCCGCGCAACTGACGCACCGCTTCGATGACTTTCGTCATACCTCCGCGATTCGCCGGATGGTTGTTGCAGAGCCCCCCGCCATCGGTATTGAACGGGAGCCTGCCGGTGCCGGAAATCAAGTTGCCGTCGGCTACGAATTTCCCGCCTTCGCCTTTCTTGCAGAAGCCGAGATCCTCGAGTTGCATGACCACGGTGATGGTGAAGCTGTCGTAGATCGAGGCATATTTCATGTCGCCAGGCTTCACGCCGGCTGCTTCGAACGCGCGGGCACCGGACCATACCGCGCCGGAGTAGGCGAGATCTATCTTGCCGCCCATCTGGTGCTTGAGCGCTTCTCCTGTGCCGATGATTTTCACGCGCGGCCGCTTGAGCCTCTTCGCGATCTCCGGGCGCGCGACGATGAGCGCGCCGCCACCGTCGCTCACGACGCAGCAATCGAGACGGTGCAGTGGATCGGAAATCATCGGCGAACTCACGACCTCCTCGACTGTGACGACATTGCGCAGCATGGCGTGGGGATTGTGCTGAGCATGGTGCGAAGCGGCGACTTTGACCCACGCGAGCTGCTCGCTGGTGGTGCCGTATTCATACATGTGGCGCATCGCGACCATCGCGTAGAGATTCACCGTGACCGGCCCATAAGGGATCTCGTAAGGCGCATCGGGCAGGTAGGTTCCCCGCTCGCGAACTTGCGTGCCTGAACTGCCTTCGGAATTGGGCCTGCCCGCGAGCGTGATGAGCACCGCGTTGCATTTTCCGGCCGCAATGGCTTCTGCTGCGTGGGCGACGTGCACCAGGTAGGAGGAGCCGCCGCAATCGGTGGTGTCGATGTGACGGAGTTTGAGATTCAGGTAATTCGCCATGCTGAACGCGTTCTGTCCAGGCGCATCGCCCGCGCACGCGTAGCCATCGATGTCGTCCTTGGTGAGCCCCGCGTCTTCGATGGCGCCTTTTGCCACCTCGGCATGCAGCTGCGCGACCGATTTGTCGGGCGCTTTGCGTAAAGGGTGCTCGTAGGCGCCGACGATGTAGGCCTTGCCTTTGATGGTCATGTCTTCTCCTTGTGTCCGACTCAGCCGGCCGCGCAACGCCGGCCTCCTGCCTACGAAACGGCGCAATCCTGCACGCATCGACCTAGAAGCGCATTTTACGATGCCCGGCAGGTGTGGTTTCGAAATATGCAGTCCACGTCAATCAGCACCCTCAACGTATGCGCGCTCAGCGCAGCGCAAGTCGTTCGAGCTCCGCAATGACCACGTCGTCGACTTCGATGCCCGCACCGATGGCGGCGCGCGCGGCCGCGGCGCGGCGTGCCCCCGGCAGTCTCACCCCTTCATCATCCATCATGGCGGCGACCAGAGTTTCGACGCGCTCGAGATAGGATTCGCGCCCCGGGAGCGCGGCAGGGTCGATCACGAGAAACGCCTGTCCGAGCCGCATGGGAGGTCCCTCGGCCAGGTAGATGGATGCGACTTCATGCGAGAGCGCGGCGCCTGTCAGCGCGCAGCACAGCAGCTCGACTGCGAGCGCGAGCATCGTGCCTTTCAATCCGCCGACCGCGTGCAGGCTGCCGCCGACGAGGATCTGCTGCGCGTCGGTGGTGGGACTGCCGTCTTTGTCCATGCCCCAGCCTTCGGGAATCGCCTCGCCACGGTTGGCGCGCAGCATGATTTCGCCCCGCGTGACCTGCGTGAGCGACATATCGATCACCAGCGGCGCGGCAGCGGCACGCGGGAATACCGCAGCAACGGGATTGGTCCCGTAGAGCGGGTGTTTGCCTCCCCACGGCATGATCGCGGCCGAGGCGTTGCTGAACGCAAGCCCGATCATTGCGCTCGCGGCCACGGGCTCGAGCAGGATGCCAAGCGCGCCGCAATGGTGGCTGTTGGTGATGCCGGCGAAACTCACGCCGTGGGCGCGCGCGCGCCTTACCGCGATCTCGAGCGCGTACTCGCAGGGCCAAAAACCCAGGCCGTTGCCCGCGTCGACCAGGAACGCGGCCAGCTTCTCGTTCACGACGCGCGGCACTGCATCGCCGCGGGCGCGGCCCGATTTCAGATGTCCGCAATAGGTCGCTACGCGCGCCGTGCCATGCGTCGTGAGCCCCTGGGCGTCGGCCTCAGTCAGATAACGCGCGGTGATCCGCGCCGTCGGCTCGGACGCGCCGCACGCGCTCAACGCCGCTGCGACGAGCGCTTCGAGCTCGCCTTTCGCAATGCGCATCATATTAAGGAAGCGCCAATTTAGCTGTCCCTACCGCTGCGAAAACATGACGCAGCCCGCTGCGGGCATGCGCGCCTGGAGCACGCTGCCCGTGGCGGATTCGGTCATATACAGCGTCCTGCGGTCGGGTCCGCCGTACGCCAAGTTGGTGATGAAATCGCCCGCGCACGACACGACTTGATGCGTCGGCACTCCTTTCCGGCTGAACAGCCAGACGCAGCCCTGCGCGGCGTGTGCGACGGCCAGGTTGCCGTCCTCGTCGACCGCGAGCCCATCGGGCCCGCTGGGGCCGAACAGATGCGCGAACACGCCGACCTTGGTGAGCGCGCCATCGGCGAGCAGCGGCCCGCGCCAGACCGTGTTGCCGCGCGTGGCGGCCACGAACAAAGCCTTTTCGTCGGGCGCGAGCACGATTCCATTGGGGCTGGGCACGTTGTCGATCAGGCAATCGATGCGACCTGCCGCGGTGTAGCGGTACACTCTTCCCGAAGGATCGTGCATTCCGGTTTGACCCTGATCGGTGAAATACAGATCGCCGTTCGCGGCGAAGCACAGGTCGTTGACGCCTTTGAAGCTCTCGCTGTAGCGCGCCATCAGCAGCGGCGTCACTGTACCGGCAGCGGGGTCGAGCAGCATGATGCCGTGCATGTAATCGGTGATGAAAATGCGTCCGTCGCGGTGGATCTTGAGCCCGTTGGGCCAGCCTGTGTATTCCACGATCAGCGTCCACTCGCCGGCGGGCGAAATGCGGAAGACGCGCCCGAACGGGATGTCGGTCACGTAGAGATTGCCGGCGCGGTCGAACGACGGGCCTTCGAGAAACGAATGGATGCGGCTGCCGCCCCTGTTCGTGTCCGCCCACGCCGAGCGCGTGTCGCGTTTGCGGAACTTGTCCGGCAGCACCGTGAAAATTGCGGCCTCGATGCGCGTCACGTCTGCACCGTACATGGCGCCTCCCGTTGGTCTGGATGCTCATCGGCTGCTGCGCGCACGATCAGCGCATCGACAATGCGCGTTCCCTCGCCGCGCCCGAGCACCACGAGCGGATTGATGTCGAGCTCCGCGATCGCGTCGCGCAGATCATGCGCAAACCAGGAGAGGCGCACGATCGCTTCGACAACGCTTCCGATATCGCGCGGCGCCATCCCGCGCACGCCCTCGAGCAGTTGATAGCCGCGCAGTTCGCCCAGCATGTCCTGCGCCTGTCGCTGCGTGACCGGCGCGACGCGATAGGCCACATCGCGCAGCACCTCGACATGGATGCCGCCCAGTCCAGCCGCGATCACCGGGCCGAAGACCGGATCCATGACGATGCCCAGCATCATCTCGATGCCGTGCGGCACCATCTCCTGCACCAGCACGCCGTTGATGCGTGCGTCCGGGGCGTAGCGCGTAGCCGCATCGATGACCGAGGCGTAACCCGAGGCGATCGCCGCGTCACCTTGCAGGTCGAGCAATACGGCACGCGCTTCGGTCTTGTGCTGAATGTCGGCGGAATCGATCTTGAGCGCCACCGGCACGCCCAGTTCCCGCGCATGAGCTGCCGCTTGGGCGCCATTCGTGGCGAGGCGCTCGCGCGTGACCGCAAAGCCGTAGCTCGCCAGCACCTGCTTGGTCTCGCGCTCGGTCAGCCTGCTGCCGGCGTCGCGCAGCCTCGCGCGCACGGCCGTGAGCTCGGCGCCCGCGGGCCGCACGGGCGTGTTGCTCCCCGCCCGGGTCGAGCTGACAAGCTCGCCAAAATCCACGGCAGCGCGCAGTGCACGCATGCACGGCAGGGCGTTGCGGTAGACCGGTATGCCGGCGGCGACCAGGTCCCACGCGTGGTAGCTCCGGTCGTCAGTGCACCCGCCGACCCACAGCATCGCCGCCGGCTTGATGCATTCGCGCACAAATGCGGCGCCGCGCTCGATGTCCTCCCGGGACACGAACGAGAATATCGGCACCATGAAATCGACCTGGGGATCCGCGGCGATCACCTCCAGTGCGCGGCGGAAAGTAGCCGGCTCCCCGGTGGCGAGCGAAGTCATGTCCGTAGGATTCGCGAGATCCGCCGCGTATCCCGGCAACCTGTGCAATTTCGCCTGCGTCTCGGGCGTGTATGCGGGCCACTCGATGCCCACGCCCGCGCCCGCGTCGGCGAGCTGAACGATGTTGCCGCCGGTGGCCGCCACCGACGCTGCGCGGGGGCCCTGCGGCCAGCGGCGGGCGCGCAGCAAGATCGCCATTTCATAGAGCTCGTTGCATTCGTTGACGCGTATCAGCCCGTACTGCCGCAACGCTGCGTCGTAGATTTCGTCCGCACCGGCAAGCGCTCCCGTATGCGAGGCGGCAGCGCGGCTGCCCGCTGCGGTGCGCCCGAGCTTCAGCACGACGATGGGCTTTTCGCATTGCGCAGCTTCACGCGCGACCGCCTGCAGCTTCGCCCCGTCCCTGATGGTTTCGGTCGCGAGCAGCACGACGTCGGTCGCCTCCGAGCGCAGCATGAAGCGCACGAAATCGAGCGCGTCGAGGTCGGCCTCGTTGCCGCAGCTCGCCTCGTAGCTGATGCCCAGGCCGGCTTGCTGCGCGCGCCACATCACCGTAATCTGGCCCAGACCGCCGCTTTGGCTCACCACGCCGACGTTGCCCGCGGGGCGCCGCGGGCCACCGATGGCGCCGGTCGACGTCATCGCGAAAGCGTCGACGAAGTTGATCACCCCGTTGCAGTTGGGCCCCATGATGCGCATGCCCGAAGCGCGCGCGAACGCGACGAGCTGCGCCTGGCGCTCGCGGCCCTCTGCCGTTCCGGTTTCGGCATAACCCGCGGTGTAAACCGTCGCGAAAGGAACGCCGAGATTCGCGCAATCCGCCAGCACGTCGAAGACGCGCTCGGTGGCGACGATGATGCCGACATGGTCCGGGCGCTCGGGCAGATCCGCGAGACGCGGATAGCAAGTCCTACCGTGCAGCTCACGGGCACGCGGATTCACCGGATAAATCTTGCCGGGGTAGCCGAAATTGAGCATCTGCCGAAACACGCGCCCGCCGAACGACGTCGGATGATCGGTGGCGCCGACGAGCGCCACCGCCCGTGGCGCGAACAGGCGTGTCAGATCCGTTTCAGGAGCAGCGCGGTCCACCTATCGCTCCGACCATCGTCTCGTGACGTCGTCCTGATTGTCGTACCCAAACTGGCGGTCTGCCGCGTCGCCGCGCCGCCGCCCTGACTCTGCACCTCGCGGCGCATCGCCGTGGTCATCGGCCGTTACGTGACCCATCCCATCCCGACCTTCCCCTTGAAGGGGACGGTGAGTTACCGCATTTTCTTGCGCCGCGCAGCCGCTCACGCCCGGCAGCTTACCGGCCTGTCCAGATGGGCGGACGCTTTTCCTTGAACGCCCGCGCGCCTTCCCGCGCGTCCTCGCCGCGATGCAGCTCCTCGCACAGCTGCCTCGCTACCATGAGCGCCGCTGCCACACCCATGTTCGTGGCATCGCTCACCATCCGCCGCCCCGCCGCCACCGCCAACGGCGCGCTCGCGGAAATTTCGTCAGCCATCGCCATGGCCTCCGCCATCAACGCCTCGCGCGGCACAACGCGATTGACGAAACCGATCGCATGCGCGCGCGCCGCATCGATGGTCTTTCCCGTCAGCATGAGCTCCATCGCCACCCGGCTGCCCACCATGTGCACGAGCGGCGCACACCAGCCCATGGCCCGCCCGAAGCGGCCCTCGCTGATGGCGAACTTCGCGTGGTCGGCAGCGACGCACAGATCGCACATCTGCGCGAACAGCCAGCCGCCGCCGATCGCGGCGCCGTTTACCGCTGCGATGACCGGCTTGCCCGTCTGCACCGTGTCGCCGAGCACAGGCAGCGGCGCTACCGGCGCGCCGCTGGCGATCTCTTTGAGGTCCCTGCCCGCCGAGAAGGCGACGTCGCCGGCGCCGGTCAGAATGGCGACGCGCAGCTCAGGGTCAGCATCGAAGCGCTGAAAAGCCGCAGTGAGCTGCTGGCACGCCGCGCTGTTGATCGCGTTGCGCTGGGCCGGGCGATTGATGGTGATGACGGCGCACTGCCCGCGCACTTCGTAGAGAATTTCGTCCGCCATAGATTCCCGCCTGCTGTTCTTGTTGCGGATTACCAGTGTTCCGCATTTCAGCCGCACGCTTGCCGCTGCGCGGGCGCCCGCCATGTTGCGAGCAGAACGCGCCGGCGTCAATCCACCTTGGCGCCCGAATCCTTGACGACCTTGGCCCATTTCGGAATCTCGGCGCGCACGAACGCCGCGAATTGCTCGGGCGTGTTGGCGACGATGTCGCCGCCCTCCGACGCGAAGCGTTCTTTGACCTCGGGTTGCTGCAGAATGCGCACGATGTCGGTGTGCAGGCGCATAACGAGCTCGCGCGGCGTGCCGCCAGGCACGAAGACGCCGTACCAGTTGACCGCTTCGTAACCCGGTAACGCGCTCTCTGCGACCGTCGGCACCTCGGGCAGCGCTGCCACGCGTTTCGCGCCCGTCGTACCGAGCGCCTTGAGCTTGCCCGCCTTGATGAGCGACACCGCCGGCGGGATGCTGCTCGAGTAGATGACGATCTGTCCTCCCATCAGTTCGGTGATGGCCAGCGACGCCCCCTTGTAAGGGATGTGCAGCATGTCGATGCGTGCCATCGACTTCAGCATTTCCGTGGACAGATGGCCGATCGTGCCGTTGCCCGGCGATCCGAACGTGATGGCACCGGGTTTGGCGCGCGCTTGAGCGATGAGGTCCTTGGAATTCTTGGCGGGAAACGACGGATGCGAAACGATGACCAGCGGCGCGGAGATCACTTGCGTCACCGCGACCAGATCCTTCTGCGGATCGTAGGGCAGCTTGGCGTACAAACCGGGCGCGACGGCGACGTTCGACGCCTGTCCGAGCACGAGGGTGTAGCCATCGGGCGGAGATTTCGCCGCCGCCGCCAGGCCCAGCGTCCCGCCGGAGCCGGGGCGATTGTCGGCCACGACCTGTACGCCCCACGCTTCATTGAGCTTCTGCGCGACGGTGCGTGAGATGAGGTCGGTGCCGCCGCCGGGCGGAAAGGGCACGATCCAGCGCACGGGCTTGGCGGGATATTGCTGGGCATGCGCGGCGGGCAACGACAGCGCCGCGCATGCAACGGTCGTCAGAAGATGCAGGGCGAGTTTCATCTCGGCTCCTGTTGGTTCGAATTGTCTCGTTGGGGATCGGCGGCGCCGGCGCCCTGCGCCGCGCTTACTCGCTGCGCACGTTGGCGGCCTTCACGACCTTGCTCCAGCGCTCGGTATCTTCCTTCATCAATGCCGCGAAGCGCTCCGGCGAGCCGCCCTGCGCGTCGAAACCGAGTGCGGCGAAGCGCTCCAGCACGTCGGGCGACTGCAGCGTCTTTTGCAGATCGCGATTGAGCTTGAGCACGACCGGTCGCGGCGTGGCTGCCGGCACGGCGACTCCGAACCAGATCAGCACATCGAAACCGGCCAGTCCCTGTTCGGCGACCGTCGGCACCTCGGGATAGATCGCAAGGCGTTTGCTGCCGGCCACGCCGAGCGCCTTCAGCTTGCCGCCCTTGATGAGCGGCTGCGCCGTCACCGGCGTCGCGAAAATCAACGACACCTGCCCGCCGATTATGTCGGTGATCGCGGGCGCAGCTCCCTTGTAAGGCACGTGCAAGATGTCGACGCCCGCGAGCAGCTTGAAGAGCTCGAGCGCGAGGTGACTGCTGCCCCCCCCGCCCGACGACCCTCCCGAGAGCTGGCCGGGCTTGGCTTTGGCGAGCGCGATCACGTCCTTGACGCCGCTCGCGGGAAACGTCGCGCTCGTCACCAGCATGATCGGCGACCAGCCG
The DNA here is from genome assembly GCA_046715035.1 of Burkholderiales bacterium. Lineage (GTDB taxonomy): Bacteria > Pseudomonadota > Gammaproteobacteria > Burkholderiales > SG8-41 > PALSA-1004. Next base: position 1,773 of record JBKJZR010000150.1, on the reverse strand, counting down.
AGCAGGATGACGGGCGCGAGATCGGCAGCCTGGTACGGCGTCTTCGCGCGCAGCGCAAAATTGATCGCGTTGGAGCTGGGATTGGCGAGCAGCAGGGTATAGCCGTCGGGCAGCGCCCTGGCGACAATCTCCCCGCCGACCAGCCCGCCGGCGCCCGCGCGGTTGTCGATCACCACCTGCTGTCCCCACGCTTCCGTCAGCTTTTGCGCGAGCAACCGTGCGACGACATCGTTCGAGGCACCCGGCGTGAAGGGCACGACCCAGCGCACCACGCGCGCGGGGTAATCGGCCGCGGACTGCGGCGGCTGGCCACCCTGGCTGCCGCCCTGCAGACTCAGGAGGCCGCACGCGACAGCCGCGATGCGCCAATGTTTTTCTACCGGCATGCGTTCCTCGCTTTCTACAGCGCTTCGATCTGCACCGGAAACAGCGGCTCCAGCGCATCGACTTCCATGACGTGATAGATGCTGAAGCGATACGCGGTGCCGGTGACGACTTCGGGCGGCGTAAAAGGAAACGCCAGATTGCCGCCGGTCGAGATGCGTCCGGGAAAACCGTGGTGCAGCAGATACTGCTTGAACACGGTGGCCACCGCTTTGGCGTCGTCTGCGCTCGCCGCGATGCACTCGACCATCACGAACACTTCGCGCGGCAAAACGGCGGGGGGTTCCGGCCACGCGAACACGCCGTCGATGCCATAGACGCGATGGTAAAGCGCGAACGGTTCGCGCACCGATTTGCTCACGAGGTCGCGCACGGTCTTCTCCACTGCCGGCAGGATTTCCCGCATCGCCGCGATCGCCTTCGGATCGCCGCAGCCGGCGAGCAGCACCGCGCGCTCGCCGACCCGCGTCGCGCCCTCGAGCTTGACGGTAAACCGCTGGGCAGGCTCCCAGCGCGCGCCGGCAATTCGGCAGCGATGCGCGTCCTGCGCCTCGTAGCGTGCGCCCTCGGTATTCAGCACGCCTTCGGGCTCGATCACGCGGTAGGGATCGCCCTGCTCGTACAGACTGTGCGCGGCGACCGACATCGGCGTGGCGTTGCGCAGCGGGTTCATGCTATCGACGGTGAAGCCGTCGCCGTCGAGCGTGCCCAGCAGCGCGTCGCGTCCGCCCGGCGTGGTGCAGATCGAGCAGCACTCGATGATCTTCGCCATGTGCATCGCCGGACCCATCGCGTAGCCCAGCATCGCGGGTATCGCGGCGAACACTGCCGTGTCGCAGGCGCGACCCGCGATCACCACGTCGGCGCCCGCTTCGAGCGCGCGCTGGAAGGCTTCGATCCCCATCTGTCCGACGATATGCGTGGCGTTATCGACGTCGCTTTCCGTCAACTCCGGAATCGCGCCGAGCGGCTTCACCTTCCCTGCACGCACTGCACGCTTGATCGCGTCGCGCGGCATGTCGGCACGGATCGACGCGAGCCTGAAATGCAGGTTTTCCGCGGCAGCGATCTCGCGCACCATGGCGAGCGTCTAGTCGAGGTGCGGTGCCGCGCCTGCCGTGCCGGCGGTACCGAGCAGCAGCGGCACGCCGATCGAGCGCGCCGCGCGCAGCACTTTGGCGAGATCATCGCGCGTCACCCCGTCGCTGGTGGCGAGATTACCGCTGCCCAGATAGTAGGGCCCCGGATCGATCGAGCCCATATCGCAGCCGATGAAGTGCGGCTTGCGCGTGAGCCCCTCGGCGAGCGCTGCCTCGGGAATGCCGTAGCCGAGCTGGCCCGATGCGGCGAGCACGCGCAGCGGCTGCAACCCGCCACCCGCGGCGACCT
>JBKJZR010000149.1:0-23447 GCA_046715035.1 Burkholderiales bacterium | reverse complement strand
CGCTGTTTGGGTGCGGTTGGCCGGCAGCAACGCGATCCCAGGGGCGTGTTGCTCATATCGATCCACACACCGAGGAGGAGCTCATGCAGCAGCGCGATTCTTTTTTTGGCCGACAGTCCGCCAAGTTCACCCCGTCACCGGCGCCTGCACCTGCGCAGAAACCCGCCGCACCCGCCGTTCAAACCGTTGCAGTTCCCGCACCCGCGGCGACGCTGCGGCCGAACGAGGAAGGATGGCAGGCGCTCAAGGACGCAGCGGTTAAAATCGATGCCACCCAGGGCAGTCATCTCATCGTCGGTCCGAACATCCGCATGAAGGGCGTCGAGATATCCGATTGCGACACGCTCGTGGTCGAGGGCCACATCGAAGCGACGATGGACAGCCGGATGATCCAGATTGCGCCCGACGGCACGTATTCCGGCACTGCCGGGATCGACAGCGCCGAGATCCGCGGCGCGTTCTCCGGTGAGCTGACGGTACGCAAATGCCTCACCATCTATGCGTCCGGGAAAGTTTCCGGAAAAATCCGCTATCGCAAGCTCGTCGTCGAGGATGGCGGAGAGATCGCCGGCGAGATCGTCAAGCTGACAGACGACGACAAGCCGGTGCGTATTCAGCCGCCAGCGGCAGCGAGCAGCGCCGGCATCACCCAGGTTGCCGGCTCGCGCATCTAAGCGTCCGCGCAGAAGTAATCTGGCACCGGCGCGCCACGGTGCCGGACCCCGCGCGCCCTGTCGTCCCTCTGCAGCGTGTGGCCGTCGCCAGTGTTGTTGTAGGGTGCGCTTCGCGCACCGCAACGTGAGATCTTCGCACCATGATCGGGGGCGCAGCCGCACCCACGGCGGTGCAGCAGCTAGCGCGCCCGAGCGGGCGCCAGCCCCCGCGGCGTATACTTTCGCGTGGTCCTGTCGCAGCTTCTATTTCACGCCGCCGCACGAACTTGACGATCCCGCTCGCCGAACGCCGCTGGTTCGAGGTGTTTCTCGCCTGGTATTTCGTCACGGTATGGGGCTCCGGATATCTCGCGACGAAAGTCGGCCTGCAGTACGCGGCGCCGTTCACTTTCCTCTCGCTGCGTTTCGCGCTCGGCATTGCCTGCGTGCTGCCTATCGTGCTGATCGCGCGCCCGCCCTGGCCCGCGTCGCGCGCGCAATTCGGTCACGTCGTCGTCGCGGGAGTGCTCATGCACGCGGTCAATCTGGGGGGCAGCCATTACACCCAGTATCTGGGCGTGTCGGCCGGGATCGCAGCCGTTCTGTTGTCGGTACAGCCGCTGCTGACCGCGCTCGTCGCCTCGCGGTGGATGGGCGAACGCCTCGCTCCCCGTCAGTGGTCAGGGGTGGCGCTGGGGCTCGCCGGGGTAGTGCTCGTCGTGTGGCACAAGATCGACGTGCGCGAGATGACGTGGAGCGCACTGATCGCCGTCACGAGCTCACTGCTCGCCGTTACCGCCGGCACCTTGTATCAGCGTGTATTCTGCCCGCTCGTCGATTTGCGCGCCTCGGCGCTGCTGCAGTTCGCCGTCTCGCTCGCGCTCCTTGCGCCGCTCGCGTATGTCGTCGAGGGTTTCGAGGTGCGCTGGACATGGCCGCTGTTGCTGGCGATTGCGTTCCTGGTGATCTTCGCCTCGATCGGCGCGGTCAACGCGCTGCACACGCTGATGCGGCGCGGCCAGGCCACCAAAGTCACGAGCCTGCTGTATCTGACGCCGATCTTTGCAGTGGTGTTAGAACTCGCGATGTTCGGGGTGGTGCCGACGTTGCTGAGTCTCGTCGGTATCGCCGTCACCTGCGCCGGTGTCGCGCTGGTGGCGTCGCATCGCGATCCTTCCCGCGCCCCGACCTGAGGTGGTCGTCAGTCGACTGTCGCCCCCGATTCCCTGACGACCTTCGCCCATTTAACGATGTCGGCATGGGCGATCTTCGCGAACTGCTCCGGCGTGGTCGCGAACGGCACCGCCCCCTGGCCCGTGAAGCGGTCGATGACGTCTTTCTGCGCCAGCATCTTGTTCACGTCCGCGTTGATCTTGTTGACCACCGTCGCCGGCGTGCCGGCGCGCGCGAGTATGCCGAACCAGGGGTTGACGTCGAAGCCCGGGTAGCCTGACTCGGCGATCGTCGGCACATCCTTGAGTGCCTCAGAGCGCTTCGCGCTGGTGACGGCGAGCGCCCGCACGGTTCCCGCGCGCACATGCGAGACCACGGAGGGCATGCTTGCGTAGTACAACTGCACCTGGCCGCTGATGGTGTCGGTCAGCGCGGCCGCCGCGCCGCGATACGGCACGTGCACCATGTTGACGCCGCCGAGCGTGCTGAGCATGACACCCAGCAGGTGATTGACCGAGCCGTTGCCAGCCGAGCCGTAACTGAGCCCACCCGGCTTGCTCCTGGCCAGCGCGATCAGCTCCGGGATATTCTTTGCGGGCAGGTTGTTGTTCACGATCACCAGAAAGGGCAGCGTGGCCAGCGTCGCGACCGTCGCGAAATCCTTGTCCGGATTGAATGGCAGATTTTTGTACAGGCTCGCGTTGATCGCATGGGTTCCCACATAGGCGAGCAACCAGGTGTAGCCGTCAGGCGCGCTCTTGGCCACGATGTCGGTACCGATGTTGCCGCCGGCGCCTGCGCGATTGTCGACGACGATCTGCTGATTCCATTGCTCGCCGAGCTTCTGCGCCGTGATCCGGGCGAGTGAATCCGATGCGCCGCCGGGTGTCTGGGGCACCACGAAGCGTATGGGCCGCTCCGGAAAACCTTGCGCCGCTCCTTGGGCCTGCGCTCCGGCAGCGCCGACCGCGCATGCTGCCGCCGCAGCCATCAGGACGTTTCGTCTCATGCGAGATACCTCCGTTGGTGGGCGCGGCGCGCGGCGGCTGTTCAGCCGGCGCGATCAGCGCGGCCGATCGCCGGCGAGCGTGATGCGATGCATGACGCGGCGCTGACCGTGGTAATCGTTGACGGGATTGTGCTGCACCGCGCGATTGTCCCACAGCGCAATCGAACCCGGCCGCCAGTTGAAGCGGCACGTGAACTCGGGCTTGACCTGATGCTGAAACAGGAAATTCAACAGCGGCGCGCTCTCCTCCTCGGTCCAGCCCCTGAAGCGCGCGGTATGGGCGACGCTGATGTAGAGCGCCTTGCGGCCCGTTTCGGGATGCGTGCGCACGACCGGGTGCTCCGCGGTGTATTCCTGCTTTGCGTCGCTGCGACTGTCGGTCTGCACCCGGTCTTCGCGCGTGCGCGTCGTATCTGCCCGCGATGAGCAGCTGACCCCTACCAGCCCCGCTAGCACCTGCTTCAAGCCATCCGACAGCGTCTCGAAAGCGAGATACTGATTGGCGAACAGCGTGTCGCCCCCCACCTGCGGCGTTTCGCGCGCGAGCAGCCATGTGCCCATCGGCGGCTGCTCCAGATAGGTGGTGTCGGAATGCCAGATTCCGCCGAAATTGATGCGCTCGTGTTCGAGCTTGACGACCGGCGTGATGCAGGGAAACCCTGCGATGCCTTTGATGAAGGGGTACTCGACCGGACGTCCGAAGCGTTCCGCAGCCGCCATGAACTGAGCCGGCGTCAAATTCTGATCCCGGAAAAAAATCACGCAGTGCTCGAGCCAGGCGCGGCGAATCTCGTCGACCGTCCCGGCAGTCAAGGGGCGCGACAGATCGACACCGTGTATTTCGGCGCCGATTGCGCCTGCGATCCTGCGTACTTCCAATCTGGTTTCAGACACCGTGCGATCTCTCGGCCGTCATTGCGCGCAGCGTCCGAGTATACCCAAGCCGGCATGCGAATGCAGCGCCCGGAAGGCGCGTCCGCACCTGCATGCTGCGGCGTCGTTCACGAGCAACGAGTAAAATGCCGGATTCCGCGCACGTTTCGCCTGTGAATTGACGCTTTTTCTCGTAATCGCACTCACCCTCCAGCTCCACCTCGCATTCTCCGGCGGCCGTGTGGCCATGTCGCTATTCGCACTCAGCCTCAACGCTTCGCCGCTGACCGTCGGCATGCTGCTGTCCTTGATGGCGCTGATCCCGATGACTTTTTCGGTGCAGGCAGGGCGCATGATCGACCGTACCGGCGTGCGCATGCCGATGCTGGTGGGCGCAGCCTCGCTGTTCATCGGCATCGCGCTGATCGTCATCGCGCCAGCGCTGCCAATGTTGTTCGTGGCGAGCTGCCTGATGGGCTCGGGATTCATACTTTTTCACATCGCGGTCAATTACATCGCTGCCGTGATCGGCCCGCCGGCAGACCGCGCCAGGAATTTCAGCTGGCTTGCGCTCGGCCTCTCGACGTCGGGCTTTCTCGGGCCAGTGATCGCCGGTTTTTCGATCGACTGGATCGGTTACCGCCGCACGTTCGCGTTGCTCGCATGCTTCGCGCTGGCGACGCTGATCGCGCTGCTGGTGAGAAAGCTCGAAGTTCCGCATCACGTGGTTGACGACCCCGTCGCCAAAAAACGCAGGCTCGTCGATCTGCTGAAGAGCAAGACGATGCGCAGCGTATTCATCGTCAGCGGCCTGCTGTCGATGGTGTGGGACATGGTTTCGTTCGTGGTGCCGATCCACGGTTCGAACATCGGCCTGTCGGCCTCGACGATCGGCGTGATCCTGGGCGCTTTCGGCGGCGCCGTGTTCCTGGTGAGGCTGGTATTGCCGCTGGTCATCCGCCGCGTCAGCGAATGGCAGATGCTGATCGGCGCCATGGTGTCCACGGGCATCGCACTGTTCATTTTTCCGCTGGTGAAAACCGTGCCGGTACTGATCGCGCTCGGCTTCTTTCTCGGCGCAGGGCTGGGCGGCGCGCAGCCGATGATCATGGCGTTGCTGTACAACAAGGCGCCGCCGGGCAGGGGAGCCGAGGCGATCGGCGTGCGCACCCAGCTCATCAATATCAGTCAAACGGTGATTCCGCTGTTGTTCGGCGCCCTCGGCGCGGCGCTCGGCATGCTGCCGGTATTCTGGGCCATGGCGCTGCTGCTGTTGGGAACGAGCTACGCGCTGCGCAAGTCGTGAACCGCCGCGCGGGTTGCACTGAACCAACGCAGGGTTGCGCAGTCTTATTCGTCGAGTAGAATCATCCGCGTATCCACTGGAGGGACAGGGCCATGAAACGCATCGTGTTATTCATCGCAACGAATATCGCGGTCATGATCGTGCTGTCGATCGTGCTGAGCGTGCTCGGCGTCGATCGCTATCTGCAAGACGGCGGCCTCAACGTCGGCATGCTCCTCGTGTTCTCCGTGATCGTCGGTTTTACGGGCTCGATCATCTCGCTGCTGATTTCGAAGCCGATTGCGAAATGGTCGACCGGTGCGCATGTGATCGAAGAGCCGCAGGATGCGACGCAGCAATGGCTGGTATCGACGGTGCGCCAGCTTGCGGAAAAGGCGGGGATCGGCATGCCGGAGGTGGCGATATACGAGGGTGAGCCCAACGCCTTTGCGACTGGCGCATTCAGGAATTCCGCGCTGGTTGCGGTTTCCACCGGGCTGCTGCAGGCGATGACCAAGGAAGAAGTCGAAGCGGTGCTCGGGCACGAAGTGGCGCACGTTGCCAATGGCGACATGGTGACCCTGATGCTGATTCAGGGCGTGGTGAATACCTTTGTCGTATTTCTCGCCCGCGTCGTCGGATTTTTCGTCGACAAGGCCATATTCAAATCCGAGCGCGGCACCGGGCCGGGCTATTACATCACGGTGATCGTTTGCCAGCTGCTGTTCTCGATCCTCGCGTCGATGATCGTCGCGTGGTTTTCGCGTCAGCGCGAGTTCCGTGCCGATGCAGGCTCGGCGCAGTTGCTGGGGTCGGGTCGTCCGATGATCAACGCGCTATCACGCCTCGGCGGCCTGACTCCCGGTCCACTGCCGGAATCGATTGCCACCGCCGGCATCACCAACAAGCGCAGCGTCATGGCGTTGTTCTCGACCCATCCGCCCTTCGAACAGCGCATCGCAGCGCTGCAGGCGGCATCGAGGTAGAGTCGCCAAAATAATCGGCCGGCTGCCGCTCACCCGGCGCCGGCCGTAATTTTTTGTCTTCGCGGTGCGCGCTTGGCGCTGCGCGTTACTTGAGGTGTTTGCTGACCAGCTTGGTCATGTCGAACATCGACACTTGCTTCTTGCCGCCGAATACTTCCTTGAGCTTGTCATCGGCGTTGATGTTGCGTCGGTTCTTGGAGTCCTGCAACCCGTTGCGCTTGATATAGGCCCAAAGTTTCTTGGTCACCTCAGTGCGCGGGTAGGGTCCGCTGCCGATCACTCCGGCGAGTGCGCCGGAAATCTGCATCGGCTTCATGAATGCAGCACTGGGTTTGCGTGCGGATTTTTTCTTCGCGGGTTTCTTGCTTGCTTTCTTTTTTGCGGCCATCGTCTTCTCTCCTATAAAGACACCGAGTCACCCAAAAATTGGGTTGACGCGATTGTAATCCAATCTTCGCGCCCGTGGGACAATCTTCGAGAGAAAACCAGCCCGCATCATGCGCCGCTGCCCGCGGGATTTTCCGGTGCAGTGGCCGCTGTTTTTGCGCTGCCGAAACGCGGCATCGAATTTCGCTGGCGGCAGCGAAATCGCGTGCGATTGTGGTCGAGGCTCAAGCGCATTCCGGGTGGGCAGCGACGCCGGAACAGCAGTCAGCCAGAAGCAAGGATGGATATCGGCCTGACGCACGCTCGACGCCATGATGCGCAGGGTGCGACGGGTGTTGACCGGAATTGCCGACGGCGGTCGCAGCACGGACGTGCGCCGCGCGCCACCGCCGCCATGTCGCGGGCTAGCGACTGATTAACGGCATGATCGCGCAGGCAAAAGCAGGAACGGGTTACTCCGGGCGGAGCCAGGTGCGAGTGGCGCCCGCGGGAGATCGCCGCAAGCGATGCAGATCCCGTCACGCCGCCCAGTGCTGGCGCAGCTGGCGGATTAGCGGATGTCGCGGGCGAGACGAATCCCGCTGAACTGCCAGCGCGCCGCGGCTGGGAAGAAGTTGCGGTAGCTCGCTCGCATGGCTCGTACGACGAGCGCGTCCATTCCCACACGTCACCGTAGACTGCCACGGCGTGCGAGCCGTCGCCTGGCGCCTGCGAAGGCGCGGGCCGATAGCGCCCCGCGTTCGAGAAAATTGCCGGCGACGGGAAGCTCGGCAGGAAGCGTTTCCCACTCCGCCTCGGTGGGCAGGCGCGCCTGCGCCCAGCGCGCGTAAGCATCGGCCTCGAAATAGCTGACGTGGCTCACCGGCTCGGCGCGATCGATGGGCTGCATGCCATTGAGGGTATAGGCCTGCCAGCCGGCGCCGACGGCCTCCCAGTAAAACGGCGCGTGCCAGGACTGCGCATCCCTGACATCCCTTCGGACAGCCAAAACTCGGGGCGCTGATAGCCCCCGTCGGCCATGAACTCGAGGTACTCGGCGTTCGTGACCGGGCGGGAGGCGATCTCGTACGCGTCGATGAATACGCGATGGCGCGGCTGCTCATTGTCGAAGCCGAAGCCGTCCTGCGCATGGCCGATCTGGCGGATGCCGTCCGGCAAGCCCAGCCACGTCAGAGCGACCAGCCGCGACTCGGGTGACGCGCCGGGCTCTACATAAACCGGCCTCAGCGGATTGCGTGAAAGCAGGTGCTTCAGATCAGTGACGATCAGTTCCTGATGCTGCTGCTCGTGATGAATGCCGAGCTCGATCAGCTCGATCACCGGCGGCGCCAGGGCCGTGCTGCTAAGCAGCGTCACCATGCGCGCATCGACGTGCCGCCGGTAAGCGCGCACGTCATCGAGGGAGGGACGCGAAAGCAGGCCGCGCTCCGGCTGGAGTGGGTGAGTTCCGCGGTATCGACAGCCGGCGGCGCAACGTCGGGCAGCGTTACTTTTTTACTCTCTGCGCGAACTTCTGGCGGAATTTCGAGACCTTCGGCGCAACTACAAACTGGCAGTATGGCTGGTTCCCGTTATTCTCGAAATATTCCTGGTGGTAGTTTTCGGCGACGTAAAACGCCGGCGCCGGCGCAAGCTCGGTCACCACGGGCCCGCCGAAGGTCCGGTCGGCGTTCAGCTGCGCAATGATTGTTTGCGCCGTCGCGTGCTGCTCCGGCGAATGATAGTAGATCACCGAGCGATACTGACTGCCGACGTCGTTACCCTGGCGATTGAGCGTCGTGGGATCGTGAATGGCGAAGAACACTTCGAGAAGTTCGCCGTATGGGATAACTTGAGGATCGAACCTCACGCGCACGACTTCGGCATGCCCGGTGTTGCCGCTGCACACCTGGTTGTAGGTCGGATTGGCTCCCTCGCCGCCCGCGTAGCCCGACTCGACCGACTCGACACCCTGCAGACCATCGAAGACCGCCTCCAGGCACCAGAAACAGCCGCCCCCCAAAGTCGCAAACTCCTTTTCCTCGCGCTTCACGCTCATGAGATCTGCCTGTCGATACAGCACCGCCGGTGCCGGATTGTACTGCAATCATTCTGAGTCGTGGACGCGCAGCCGGACTTACAGTCGCGTTTCCCGCAATCCGCGGTGATTACTACGAAGCGACGAGTATTTTGCGACGTGCACCGTGCGGTATCATCGAGTGGGCTCTTCGCACCGAAGAAATGCGCCATGGCGCACAGTGCAGCGCACGTCGAGCGCTCGGGCGCGAACACGAGCACGCGATCATGGCGAACCGCAGGCTTCTATATGAAGGCCTGCGCGCTTACCACGGCGCAGCAATCGACAGGCAGGCTTAGGCAGACACTGTAAGCTTGCCACTGCTGCCCCGACTGACGAGGGTCTCATGGCATTACACGAAAGGACTCAAGCATGTTGCCTCGCGCACTCTCGCTGATCGCCGCCCTCTTCCTGGGCAGCGTGCTGTCCCAATCCGGCTCGGCGGCCGCGCAAAAAACCAAGCCGGCTGCGCCGGCGGGTGCGGCCAAAGCCACGTTCGCAGGCGGCTGCTTCTGGTGCATGGAGCCGCCCTACGACAAGCTCGACGGCGTGTATTCGACGACGTCCGGTTACATAGCCGGCCACAAGAAAAACCCGACCTATGAGGAAATCTCGAGCGGCCGCACCGGCCACACCGAGGCGGTGGAGATCGCTTACGATCCCAAGAAAGTGACCTACGAAAAACTGCTGGAAGTATTCTGGCGCAACGTCGATCCAACAGTGAAGGATCAGCAGTTCTGCGACGTCGGCTCCCAGTATCGCACCGGCATTTTTTATCACAACGACGAGCAAAAGCGCCTTGCCGAGGGCTCGAAAGCGGCGCTCGAAAAAAGCAAGCCGTTCAAGGCCGCGATCGTAACGGAAGTCGCGCGGGCCACGGAGTTTTATCCGGCCGAGGAATATCACCAGGATTACTACACCAAGAATCCCGTGCGCTATAAGTTTTACCGCAGCGGCTGCGGACGCGATGCCCGGCTGAAGCAGTTGTGGGGGAGCGCCCCCGACTGAGCGGGCGCGTTGCGGAAGTCGCCTGCTGCTGCTCGGTGGCGGGCCTTGTTCCGCCCTATCGCCACGGCGGCGCCTCAGCCGAGGGTCACGCGCGCGAACTTGCGCTTACCGACCTGGACGACCACCGAGGCGCCCGCCGGCAGCCTGAGCCCTCGGTCGCTCACCTTCTCACCATCGAGCCTGATGCCGCCCTGCGCGATCATGCGCAAAGCTTCCGAGGTGCTCGTGGTCAGGCCCGCATCTTTCAGGAGATTGGCAATCGCGATTCCGCCAGCGCCGACGCTGAGCCTGAGTTCGGGGATGTCCGCGGGTATTTCATCGCGTTTGAAGCGCGCTTCGAAATCGGCCAATGCCTGAATCGCCGCAGTCTGATCGTGAAACCGGGCCACGATTTCCTGCGCAAAGGCGACCTTGACGTCGCGCGGATTCCGCCCGGCGTCGACATCCTGCCGCCATTGCGCGACCGTGGCGGCCGGCGCAAAGGACAGCAATTCTATGTAACGCCACATGAGTTCGTCTGACGCCGACATCAACTTGCCGAACATCTCGGTCGGCGTGTCCGTAATGCCGATCGCGTTGCCCAGCGATTTGGACATTTTGTGGGTTCCGTCCAGCCCTTCCAGGAGCGGCATCGTGAGGATGCATTGCGGCGGCTGACCGTAGTGCTTCTGCAGCTCCCGGCCCATCAGGAGATTGAACTTCTGATCCGTGCCGCCAAGCTCGAGGTCGGCCTTGAGCGCGACCGAGTCGTAACCCTGCACGAGCGGGTAAAGAAATTCGTGGATCGCAATCGGCTGGTTGTTTCGGTAGCGCCTGCCGAAATCGTCGCGCTCGAGCATGCGTGCGACGGTGTGCGTTGCCGCCAGCCGGATCATATCGGCGGCGTTGAAGTTCCCCATCCATGACGAGTTGTACACCACCTCGGTGCGGCGCTGATCGAGGATCCTGAACACCTGGGCTTGATACGTTTGCGCGTTGCGCCCGATCTCGGCAGGGGACAGCGGCGGACGGGTCGCGTTCTTGCCGGTCGGGTCGCCGATCATGCCGGTGAAATCGCCGATGAGGAAAAGCACTTGATGGCCGAGTTCCTGCAACTGCCTGAGCTTGTTGAGTAAAACGGCATGCCCCAGGTGAAGGTCGGGCGCCGTGGGATCGAAACCGGCTTTGACTCTCAGTGGACGCCCGCCCGCCAGCTTCGAGATGAGCTCCTCTTCGAGCAGCAACTCGCCGCACCCGCGGGAGATGATTTCAAGTTGTTGTGCGGAAGATATCGGCACGAATTCCTTCGAGAGAGAATTTCACCATGCGAAATGCCGGGTTGCGCAGTTGCCCAGTTCTGTTTAAGCTTGCGGCCTTCATGTAGGCGAAAGCCTACATTCCCGATACTAACGGCATGATTTTAACTCGGAAAATGACGCCTTTACTCAGAAGATTCAGGTTCCGCCGCGCCGCGCTCATTCTCGCTATACCCAGTTTTGGTGTCGTCGGTGCATTTGGCATCGCACCGGATACGCTGCGCGAACCCATGCCTGCTGAACAGGTAACCCAGGAGCTGGTGTTGCCGCCGCTCGTTCCCGCGAACGAAGGCAACCTGACTTTCATCCGCGAGGAACGCATACAGCGCGGCGAAACGGTTGCCAGCCTGCTCGCCAGGTTACAGATCGATGATCCCGAGGTGCTGCGTCTGCTTCGCACCAGCAAGCAGGCGCGCACGCTTAATCAGTTGATCCCAGGGAAGACGGTGCGCGCGATAACCGGCGCCGACGGCAAGCTGGTCAGCCTGCGCTACCTGCACGGCGACAAGCTGTTGTCCCTGGATCGCAATGCGCAAGGATTCACTACCAGCGAGGAACCCGCGCAGCTGGAAATGCGCTTGCAGATGAAATCGGCCGAGATTCGCAGCTCGCTGTTCGGCGCGACCGATGCGGCAGGACTATCGGACGCGGTTGCAACGCAGCTCGCGGATATCTTCTCGACGGACATCGATTTTCACCGTGATCTGCGCAAAGGCGACCGGTTCAGCGTCGTCTACGAAGCGTTCTATCACCGCGGTGAGCCGGTGAAGACGGGCCGCGTACTTGCCGCGGAGTTCGTCAATCAGGGGAAAAAACATCAGACCGTGTATTTCGAGTATGCGCAGGGACAGGGCGGCTACTACACCCCCGACGGCAAGAGCCTGCGCAAGCAGTTTTTGAGGTCGCCGCTCGAGTTCTCGCGGATCACGTCCGGATTCTCTCTCGCGCGCTTTCATCCCGTGCTGCAAACGTGGCGCGCGCACAAAGGTATCGATTATGGGGCGCCTGCGGGAACTCGCGTGCTGGCCACTGCCGACGGCGTGGTCGACTTCGCGGGAAGCCAGGGCGGCTACGGTAACGTGGTCGTTCTGCGCCATCAGTCGAAATACACGACGTGGTATGGCCATCTGTCAGGCTTTGCGAAAGGGCTGACCAAAGGTGCCCGCATATCGCAGGGCGACATCGTCGGCTACGTCGGCGCGACCGGGATGGCCACGGGGCCGCATCTGCATTACGAATTTCGCATGAACGACGTGCACCAGAACCCGTTGAACGTCGCCATGCCCTCCACGCCGCCTATCACCGCCGAACAGCGGCAGCGGTTCGAACAATCGGCGCTGCCGCACACCCAGCGCCTGGGCCTGCTGCGCACCACGACTCTCGCCCGCCTCGACTGACCTCCCGTCCGCGAACATGCCCGAACTGTTTATCGGGCTGATGTCGGGCACGAGCCTCGATGGCATCGACGCCGTGATCGCCCAATGCGGCGATAGCACCGCGCAATTGGTCGAGGCTTGCCATCAGCCGTTCTCGGCCGGGCTGCGGGCGCAGCTGCTCACCCTGCAGTCCCCTTCAGAAAACGAATTGCATCATGCCGCGCTCGCTGCCAGCCGGTTGTCGCATGCCTACGCCGACTGCGCGCAGCAAGTGATGAAGGCGGCCGGCGCTGAGGCCCGCGCAGTGCGGGCGATCGGCTGTCACGGCCAGACCGTTCGGCATCAGCCGGCATCCGGCTACACGATACAACTCGTCAATGGCGCTTTGCTGGCAGAACTGGCAGGCATCGACGTGGTATGCGATTTTCGCAGTCGCGATGTCGCGGCAGGGGGCCAGGGCGCCCCGCTCGCGCCGGCGTTCCACCACGCCTTTTTTGCAGGCGCCGAGCATCGCGCAATCGTCAATATTGGCGGTATTGCCAACCTCACGAGCCTGCCACCCTCGGGTGCAGTCACCGGATTCGATTGCGGGCCTGGCAACGTGCTGCTCGACGCGTGGATTTCCCGGCATCTTCAGCGCGGCTACGATGCCGGCGGCGCGTGGGCCGCGTCGGGTACGTCCCTGCCCGATCTGCTGCAGGTGCTGCTCGAACACGAGTTTTTCAGATTGCCGCCGCCCAAGAGCACCGGCCGCGAAACGTTCAATCTCGCATGGCTCGATGCCCAGCTGAAAGGGAATGAAAACCCCGCCGATGTGCAAAGCACGCTGCTCGCGCTGACCGCTCACGCCATAAGCGGGGCGATCGACTCACATTGCGCGGGCGCGGGCGAGATCTACATCAGTGGCGGCGGGGCACGCAATACTGCCCTGCTGGGCGCCATCGCTGGCCTGCTACCGGGGCGCACGGTGACAACGACGGACCGCATGGGCGTCTCAGCCGAGCATGTGGAAGCCTTGGGATTTGCATGGCTGGCGCGGCAGATGCTGACGGGCAGGTGCGGCAACCTGCCGGCCGTGAGCGGTGCCCGCGGTCCGCGGATTCTGGGCGCGCTGCACCGCGCCTGAAACAAAAAAGGGCGCTAGCGAGCGCCCTTTGCACAGTATTTGGACTGTTTTAGGCCGAGAACGAGGATCCGCAGCCGCATGTCGATGTTGCGTTCGGGTTCTTGATCACGAACTGCGCGCCTTCCGCGCTTTCCTGGTAATCGATTTCGGCCCCGGTCAGATACTGCAGGCTCATCGGATCGATCAGCAATGTGACGCCGTTCTTTTCCATTGCAGTATCGTCCTCGTTGGTAGCGTCATCGAACGTGAAGCCGTATTGGAAGCCGGAACAGCCGCCACCGGTCACGAACACGCGCAATTTCAGCTCCGGATTGCCCTCCTCGTCGATCAGCTGCTTCACTTTGCCCGCGGCGCTGTCGGAAAAAACGAGCGGCGAGGGCATCTCAGTCATTGCATTCATATTGCTCTCCTGCTGCGAAAATAAGGCGGGCCTGCCATCAGTCTGCGGAAACGGGTTTCAACTGCACTACTTTATCGGACTTGCCTTCGGCCTGATGCACCAGCCGCCCCTGCACGACGGCCCCGAGCTGCACTTCCAACGTGCGGTAATGGATATCTCCTGTGACATTGGCTTTGCTTTGCAGTTCAACGTACTCGGCTGCGTGCATCACCCCGACGACGGTTCCATTGATGACCGCATGTGAGACGTGGATTTCGCCTTCGATGCGCGCCTGTTCCGAAAGGACGAGCGTGCCCGGGTTGCTTCCGGTCGCCAGGACATCGCCGCGGATATGCCCGTCGACGCGCAGACCACCGCTGAAGTTGATGTTGCCTTCGATCACCGTGCCGGCGCCGATCAGACAGTCTATGCGGTTTTGTGGCTTGTTGGACTTCTTTTCGAACATATCGCCTCCTTTATAACGCAAGCGCGGTCTGAGTCAGCTTGGGCTCACCGCTGCCGCTTTCGAACACCCGCACCTGCATGCTCTTGACGACCGCGTCCGGGGCCACCCGGAATGTCCCCTCGATGCGTTGATAAAAGCGAAAACTGAGCTTGTAGCCGCTCCGATCCTGATCGCCCTGCGCCGGGAGCGTCATGACTATCTTCTTGTTATCTTGCTGTAAGTTGACGATGAATTGGAGGTCCCCGCGAAAATCCGCGGCACGCTGTCCGGTCTGAGTCAGCAGCAGCCGGTAGCGGTACTCTCCGGGCAGGGCGTCAGTTTGCACCAAGAAGCGGTTGATGGCGAGTCCGCCCGGCTTGCCGCCGGACGGCATCAGCGTCTGGAAAAACGCCAGGTCCTCCTTGAGCGCCGCGTTTTCATCCGCCAGCGCCTTGATCTGCTTGATGAGGTCGGCGTGCATGGCGCGCTCCATCTGCAGCTGGCTGTCGCTCCGCGTGACCTGGGCGCGCAACTGAGCGAGCTCGTGCTGCACCCTCTCTTTGCTCTCGCCCAGCCGTTCCACTTCCCGGCTTGCCGCACGCTGCTCGAACCCCTGCCGCCCAAAATCGTAAGCAAAAATCGAAAGCACCAGCACCGCGATCGTCACCACGACGATCCCCAGCCAGCGCCAGTACCACGGCATCGCGGCGCGCACCGCCATGCGTGGCGCCGAAATACCGAATCTGCGCTTGAATTTTTTGGCTAAGGCATTAATGCGATCTGCTCCAGGCCGGCTGTCTCCGGTAAGCCGCACATCAGATTCATGTTCTGAATCGCCTGTCCCGCCGCGCCCTTGGTCAGGTTGTCGATAACCGACAATACGACGACGATATCGCTGCCTTGCGGTTGATGCACGGCGATGCGGCAGAGGTTGCTGCCGCGCACCGATCGTGTGTCGGGATGACTGCCTGCGGGAAGCACGTCGACGAAAGGTTCGTTCGCGTAATGCTTTTCAAAAACCTGCTGCAGGTTGGCGGGGCAACCCTTGCTCGGTGCTACCCGCGTGTAAAGGGTCGCGTGTATGCCGCGTATCATCGGCACCAGGTGCGGCACGAACGTAAGCCGCACGTCGCGACCTGCCATTAACGTTAAACCCTGCGCGATCTCGGGATGATGGCGGTGCCCCGGCACCCCGTAGGCTTTGAAATTGTCCGCCGCTTCGGCAAACAAGGTGTGCACTTCAGCCTTCCGGCCCGCGCCGCTGACGCCGGACTTGGCGTCGGCGATCAGATAATCGGGATCGGCGAGTCGCTGCACGAGCAAGGGCAGGAACCCGAGCTGCACGGCGGTCGGGTAGCATCCCGGATTGGCGACGATACGCGCGCGCTTGATCGCTTCGCGGTGGACCTCGGGAAGACCATAAACCGCCTCCGCAACGAGCGCGGGCGCGGCGTGCTTGGTCCCGTACCATCTTTCCCACACCGGGACATCCTTGATGCGGAAATCCGCCGAGATGTCGATCACCTTGACGCCCGCATCGACCAACGCCTGCGCCTGATGCATCGCCACGGCGTTGGGAGTCGCAAAGAACACCACGTCGCAGCGCTCGAGAGCGGCGTCCGCGGGAGCACTGAACTCGGTGGTGACGCGGCCACGCAGGCTGGGAAACATAGCGGCAACGGCAGTCCCAGCCTCCTGCCGTGAAGTGACTGCGGACACTTCGCAGCGGGGATGTTGCGCAAGCAATCTCAGCAGTTCGACACCGGTGTAGCCGGTCCCTCCCACGACCCCGATCTTCAGCGTTTTCTCTGCCATCCTGGTCACCCTGCGAACGCGGCCCGATGCTGCAAATCATTGTAACACAAAGAAAAAAGCCGCCCGCAGGCGGCTTGTATGCTGCGCTGCCGGGGCTCAGCGCTTGGAGAACTGCTTGCGCCGACGGGCTTTGTGAAAGCCCACCTTCTTGCGCTCCACTTCGCGCGCGTCGCGCGTCACCAGACCTGCTTTCTTGAGGACCGGCTTAAGGGTCGCATCGTACTCGATCAGCGCGCGGGTAATTCCGTGACGCACCGCGCCCGCCTGACCCGACTCGCCCCCGCCATCGACATTGACCAGAATGTCAAAGGCGTTCAGCTTGTCCGTGAGGACGAGCGGTTGGCGCACGACCATGCGGCCGGTCTCACGCGAGAAGAATACGTCGACGGGCTTGTCGTTGACCGTGATCTCGCCCTTGCCTGGCTTGATGTACACCCGCGCCACCGCGCTCTTGCGGCGACCGGTGCCATAGTTGTGCTGGGGTTGTTTTGCGATTGCCATGAAATCAGGCCCTTATTTCAAGGTTTTTCGGTTGTTGCGCGGTATGCGGATGGTTTTCTCCGGCATATACTTTGAGCTTCTTGAGCATGGCGTAGCCCAGCCGGCCTTTCGGCAACATCCCCTTCACCGCCATTTCCAGAACGCGGCTGGGGTGGCGAGCGTGCAGCTTGCCAAAGCTGGTGGTGTGAATGCCGCCCGGATACGTGCTATGGCGGTGGTAAAGCTTGTCCTCGGATTTGTTGCCGGTCACCCGTAGTTTGTCGACGTTGACGACGACTATGAAGTCACCGGTGTCGATATGCGGAGTGAATTCCGGCTTGTGCTTGCCCCTCAGCCGGTGCGCAATGGCGGCGGCAAGCCGTCCGAGCACTTTGTCCTGCGCGTTAACCACGTACCAATCGTGCGTGATTTCATGGGCTTTCGCCGAATAAGTCTTCATAACTCCGCCCGCAGCTATCCCACACGGAAAGCCTTGGATTATATGTGGAAAATCACGGACCTGTCAAACCCCGCCGGTTTCCGATGCTGAGGGTACCGCAAGCGGCCCGCCGCTTGTCGCCCGCCCGCGGGTGAGACGGCCTATGGTCACCGGGTACATCGCCGTATTTCTGCTGCCGCCACTGGCGCCGATGTTGATCGCCCTCGCTGGCCACGTTCTGGCGAGGTCAAAACCGCGCAGGGGAAGGATCCTCATCGTTCTCGGTTGGGGGTCGCTCGCGCTCTTTTCGACTCAACTCGTGGGCAGCGCGCTGATGTCCGCGCTTGAACCGCACGCGGACGACCCCCTAGCTTACGTGGCCGATGCGGTCGTCGTGCTCGGGGCAGGCACATACGTCAACTCGCCCGAGTACGGAGGCGACACGGTCAATGGCAAGACACTCGAGCGTCTGCGCTACGCGGCGCATCTGCAGCGTCGCACCGGCAAGCCGCTGCTGGTGACGGGCGGCAGCCCGCTCGGTACTGCAACCTCGGAAGCCGAGCAGATGAGGAACGTGCTGCAGAACGAGTGGCACATACCGGTGGCGTGGACGGAGCAAGCTTCGGCAAATACGCTCGGGAATGCCCGTTACAGCGCCGCCATCCTCGCCCAGGCTGGCATCCTGCGGATTTATCTCGTCACCCACGCGTGGCACATGCCGCGGGCGCGTTTGGCGTTCGAGAGCACGGGGCTGACCGTCGTGCCGGCTCCCCTCAACTATACGACGCGGCTGGGATTCGGCCTGGGCGACCTGCTGCCTACGGTCGACGGCATGATTCAAAGCTCGACGTTCGGCCGCGAAGTGCTTGGTGTGATCTGGTATCGTTTCCTGTTGTTCGCAAGCGGGGTGAGGTCGTCATGAAAGCGCGCATCAAATGGGTGGAAAACGTGTGTTTCGTCGGTGAGTCCGGCAGTGGACACGCGATCGTCATGGACGGCGCTGCGGAGGGAGGTGGGCGCAATCTCGGCCCGCGCCCGATGGAGACGGTGCTGATCGGCACCGGCGGCTGCACGGCCTATGACGTCGTGCACATCCTCAGGAAAGGGCGCGCGGCCGTCACGGATTGCGTGCTCGAGATCGAATCCGAGCGCGCAGATGACGATCCCAAGGTGTTCACCAGGATTCACTTTCATTTCATCGTCAGCGGCAAAGCCCTCAAACCGCAGCAGGTGGAGCGGGCGATTCATCTTTCCGCTGAAAAATACTGCTCGGCGTCGATCATGCTCGGCAAGACCGCGTCGATCACGCACGACTACGAGATCAGAGATGCCGAGTAGCGAGCACAGCGCGAAATCGCCTCTGGATTCCAGCCGGCTTCGTGCTGCCGGGGCAGGCCGACGCGCGCGGGAATGACGGCACTTTCGTAGCTTGAATCAGCGCTTGCTGAGGCCCAGCAGGGCAGGGTAATGCCGGCGGCCGCGGGAGATTCGTCCGGTCGCTTAAATCCAGAAAGCCGTGCGCGTCATGACGCGCGACCCCAGCTTCATTGCCCGCTTGACCAGGGCAGGCAGGGGCGCTGCCCCGTGCGCAAGCGCGCTGCGTGCGTGGTTCGATTCGTCGGTTTTCATCTGCTCAACGACGGCGCGGCTTTTCGCGTCACCCGCGGGCAGCCGGTCGAGATGCCCTGCGAGGTGCCCCTCGACCTGGCGCTCGGTTTCGGCGAGGAAACCCAGGTTCCACTTATCACCGAGCAGGCCCGCCCCCGCGCCCAACGCGAACGAGCCGGCGTACCAGAGCGGATTGAGGAGGCTCGTGCGACCGCCCAGTTCGGCGATGCGCCGCGCCGTCCAAGCGAGATGATCGGTCTCCTCGCGCGCCGCCTGGGTGAGCGCCGCGCGCGCCTGCGAGCCCCGCGCAGTGAGCGCCTGGCCCTGGTAGAGCGCCTGCGCGCAGATTTCGCCGCAGTGGTTGACCCGCATGAGCGCTGCCGCGACGCGCCTTTCCGGCGCGCTCAATTCGCCCTCCGCCACTCCGGTATCGGGAGACGGTCGCGCGCTCCGCGCAGGGACGAGCAGAGTGCGCAGCGCGTGGTCGAATGCAACGATCAGATTGTCGAGGCTGGGCATGGGTCGTTTCCGTGGATTACGCTTCGGGTGCGAACAGCCGCGCGAGCTCCGCGCCCGGATCCGCAGCGCGCATGAACGCTTCGCCGACGAGAAAGCAATGGACGCCCCGCGCACGCATACGGGCGACATCGCCAGCGCTCAGTATGCCGCTTTCGGTGATGACGATGCGCGCCGGCGGAATGCGGGTTAGCAAACCGAGCGTGACATCGAGGCGGGTCTCGAACGTGCGCAGGTTGCGGTTGTTGATGCCGATCAGCGGCGTCTTCAGCTCGAGCGCGCACTCGAGCTCCGCGCCATCGTGCACCTCCACCAGGACTGCCATGCCGAGTTCGTGCGCCGCCGCTTCGAGGTCCGCCATCTGGGCGGGGCTGAGCGCGGCCACGATCAGGAGGATGCAGTCTGCGCCCATCGCACGCGCTTCTTCGACCTGATAGGGCTCCAGCAAGAAGTCCTTGCGCAGGACGGGCAATGCGCACGCCGCACGCGCCTGTATCAGGAAGTCGCCGCTGCCCTCGAAAAAACGGGCATCCGTCAGTACGGACAAACAGGCGGCGCCATGCCGCGCATAACTGGCGGCGATCGCCGTCGGATCGAAGTCCGCCCGCAGCAGGCCTTTGCTCGGACTCGCCTTCTTGATCTCGGCGATCACCGCCGCATCGCCGGCGTCGATTTTCGCGCGCAACGCCCCGATGAAATCGCGCGGTGCGCCAGCAGCTTTGGCCGCAGCGCGCATCTGTGCCGGGGGCGTAGCGCGCTTCGCCTGAGAGATCTCCTCGGCTTTGACCGCAAGAATGCGTTGCAGGATATCAGCCATGAGGAGCATCCACGCCGGCGAGCATCGATGAGCGGCGCGGGGTCTTCGACCAGGTGCGGCACCCCTGATTCATCACGTTTGCGCAGCCACTGGTTGCCACGGGCCAGACGCCTGCAGGTTGCCGAGGTATTCGTCGGCCAGCGCCGAGTTGTGGACGGTATCGTGCAGGCGCAGCACGTGCAATGCGACATCCTTGCTGTCGTACAGATCGCACAGCACCGCCAGCTTCAGCAGCTGGTCGCCGTCGAGGCTATCGAGCGCAAACAGATCGCGCACGAACATCGCGTCGCTCCACAGGAACTGAACGGGATAGTTGGGACTGCCGTGGGCGGTCAGGGGTTTCATCACGCGACCGGCCATGCCCAGAAACTTGTGGAACGACGCGCCGTGACGGCGCAGAAACGCATCGACGTCGCCAAACAGAGGCTGCCCTCGATAGAGCGGCACGAATTCGACCTCGCAGACTACGGCTAGCAGGCCGCGCACGACATCGACCCCTCCCTGAAGAATCTCCAGCTCTGCGCCCTGCACGTCGAGCTTTACGAAATCGATCACGCCGAGCCTGTGCTCTTGCACAAAACGCTCGAGACTCATGGTCTCTACTTCCGCGATGCGTTTCAGGCGCATGACTTCGAGATTGTGGAAAAGATCGGCGTAGCGCTCGTCGGGCGGGTAAAGCGACGTGCACATGCGGTCGGCAGTTTCGTACAGATGCCGGCTTTCCTCGGTGTGGCCGAGCGCGCAGGGATAGAAATGCATCCCCGGCGCCGCCGTCCGGTTCAATTCCGCGCACAGCTGCGGATCGATTTCCAGCGCCGACACCCGCGTGGCAGGAAATGTGTCGAGCAGCGCATGAAACGGTTCGCGCTCGCCGGGGATGGGAAGCGCGCCGATCTCGAGCAGGTTGAAGGCAAGGTCGTATCCCCGGGCTGCGAGAATAGCCGCAAGCGCGCACGCCATCGCGACGACTGCAATCAGGCCTGTCGCTGTGAAAAGGCGACGAATTGTTCGAGTTTCCGACGTGCCGCCCCGCTGGCGATCGTCGCCAACGCTCTGGCAACTCCGGCGGCATGCGTATCGGTCAACCCCGCGACGTATATTCCCGCTCCGGCATTGAGGGCGACGATGTCGCGCGCCGCCCCCGGCTCGTTGTCGAGCGCCGCAAGCACCATCGTTTTCGACTCCCCGGCGCCGTCCACCCGGATCGCCTGTCCGGAATGCGTCGCCATTCCGAAGTCAGCGGGACTGACCTGGTATTCGAGCACTGCGTCGTTTTTCAGCTCGCCGATCATCGTCGGGCCGGACACGGAAATCTCATCGAGGCTTTCCAAACCGTGCACGATCATCACGTGGCGGCTCCCCAGCCGCTGCAATACGCGCGCCTGGATGCCGACGAGATCGGGATGAAAGACCCCCATCACCTGATTCCTCGCGCCCGCCGGATTGGTCAGAGGCCCGAGAATGTTGAAGATCGTGCGCACGCCGAGCTCCTTACGCACCGGCGCCGCGTGCTTCATCGCGCTGTGGTGGTTGGGGGCGAACATAAAGCCCACGCCGGTTTCCGCGATCGACCGGGCGACCTGCTCCGGTTGCAGATTGATGTTCGCGCCGAGCGCCTCCAGCACATCCGCGCTGCCCGACTTGCTCGATACCGAACGTCCGCCGTGTTTGGCCACCTTCGCCCCGGCCGCGGCGGTTACGAACGCTGCCGCAGTCGAGATATTGAAAGTGTGGGCAGCATCGCCGCCGGTCCCGCAGGTATCCACGAGTCCCGCGTCATCGCCGACTGGAACTTTCGTCGCGAACTCGCGCATGACCTGCGCCGCGGCGGCAATTTCGCCGATGGTCTCTTTCTTGACGCGCAGCCCGGTGATGATCGCAGCGATCAGCGGCGCCGACACCTCGCCGCTCATGATCTGGCGCATCAGGTCGAGCATTTCCTCATGAAATATCTCGCGGTGCTCGATGATGCGGGCAAGCGCTTCCTGCGGTTTCACGCCCGCTCCTCGTGCAAAAAATTTGCCAGCAGCTCATGGCCGCGCTCGGTCAGGATCGACTCGGGGTGAAACTGCACGCCCTCGACCGCCAGCGTCTTGTGGCGCAGGCCCATGATCTCACCATCTTCCGTCCACGCCGTGATCTCGAGACAATCCGGCAGGCTTGCCCGCTCGACGACGAGCGAATGATAGCGCGTCGCCTGCAACGGATTGGGCAGGCTGCGGAACACGCCGCCGGCCTGGTGCTGTATCGCGGAGGTCTTGCCGTGCATGACCTGCTTGGCATGCACCACCCTGCCGCCAAACGCCTGCCCGATCGCCTGATGGCCGAGGCACACACCGAGGATCGGGATGCGGCCCGCGAACTCGTTGATCAGCGGCACTGAAATGCCGGCTTCATTGGGCGTGCACGGGCCGGGGGAAATCACGATCCGGCTCGGGCCCAGCTCGTCAATCTGTTCGAGCGTGATTTCGTCGTTGCGGTAAACCGCGACTTCCTGCTCAAGCTCGCCGAAATACTGCACGAGGTTGTACGTAAACGAGTCGTAGTTGTCGATCATGAGCAGCATACATCACCTGAGCGATTGTCTTGTTGGGATAAGCCTTAACGGCCCTGCGATGAAACCCGCTAGCAGCCTGTCGGACTTAGAGGGTCCGACAAAGCAAAACCGCCCGATTTTTTCTGAATAATATCTAACTTCACAGCCGTTTCACCTCGGTCAGCACGCAGCAACGACATTGGGATGGCTTTTTTGACGATACTTGCGCATTTTTTCCGGGGCGGTTTTGCCTCAAGGAGCCGGGCCATTGGCACTCCGTACTTAGAGAAAAGCGGGCACTCTAGGAGCTTGTCGGACTTGAGTCCGACAAGCGAAATTCAGGTCAGGCGGTTGGCGGGCGCCAACGCCACGAGCAGATAGGTGACGATGCTTCGGAGGTCATGTCGGCTATTATACCCGTCGCATGCGCTGGTTTCGGCCTCTCGATCAGCGCAACATGTTACCGATAGAGGGAAAGATGAAACCCAAGCGTATTTTAGGCATGGTTTCGGCGCTGACGTTTGTTCTAATTCACGGCTGCGGCAAGGAGCCCTCGCCGGCCGCAGGCACGCAATCCGGAGCAGCGCAGGCGGTGGCGCCCACGACCTTCCGCGACTGCGACGACTGTCCCGAAATGGTAGTGATCCCGGCGGGCAGCTTCATGATGGGCTCGCCAGCGAGCGAGGCACAACGCGGCTCTGACGAAGAGCCACAGCATCAGGTGACGATTGCACGCCCGTTCGCGGCGGGGAAATTCGAGATAACTTTCGCCGAGTGGGATGCCTGCGTCAGCGACCGCGGCTGCGTGCGTGTAGACGGCGCGCCCGGCGCGCCGGACGACGACGAAGGCTGGGGGCGCGGCAGGCAGCCTGCCCTGAAAATAGCATGGAGCGAAGCCAAGCAGTACGTGCAATGGCTGTCGCGCAAAACCGGCAAAAACTACCGGCTGCTCTCGGAAGCCGAGTGGGAGTACGTTGCACGTGCCGGCACGACGACGCCGTTTTCCACCGGAGCGACCATCAACCCCAAGCAGGCGAATTACGACGCGAAACACTCTTATGTCGGAGGCGCAACAGGGCAGCCTTCCCAGCGGACCGTGGCTGTGGGCAGCTTTAAGCCGAATGCCTTCGGCCTCCACGATGTGCACGGCAATGTGTCGGAATGGGTCGAGGACTGCAGGAACCC
>JBKJZR010000148.1:0-4900 GCA_046715035.1 Burkholderiales bacterium | reverse complement strand
ATTCGGCCGAAGGGACGCTGTTTCAGATATGCAGCCTCATCGTGACCAAGATGCATGACCCCATCTTCGCTCCCATCACGTTCGAGTTCGACAAGACGGCCCGGACCGCACGCCTCGTCATCCCCGGCGTGCTCGAAACCGAGGTGGAACCTATCAAGAACCCGGTGACGGGCGCCCCCCACCGCATCCAAATCGTGATGCCGGAGGGCTTCGAGCACCGCGAGGGCGAAGTGGCCTCCGCCAACATCCGCAGCAGCGGTGCCATCAAGTTCGAGACGCAGGGCAGCCACAGTACCCTCGCTCATGTCGTTCAAACGCCGCAGGGCGTGGCAGCCTAGTGTGAGGTACCTGCAGCCGCAGCGCGGATTACGCGGTTGAGGCGCCGACGTGACTGCCGGCTCGCTGATCGAGGGGGCGTTGCGGCGCGACCGCCTCCTCGTCGTCCTTAGCCTGCTGCTCGTTGTCGGCTTGTCCTGGGCCTACTTGCTGGCCGGCGCCGGGATGATGCAAGAGATGGGCGACATGCTGATGCCGATGAGCACTCAGCCGTGGACGCTCGGTTATGCGCTGGTCGTGCTGGTCATGTGGGCCGTCATGATGGCGGCCATGATGCTGCCGAGCGCCGCGCCGATGATCCTGCTCTATGCCACCATCGCGCGGCGGCGCAGCGAACGAGGCGAACCGGCGACCGCGTCGGGCGCTTTCGTCTTCGGCTACCTCGCCGTCTGGGCTACGTTCAGCCTGGCAGCGGTGGCGCTGCAGTTTGGCCTGGAGAAGGCTGCTCTGCTGTCGCCGATGATGCAGACAACCAGCGTTGCGCTGGCGGGGGCGGTGCTGATCGCGGCCGGCCTCTATCAGTGGACGCGCCTGAAACAGACCTGCCTTCGATATTGCCGCTCACCTCTGGAGTTCATCATGATGCACTGGCGCCCTGGAGCGCGCGGTGCGTTCTTGATGGGTTTACGTCACGGCGCCGTTTGTGTGGGTTGCTGCTGGCTGCTGATGTTGTTGCTGTTCGTCGGCGGCGTCATGAACTTCGCCTGGATCGCGGGGATCGCCTTATTCGTCCTGGCCGAAAAACTCGTCCCGGCCGGCCACTGGATAGGCAGGGGCGCGGGAGTTGTGCTGGTGATATGGGGGGTCGCGACGCTGCTCGCCACATCCTGAGTAGCCCTGATCCCCACCGTCTCGGCCGTCGCGCATGTCCGCGAAGGAAAGGAGGCCAGTCCGGAATGAGGCTCCGCAGTGTGTCACTCCATGCGGGTCCCGGCCACGATCCTCAGCGCCGGACGTCGATCTTCCAGCCGTTCTTCGTCTTGACGAGAGGCACGACGGAGAAGGCGACGTCGCTCGGGCGGTCGCGCGCCTCCAGCACGGCGTGTTCGCCCTTCACCTCGATTTTAGCGATCAGTTTGCGGCGCGCTTCGCCCTGTAGCCCGCTGCGCATCTGCTCGAGGAACTGCTTGAAGGAGTCCTCGCCGTATTGCTTCATGTCGCTTTTCATGCTGGCGAGTTTCTCGGGAGTCATGTAAGGGGCCGCGGCGTCGAGGCCGCCCGCGATCAATGCCTTATGCGATGATACCCTTGATGATTTGCTGCTCGATTGTGCGCCGATTTCGGTCCGACTCGTGTGCACCCCGCCAATGGCGCCTCTACGCATTGCCAAAACGCCCTGGCGGTAGCTTTGCAAGAAATCATCGAGCGATCCATTGCGCTTTGCGCCGGCAATCGCGGCCCGTTAACATCCCACCCGGAGGCTGTAAAGATATGACGATACGATCGATGGCGCGGCTCGCGTTCGCCGCATTTGCGCTCGGGATATGCCTGCCCGCTCCACTGGTGGTCGCGCAGGACTATCCGCGCAAGCCGATTCGGCTGATCGTCCCTTTCGCCGCGGGCGGCGGATCGGACTTCGTCGGCCGGCTGATCGGCCAGAAACTGACCGAACAGATGGGCCAGACGGTGGTGGTCGACAACCGCCCGGGAGCGGCCTCGCTCGTCGGCACCCAGATCACCGCGCGCGCCGCGCCTGACGGCTACACCCTGCTCCTCGCGGATTCCGGTTTCACGATCAACATCGCGTTCTTCAAGGATCCGCTGTACGACGCCCTCAAGGACTTCGAGCCGATCTCGGTGGTGGCCGAGACACCCTACATTCTGGTCGTGAATCCCGGGCTGCCCTACGCCACCAGCCTCAAGGATTTCATCGCGGCTGCGAAGGCGCAGCCCGGCAAGCTGACCCTGGGCTCCGCGGGCAGCGGCAGCGGCACGCACATGACCGGCGAGTTGTTCCGCCTGCGCGCCGGAATCAATATGACCCACGTGCCCTACAAGAGCGTAGGCCCCGCGATCTCCGACGTGGTCGCCGGGCAGATTCATTCGACGATCGCGACCGCGCCGGTTTCGCTGCCGCTCGTCAAGGCCGGGCGCCTGAAGATTCTCGCCGCGGCCGTCCCCAAGCGCAGCCCCCTGCTGCCCGACGTGCCGACCTTTGCCGAGAGCGGCGTGAACGACGTCAATGTGAGCAATTGGTACAGCGTGATGTCGGTCGCCGGCACGCCGCAGCCGGTGATCAAGCGCCTGAATGAAGAGATCGCGCGCGCGATCGCCTCGCCGGACATGCGCGAGCGCCTCGCCGCAAGCGCGCTCGAGCCTGCGCCCAATACGCCCGAGCAGTTCCGCAAGATGATCGCGGATGAACTGCAAAGATGGGCGCGCGTCATCAAGGACGCCGGCATACGCCAGGAGTAGGTGCGGCACACGCGACGCTGCGTCGCATCCCGTGCGTACCGCTCCGCCGCGATGGGGCGCTTGCCGTATCGGTCTCTTTGACTCACGACACTTCGAAGGAGCGACCATGATCGGCCACAGAACGCTGCTGTCGCTGGCAGGAAGTTGGGCAGCACCCCGATTTTCCTCCGCGCTACAGGCGCCCCGCAAGGTTGCACTGTATGCCAGCGTCGGGGCCGGGCTCACGCACTACGACGTGGATGTCGCCGGCGCTGCGCTGATCAGGCATGCCGGGGTTACGCTGCCTGCGAGCGTGCAATACGCCTGGCCCCATGCATCGCGACGCTACCTTTACGTTGCCACCAGCAGCAGCGCTCCCGGTCACGGCAAGCCCGGCACCGAGCACTACCTCAACGCGCTGCGCATCGATCCGGCGAGTGGCGCGCTCGCGCCGCATGGTGAGCCGATACGATTGCCGACGCGCCCCATCCACATGAGCACGGACATGCCGTCGGAGAACATCCTGGTGGCATTCAACAATCCCAGCGCGCTGCGCGTCTACCGCGTGAACCCGGACTTTACGCCGGGAGCGGAGGTGCAACAGCCGGGCGCCATCGACGCCGGCATCTTCGCCCACCAGGTACGCGTCACGCCCGACAACCGGCTGGCGATTCTGGTCACTCGCGGCAATGAAGGCACTGCCGCCAAAGCGGAAGACCCGGGCGCGCTGAAAGTCTTCGACTACGCGCACGGCGTGCTGACCAACGGGATCTCCATCGCGCCCGACGGCGGCAAAGCGTTCGGCCCCCGGCACCTGGATTTTCATCCGACCCGGCCGTGGATGTACCTGTTGATCGAGACCCAGAACAAGATCTACACGTACAGAATGACAGGCGGCAGGATCGATCCCGAGATCGCGTTCCGCGCGGACACGCTCGCCGAGCCCGCGAACATCCGCTCGCGCCAGGCGGCCAGCGCGGTCCACGTGCACCCGAACGGGCGTTTTCTGTATGCGGCAAATCGGGCGCAGGACACGATCGAGGTCGAGGGCAAACAGGTTTTCAAGGGCGGCGAAAACAGCATCGTGGTGTTCTCGATCGACCAATCCACCGGGGAGCCGACACCGATTCAGCACATCGAAACGCGCGCCATCCATCCGCGCACGTTTCACATCGACCCGAGCGGGCGCATGCTCGTCGTCCAGCACAATCTCCCGGTGAACGTGAGAGACGGCGAAGCGATACGGACGGCGGCCTCAGGCCTTTCGGTATTCCGCATCGGCGACGATGGCAAACTGACGTTCGCGCGCAAATACGATATCGATGTCGGCGACGAAACGATGTGGTGGATGGGCATGGTGCCGCTGTAACGTTGGGGATGCTGTTCTCAGCGCGAGTCGTGGAGGCCGAGGAAGCCTACCGGATCGGGTTGCTGAACCAACTGGTTCCGCGTGCGCAACTGGCGCGAAGACGATGGAGCTCGCCAGGATGATCGCCGCGAACCACCGCGGGGCGGTGATGGGCGTGAAGGCGCTGATGCTGCAGCAGATGCGGCAGGGACTTGCCGAACAGTTCGATGCCGAGCAGGACTACAGCGCCCACGTGCTGCGCGGTGCAAAGGCCAAGGACGCAATCCCCGAGTTCATCACGCGCAAGGGCCTGGCCGACCGCTAGAGGGCTAGTGTGATGTCCCGTTGATAGCTTGCAATATAAAGTGCCGTCTTGCCGGCGTAAGCCGGCATCCAGATATCTGGAGCCACGCCTGGATCCCAGCGTTCGCTGGGATGACACTTATCAAAGAAACTCGCGGGACACGACACTGTCCTGTCCGATAACGAAGTTCTAGAACTCCGTTCGGCCTGAGTGCAGGGGCGAAGCCTCGAAGTCGAAGGCCATGGCCGCATGCTTCGACTCCGCTGCGCTACGCTCAGCACGAACGGACCTATCTATTTCAGAGCTACCCCAGGTCTCCCCGTCGGTTACGCGGCGGCTTTTTCGCGCTGCGTCATCGGTAAGAAGTGCGAGAGCATCGCGGCGGCATTGCGGTGCAGAATCTTTTCGCGTGCGTCCTCGCCGATCTGCGCGTCCGCGAGCGCCTTCCTCGTCCAGTCGCAGCCGAAGGCGGTGCCGTCGGTGCCGCACACGATCCGATCGGCCCCGTATAAGCGCAC
>JBKJZR010000147.1:0-18939 GCA_046715035.1 Burkholderiales bacterium | reverse complement strand
CATACGGGCTGGTGTCGCGCTACGGCATGGTCGCATTCGCGTCGAGCCTGGATCAGGCCGGTCCCCTGGCGAGGACGGCGGAAGACCTCGCCCTGCTGCTCAACGCGATGGCCGGCCACGATACGCGTGATTCGACGAGCCTGCAGCGCGACCCCGAGGATTACACGCGCGAGCTCGCGCGGCCGATCCGCGGCATGCGTATAGGCATGCCGGGCGAATTCTTCGCGGACGGGGTCGCTTCCGACGTCGCCAGCGCGATCGAGCAGGCGATCGGTGAACTGAGGAAGCTCGGCTGCGAGACGGTCGAGGTGGCATTGCCCAACATGAAGCTATCGGTGCCGGTCTATTACGTGCTCGCGCCCGCCGAAGCTTCGAGCAATCTGTCGCGCTTCGACGGTGTGCGCTACGGCTATCGCGCGTCGGAATATTCCGACCTGGTGGACATGTACCAGAAGACCCGCGCCGAGGGCTTTGGCGCGGAGGTGAAGCGCCGCATCCTGATCGGCACGTATGTGCTTTCGCATGGCTATTACGACGCCTACTACATCAAGGCGCAGAAGCTGCGCCGGCTGATCGCGCAGGACTTTGCCGCTGCCTTCCGCAAGTGCGATCTGATCGTCGGCCCGACCAGCCCCACCACGGCTTTCAACATCGGCGAGAAAGCGGGCGACCCGGTGCAGATGTATCTGTCCGATATTTATACGATCGCAGTCAATCTCGCCGGCCTGCCGGGGATGTCGATCCCGTGCGGATTCGGGCGCGCGGCCGACGGGGCAGTCGGGCATCCTGTCGGCATGCAGCTGATCGGAAATTACTTCGGCGAGGCGAAAATGCTCAATGCCGCGCACCAGTTTCAGCAGGCCACCGACTGGCATATGCGCATGCCCCCGGGGATCTCCTGATGGACTGGGAAGTCGTGATCGGGCTGGAAACCCACGCGCAGCTGTCGACCCGCTCGAAGATATTCTCGGGCGCTTCGACCGCATTCGGCGCGGCGCCCAATTCGCAGGCGAGCGCGGTCGATATCGCGCTGCCCGGTGTGCTGCCGGTGTTGAACCGCGGCGCGGTCGAGCGCGCGATCCGCTTCGGGCTCGCCGTCGATGGCACCATCAACCGTCGCTCGATTTTCGCGCGCAAGAATTACTTTTATCCCGATCTGCCCAAGGGCTATCAGATCAGCCAGTACGAGTCGCCGATTGTCGAAGGCGGCACGCTCGATATCGTCGTCGGCGAGCGTCCCAAGACGGTGCGCCTGACTCGCGCGCACCTCGAGGAGGACGCCGGGAAGTCGCTGCACGAGGATTTTCAGGGCATGAGCGGCATCGACCTCAACCGTGCCGGCACGCCGCTGCTTGAAATCGTGACCGAGCCCGATATGCGATCGTCTGCGGAAGCGGTCGCTTACGCGAGGGCCCTGCATGGGCTCGTGCGCTGGATCGGCATCTGCGACGGCAATATGCAGGAAGGCTCGTTTCGCTGCGATGCGAACGTGTCGGTGCGCCGCCCGGGTGCGCCGCTGGGCACCCGTTGCGAGATCAAGAACCTGAACTCGTTCCGGTTCCTCGAGCGCGCGATCGACTTCGAAGTTCGGCGCCAGATCGGGATGATCGAGGACGGCGGCCGCATCGTGCAGGAAACGCGGCTCTACGATCCCGATCTGGACCGCACGCGGTCGATGCGGTCGAAGGAGGACGCGCACGACTATCGCTATTTTCCGGATCCCGACCTGCTGCCTCTCGAAGTCTCGCAGCAATGGCTCGACGAGATCAGGACTTCCATGGGAGAGCTGCCGCAGGCTGCGCGCGAGCACTTCGTCGCGCGCGGCTTGTCCGGATATCAGGCGGCTTTGCTGGCGAGCTCCAGGGAGATGTACGAGTTTGCGCGTGCCACGTTTGCGGATGCGCGAGCAAGCGTCACCGATCTCGCGAACTGGCTGACGGGTGCCCTAAGCGCCCAACTCAACCAGCAGAACCTCGAGATCGGCCAGAGCAAGGTCACGCCCGCGCAGTTACGTGGCCTGGTCGAACGCATCACCGATGGCACGATTTCCGGCAAGATCGCCAAGGACGTGTTCGACGCGATGTGGAAAGGCGAAGGCGACGCGGATGCGATCATCGCGGCGCAAGGACTGAAGCAGATTTCAGATGCTGGCGAAATCGAAAGAATCATCGACGAAGTCCTGCTGTTGCAGGCCCAGCAGGTGGCCGACTACCGCAGCGGCAAGGACAAGGCGTTCAACGCGCTGGTGGGGCAGGTGATGAAAGCCACCAAGGGCAAGGCCAACCCGGCGCAGGTGAATGCACTGCTCAGGCAAAAGCTGGGCAGATAGCCGCCCGGACGGCGTTATTTCTTTGCGGCGGGCGCAGGCTGCGCAGCGGTCGGCGGCGACGGCTGCGGTTTGTCAGCCGGGGTAGCACTCGCGGGAACGCCGGTCTTCAGCTCTATGAAGCGTTTCTTCAACTCATCGTAGGTCTGATGCAGCGTCGCGATTTCCCTGCGCTTTTGCGCGATCTGCGCGTTGATCTTCGCCTTCTCGCCTTCGACGCGGTCGAACTCCTCCTGCACCGGCACCGGTACAGGTTTTTTGTTCTTCGTGTACTGCGCCATCCGCGCGCGCGAGTCGGCCTGGCGGTCCTCGGCGTTTTTGAGATTGGTCTGCAGCGTCTCGATGTTCGACTCGATCAGCTGCACGTCGCGCCCGCGCTTCAAGTCGATCTCCTTCTCGTTCGAGAAAGTGTCGAGGAGCGCCTTGTCCTGGCGCCGCTGCTCGCGCTTTTTCAGCTCTTCGGCGTTGCGGCGGTCGATTTCCGCCTGCTGCGCTTTCTTCTGCTCCGCAGTCAACGCGGCATCGGACTGTCTGACTGTCACGCCGCGCTGGTTCAGCTCTTTCGTGCCGCTGTCGAGGTGCTCGGGTGGGACTTTGTCGCCGCAGCCGATGACTTTCCCTGCGCGGTCTTTCCAGCAGACGATCTTGCCCGTGGGCAGATTCGACGCCTGTGCGTAAGCATCTGCGGCCAGCATGGCCGGCAGCATCACGATCGAGATCAGCGCGACGAGCTTACGCATGCGCGATTATCCCGTATTGTTCGCGATATCTGTTCACTGACTTCAGGTAACCCGACAATGTATTGTCCATTTGCAAATAGCCGACCAGATCGTCGAGGGTCGCGATGCTGATGACGGGCAGCCGATAACTCTGCTCGACTTCCTGCACGGCTGACAGCTCGCCGCTGCCGCGCTCCATTCGATCGAGTGCGATCGCCACGCCACACGGTATAGCGCGCGAGCTCTTGATCAGGTTGACCGACTCGCGCACCGAGGTGCCCGCCGATATCACGTCATCCACGATGAGAACTCGGCCCACGAGCGGCGCGCCGATGACGCTGCCGCCTTCACCGTGATCTTTTTCCTCTTTGCGGTTGAAACTGTAGTGCACGTTGCGTCCTGTTTCGGACAGCGCGATCGCAACCGCAGCCACCAGCGGTATCCCCTTGTACGCGGGGCCGAACAACATGTCGAATTCGACGCCGGCAGCGAGTATTGCTTTCGCGTAAAATCGCGCGAGCTTGAGCAGCGACTCGCCGTCATGGAACA
Source organism: Burkholderiales bacterium (assembly GCA_046715035.1). GTDB lineage: Bacteria > Pseudomonadota > Gammaproteobacteria > Burkholderiales > SG8-41 > PALSA-1004. Next base: position 15,345 of record JBKJZR010000147.1, on the reverse strand, counting down.
GACCGGCATTGAAGAAATACGGCGACAGGCGGCCTGCCTTGGTCCTGAACTCTCCAAAACAGAGCACCTTCTGGGCTAGCGCAAAAGCGATGAATTGGTGCCTGAAAGCGGCCGGCATAAGCGACCAGTGTCGCTCGCAATATCTAAAAAAACATTATGTTACGCGTAATAACCCTTAACCTCAACGGCATCCGCTCCGCGGCGTCCAAAGGCTTGTTCCGGTGGCTGGCGCGCCAGCGCGCCCACGTTCTTTGCGTGCAAGAGCTCAAAGCGCATGCAGTGAACATGACCGACGAGATGCTCGCGCCTGCCGGCTTCCGCGGCCATTTCCATTACGCCGAAAAAAAAGGCTACAGCGGCGTGGGCCTTTACGCCAAGCGCAGGCCCGACCGCATCGAGGCGGGACTGGGCATTGCCGAATTCGATGCCGAGGGCCGTTACTTGCGCGCCGACTTCGGCGGCCTGTCGGTTATTTCGGTCTATCTGCCTTCGGGTTCCAGCGGCGAGCTGCGCCAGCGGGTGAAGTTCAAGTTCATGGAGCATTTTTTCCCTCATCTCAAGCAGCTCGCCGGGGCCGGCCGCGAATTCCTCATCTGCGGCGACTGGAACATCGCGCACCAGCAGATCGATCTCAGGAACTGGCGCGGGAACCAGAAAAATTCGGGTTTCCTCCCTGAAGAGCGCCGGTGGCTAACACAGGTTTTCGAAGAAGTGACCTTCGTCGACGTGTTTCGGCGCATCGAGCCACGTGCAGAACACTACACGTGGTGGTCGAACCGCGGTCAGGCGTGGGCGAAGAACGTCGGCTGGCGCATCGACTACCAGATCGCCACCCCGGGACTGGCGGCACGCGCGCGCAAGGTGCACATCTACAAGGAACAGCGCTTCTCCGATCACGCCCCGCTGACCATAGATTACGATTACAGGCTCACATGACCTTTCGACCCGCGGCAGAAATCGGCATGCCCCTCGCGGCAGTGGACACGCCGTGCCTGATACTCGAGATGGATGCGTTCGAGCGCAACTTGCGGCGGCTGCCCGAGTCGCTGCGCGCGACGGGCATCAGGCTGCGGCCGCATGCCAAGAGCCACAAATGCCCGGAAATCGCGTTGCGCCAGGTCGCGCTCGGCGCAGTCGGCGTGTGCTGTCAGAAGGTGAGCGAAGCCGAGGCGCTCGTCGCGGGCGGTATCAGCGACGTGCTGATTTCGAATGAAGTCGTCGGCGACGCCAAAATCGAGCGCCTTGTTCAGCTTGCGCGGCGCGCGCGCATCGCGGTGTGCGCGGACGACGCCGGCAACGCCGCTGCGCTCGATGCGGCGGCCCGCGACGCCGGCATCGTGCTCGACGTTCTGGTCGAGGTCGACGTCGGCTCGCATCGCTGTGGCGTCCAGCCGGGCGCGCCCGCCGTTGCGCTCGCGCAGCGCATCGCGGCGCACGGCAACCTGCGGTTTGCCGGGCTGCAGGCCTATCAGGGTGCCGCGCAACACGTGCGGCGCGTCGATGAACGACGCGAGGCGATCGCGCGCGCGGTCGACGATGTGCAGGTCACGGTCAATATGCTGGCGGTGGCTGGGCTGGACTGCTCCTGGGTAACCGGAGCCGGCACTGGCAGCTACATGTTCGAGGCCACGAGCAGGGCTTATCACGAGCTCCAGGCGGGCTCGTACATCTTCATGGACGCCGACTACGCGCGCAATGAATGGACGGAGAGCGGCATCCCCGCATTCGAGCATAGCCTGTTCGTGTGGACGACGGTGATGAGCAAGCCGTCTGCACGGCGCGCCGTCGTCGATGCAGGTCTCAAGGCTTCGAGCATCGATTCGGGCATGCCGCGCGTCGCTGACCATCCGCGAGTCGAATTCGTCAAGGCGTCCGACGAGCATGGCGTCCTGGAGCTCGACGGCACGGCCGACCTGAGGCTGGGGTCCAAGCTCAGGCTGATTCCCGGTCACTGCGATCCCACCGTCAATCTTTACGATTGGTTCGTGTGCATACGCAACGGATATGTCGAAGCGCTGTGGCCCATCACTGCCCGGGGCGCTTTGCTATAAGGAAGCTCTGATCAAATGATTGGCCGGGGGCGGGGCAAGCCGGGTTCCCGCCCCGGGCGCGGCGCGATCAGCGCTGTTGTGATGAAGCTGGGTCGGTGCGCGCGAGCATGCGCTGCACCCAGGGCAATAGCAGATAGGCGGGAAACGCGAGAAAGAAAGTCAGCAGGAAATACGTGGAATAGCCCATCTCCTGGGCGCCGAAACCGCTGGCCCAGCCGGCAAACGATCGCGACAGCGCGAAAACCGACGACAGCAGCGCGTATTCGGTGGCGGCGCGGTGTTTGGTGACGATGGCCATCAGGAACGCGAGAAATGCGGCAGTGCCGAGCCCGCCGGTAAACGACTCCAGCGCGCTTGCCGAGTAAAGCAGCACGCGGTGTTCGGTAAGCAGCGCGCTGCCGGTGGCCGCGGGCGGAATCACGCCGGCGGCGAGCGCATAGCCGAGATTGGAAAGCGCCTGGAAGAGCCCCAGCACCCACAGCGCGCGGAAGATGCCGACCCGGTCCGTATACCAACCGCCCACGAGACCGCCGGCGACGGACAGGGCGAGGCCGAGGTTTACCGAGACGAGTCCGATCTCGGTGGCCGTGAAGCCGCTGTCGACCCAGAACGGCTTGACCATGAATCCCATCGAGGCATCGGCGAGCTTGAATATCAGCACGAAGACCAGCACCGGCATGATGCCGGGTCGCCTGAGCAGCTCCATCAGCGCACCGAACATCGGTCCCTGCAGCGCCTCCGCGGCAGGCGGCTCTCGGGGAACCGAATAGCGGCGGGCCAGCGAGATGACGCAGAACAGCGATAGCGCGATGCCCCAGGCGATGGTCCAGAAGTTGGGGTTGCGCAGCGACCAGCGCATGGCGTTGTCGACGAGCCACAGGCATCCCAGGCCGAACAGCAGCACCGCACCCAGCGCCTGCGGGGAACGCATGATATCGCGCAGCTCATCGGCGATTCGCTGTCCGCCGCGCGCCGCTACCGGCTGCTCGCGCGGCGCCGCGCTGCACAGTGCTGCACAGAGGACGAAAATGCCGGCCGCACAGAGGAAGGCGCCGCCCCACGTCAGATAGTCGGACAGGATCAGCAGACCGCCTGCGGCCAGCATGCCTACGCGGTAGAGCCCAATGCGCACGCCGTTCGCGAGCCCGAGCTCGTGGCGGTCGAGCAGCTCGATCGTATAGCCGTCGATCGCCACGTCATTGGTCGCGGACAACACGGTGAAAACGCCGATCGCGAGCCACACCCACGACGGCAGGCCCGCTGCCGCCGCCAGCGCGAGCATGATGCCGCCCATCAGCAGATCGACGCCCGCCATCCACACCCGGTGTCTGCGGAAATGATCGATCGCCGGGGCCCACAGGAACTTGAGCGTCCACGCGAGTCCGAGCAGGCTGATGATGCCGATGTTGCGCAGCTCGACGCCCTGCTGCCGGAACCAGACGGGGAAAATCTCGTAGAAAACGCCGAGCGGGAAGCCTTCCGAGAAATACAGCACACCAACCCAAAAGAGCTTGGATCGCAGCAGCTGCGGGCGTGGTTCAGGCGCGCTCAAAGGGGGAGTGGCGGCAGTCGCAACACAGCTCGCACAGGGAGCAAGATCGTGTTCAGCGCCCGGCTTCGCGCTGAAACCGGTAGACGGCGAGGCTGCCCAGCAGATTGGGCAGCAACGCCACGGCGTCGCCGCCGCGCATCACGATGCGTTCGAGGATGCGCACGTCGTGAGCGCGGCAGAAATCCTCGAAATCGGTGATTGTGCACAGGTGGATATTCGGCGTGTCGAACCACTCGTAAGGCATGTTTTTCGACACCGGCATATGGCCGCCCAGCACCTGCAGCCGGTTGCGCCAGTAGCCGAAGTTCGGGAAGCTGACGATCCCTTCGCGCCCCACGCGCAGCATTTCGCGCACCACGCGGTCGCTGCTTTTGACGGCCTGCAGTGTCTGCGACAGGATCACGTAGTCGAACGAAGCATCGGCGAAACCGGACAACCCGCGCTCGATGTCCCCCTGGATGACGTTGACGCCGTTGCTGACGCACGCCAGCACGCGTCCGTCGTCGATCTCGACGCCATAGCCGATCGCCCGGCGCTGGTCGGATAGATAGCGCAGCAGAGTGCCGTCGCCGCAGCCCAGATCGAGCACGCGTGCATCGGGCTTCACCCATTGCGCGATCGCCGCGAAATCGGAGCGTTGAGCCCCGTTGCGTGTCATGCGCGCAGCCCCGCAGCGACGCGATCGAAGTAGGCGGCGATCAACTGATGGTAGCGAACGTCGTCGAGCAGAAACGCATCATGCCCGTGCGGGGCATCGATCTGCGCATAAGTCACGGCACGGCGATTGTCGAGCAGGGCCTTGACGATCTCGCGCGATCGTTCGGGCGAGAAGCGCCAATCAGTCGTGAAGGACACCACCAGAAAGCTTGCGGTAGCGGGCTCCAGGGCCAAGCTCAGGTTTCCGCCGTGCGCCGCCGCGGGATCGAAGTAGTCGAGCACTTTCGTGATGCGCAGGTACGTATTCGCATCGAAGTAATCCGCGAACTTGTCCGCCTGATGGCGCAGATAGGACTCGATTTCGAAATCGGTGTCGAACGAGTAATTCAGCCTGCCCTGGCGCAACTGCCTGCCGAACTTGCTCGCCATCTCGTCGTCCGACAGATAGGTGATGTGGCCCACCATCCGCGCCACGCGCAAGCCCCGCGTGGGCTTGGTTTGCTCCCGGTAGTAGTGACCGGCGTGAAAGTCCGGATCGGTGATGATCGCCTGGCGGGCGACCTCGTTGAAGGCGATGTTCTGCGCGGACAGGCTGGGGGCGCACGCGATTACGATCGCGTGCCCGATGCGCTGCGGGAACTGGATCGTCCACGACAGCGCCTGCATCGCGCCGAGACTGCCCCCCATGACCGCTGCGAAGCGCTCGATGCCGAGGTGGTCGGCAAGACGGGCCTGGGACGCTACCCAGTCTTCGACTGTCACCACCGGAAAATCCGCTCCCCACGCGCGCCCCGTCGCCGGATTGACACTTTGCGGCCCCGTCGAGCCGAAACAGCCGCCCAGATTGTTGACGCCGATAACACAGAACCGGTTCGTGTCGAGCGGCTTGCCCGGACCGATCATGTTGTCCCACCAGCCGATGCTGCGCGGATCGTCCGCGTAACAGCCGGCCACATGATGCGAAGCATTCAGCGCGTGACAGACGAGCACCGCATTCGAACGATCCGCGTTGAGCGTGCCGTAGGTTTCGTAAACCAGCTCGTAGCCAGACAGGACGGCGCCGCTCGTGAGCTCGAGCGGCTGCTCGAAGCGCGCCGTGCGCGGCGTGACGATGCCGATTGATCGATTATCCGTGATGCTGTCCATAAATGAAAAACCCGGTCAGCTTGCGCTATACCGGGTCTACATTCCTCTTTAGCCGGATTTATTAGGCGCCCGCAAGCTGAATCAAATCGGCGCACGACAACGGGGCAACGGTAACCGGTTGAATGACCCTTGTCAAATTCCTTCGTCTCAGGCGTTGAGCTTGCCGAGCATCGCCTGCAGGCGGGAAGGATCCTCGACGCGCAGCATGCGGTGGACGAGCGGCATGACGTCGCGCAGGCTTGATTTCAACACCTGCTGCTTCACTTCGAGGAGCCGCGCAGGATGCATGGAGAACTGCCGCAGCCCGAAACCGAGCAGCAAGCGTGTCATCTGCGTATCGCCCGCCATTTCGCCGCACAAGGCAATCGGCCGCCCGGCCTTGTTGCACGTGCGGATGACGTCCGAAATCAGGCGCAGCACCGCGGGATGCAGCGGATCGTAGAGGTGCGAAACGCTGTCGTCGGTGCGGTCGATGGCCAGCGTGTACTGGATCAGGTCATTGGTGCCGATCGACAGAAAATCCAGCCGCTTGATGAACGTGTCGATCGTCAGCGCCGCCGCCGGTACTTCGATCATCCCGCCGATCTGCACGCCGCGATCATAGGGAATGTACTGATCCTCGAGGCTCTGCTTGGCCCTCGCGACGTACGCCACAGCCTGGGTGATTTCTGCGGCGCTCATCAGCATCGGTATCAGTATCTTCAGCGTGCCGTAATGCGAGGCGCGCAGCATCGCGCGCAGCTGAATCAGAAACATCTGCGGCTCGGTCAGCGACAGCCTGATCGCCCGCAAGCCCAGCGCCGGATTGGCGGCGCGAGACCGCATGCCGTTGCCTTGTTTATCGGCGCCGAGGTCGTACGTGCGTATCGTCACCGGCAGCCCATCCATCTCGCGCACCACCCTGCGGTAGGCCTCGAACTGCTCGTCTTCGTCCGGCAGGTTGTCGCGATTGAGGAACAGGAATTCGCTGCGGAACAAGCCGACTCCGGTGGCGCCGTTCTCGCGCACCTGCGCGGCATCGTCGGGCAGCTCGATGTTCGCGTGCAGCTCGACGGCGATGTGGTCGAGGGTCGTGGCCCGCGTGTCGCGCAGGCGCTTCAGCTTCTGACGCTCGAGTTCCCATTGATGGCGCCTCAGCTTGTACTCGGCGAGCGCCTGCACATCGGGGTCGACGATGATGACGCCCTGCGTGCCGTCGACGATCAAAAGCTCGTTTTCGCGGACCAGCTGGCGCGCGTGGTGGAGCGCGACGATCGACGGTATGTTGAGGCTGCGCGCGACGATCGCCGTATGCGAAGTCGTGCCGCCGAGATCGGTGACGAAGCTGGCGAAATGGTGCTGTCTGAACTGGAGCACATCGGCAGGCGACAGATCGTGCGCGACGAGAATGAGGCTTTGTTCGTCCCTGTCAGGCGGCGCGGGAGCATAGCGCGGCTGGCCGAGGAGCACCTTCAGCACGCGCTCGACGACCTGGATCACGTCTGCCTTGCGCTCGCGCAAATAGCCGTCCTCGATTTCATCGAACTGCTCGAGCAGCGCGTCCATCTGCACCTTGAGCGCCCATTCGGCGTTGCACTGCTCGGTTTCGATGATCTGTCGCGGCGCCTTCGCCAGCGTGGAGTCGTTGAGGATCATCAAATGCAGGCTGAGGAACGCATCGAATTCCTGGGGTGCGCTCGGCGGAATCTGGCTGCGCAGGTCCTCGAGGTCCGCGCGCACCGTGTTCAGCGCCGCTTCATAGCGTGCGGATTCCTCCGGTACCTGATGGGGGGGGATGACGTAGTGTGCGACTTCGAGCCTGGCGTGAGACACCAGATGCGCATGCCCGATGGCGATGCCGCCGGACACCGGCGTGCCGTGCATGGTGAAGCTCATCTGCTTGCGCCGTAAGGAGTCAGGGGTGACGAGTGAGGCGCGGTCACAGCGACGAACATGCCCGCTGCCCCTCTCGCCTCACTCCTCACGCCTCACCAGTTTTACTCCCCTTCGCCGAAGTAGTCGGCGATCAGCGTGGTCAGCGCCTGCATTGCCGCGTTTTCATCAGGGCCGTCGGTTTCGATGGCGATCGTCGCACCTTTGGCGGCGGCGAGCATCATGACGCCCATAATGCTTTTGGCATTTACCCGTTTGCCGTTACGGCTCAGCCAGATGCCGCTCTTGAACTGACCGGCCAACTGCGTGAGCTTCGCCGACGCGCGCGCATGCAGCCCCAGCACGTTGATGATCTCAACTTCCTGTTGCAGCATTGTGAAGCCTGAAGACCGGGACCCGCATCACGCCTTCGCAACCGCCACTGATGGCTTTGGTGACGATCACCGGCAGCGTGCGATCGCGGTAGTTGAGCACGCGAATCAGCATCGGCAGACTCACCCCGGCAACGGCTTCGACCTTGCCCGGCGCCACCAGCTTGGCCGCCATGTTGCTCGGCGTGCCGCCATATATGTCGGTGAGGATGAGCACGCCGTCGCCCGCGTCGAGCTCGGTCACCAGCTTGCTCGCTTGGGGCAGCAACAGCGTGGGATCGTCCTGAGCGGTCACGCCGAGCTGCTTCAGCCGGGGGGGGCGCTTGTTGAGAACATGGCTCGCACAGTGGATCAGGCTTTCGCCGAGCGTACCGTGGGAGATGATGAGGATGCCGATCATGAGGGCGGCTATAGTAACTTATTGCAGTGCAGCAAACTACAATAGCAGGCAAATTCTTGATTATGTGTCTGATTATTTGTCACGCGGCGACCGCGCGCTCGACCGCATCCAGCATCATGCCGGCGACATTGAACCCTGTCTGCTGCATGATCTCCTGAAAGCATGTGGGACTCGTCACGTTGACTTCGGTCAGGTACGGGCCGATAACATCCAGCCCTACCAGCAATAGACCCTGGCTGGCGAGTGAAGGTCCCAGCGCCTGGGCAATTTCGCGGTCGCGTGGCGTGAGTTCGCGGGCGACGCCGGTGCCTCCCGCCGCAAGATTGCCGCGCGTTTCTCCAGGCTTGGGGATACGCGCCAGCGCATACGGCACCGGCTCTCCGCCGATCAACAGCACGCGCTTGTCGCCGTCCGTGATTTCCGGGATATAGCGCTGGACCATCACCGTGCGCCGCCCGAAATGCGTGACCGTTTCGAGGATCACATTGAGGTTTGGATCCTGTGCGTGGACGCGAAATACTGAGGTGCCGCCCATCCCGTCGAGCGGCTTCAGGATAATGTCGCCGTGCTCGGCGAGAAACGCATCGATCAGCGGCGCGTAGCGCGTGACGAGCGTCGGCGCGATGAACTCGGGAAAGCGCGCGATGGCCATCTTCTCGTTCCAGTCGCGGATGGCGCGGGGATGATTGAAGACGCGCGCACCCTGGGACTGCGCCAGTTCGAGCAGGTACGTGCTGTAGACGTACTCCATGTCGAACGGCGGGTCTTTGCGCATCAGCACCGCATCGAACTCACGCAACGGTGTAGCCCGCGCCGCGTCGACACTAAACCAGGACGCGCTGTCCTGCGTCAGGTGCAGCCGCTGCGCGACGCCGATGACGGCGCCATGATCCCAGGCGAGGTCTTCCTGCTGCATCACGTGCAATTCGTGACCGCGCGTGGCGCCCTCGCGCATCATCGCGTAAGTCGAATCCTTGTAGATCTTGAAGGACTGTGGAGGGTCGATGACGAATGCAAGTCGCATAGAGGCAACGGCGGCAACTTGCGTGCTTCCCGCCGGCGCTGTGGCGAAGATCAGTAAGGCGCAACGCGAGCCGCGGCCGGCTCTTCCACCAGCGCGGGGTCGGTCTGCTCGAGCTCGAGGGCTGCCGCCACCAGCGCCAGACGCGCGATCACGCCGTATGCATAAAACCGGTTGGGCGGACACCCGGGAGCGTCCGGATCGGGCGCCGAGCACGGCGCTTCGAACGCCAGCGGCACGAACTGCATGCCGGGTGCGTTCAGATTCTGGTCCTGTCCGCGGCTGGTATGCACGCGATAGAAGCCGCCCACGACGAAGTGGTCGATCATGTAGACGACGGGTTCGGCCGCCGCGTCGTTGACCGACTCGAACGTGTAAACGCCTTCCTGCACGAGCACCTCGCGCACTTCGAGGCCCTCTTTTCCGACGGCCATCTTGTTGCGCTGCTTGCGGTTGAGGCCGCGCACTTCGGTGGCGTCCTTGACCGTCATCACCCCCATGCCGTACGTGCCGGCGTCGGCCTTGACGATGACGAACGGGTCGTGGCTGATGCCGTATTCGCGGTACTTGGCGCGCACGTCGTCGAGCATTTCGGCCACGTAGCCTTCGAGGCACTCTTCGCCTTTGCGTTCCTGAAAATTTATCCTCCCGCATTTTTCGAAAAACGGGTTGATGAGCCAGGGGTCGATGCCGATCAACGCCGCGAATTCGGCGGCAACATCGTTGTAGGCGGCGAAGTGATGGGATTTGCGGCGCGTCGTCCATCCGGCGTGCAAAGGTGGCAGCACCGTCTGCTCCAGATTTACCAGTATGTCCGCTACGCCCGCGGAAAGATCGTTGTTGAGCAGTACGACGCAGGGGTCGAAGCCGTCCACGCCGATGCGATTGCCGGTGCGCTTCAAAGGCTCCAGCTTGAGCTTGCCGGCGTCGGGAACGTCGATTTCGAGCGGCGCGCCGAGATTGGGAAGCAGGCTGCCGATGCGCACGTTCATGCCCGCATGGCGCAGTATTTTTTGCAGCGCGACGACGTTCTGCAGGTAATAAGTGTTGCGGGTATGGTTTTCCGGAATGAGCAGGGCGCCGCGCGCGTCAGGGCAAACCTTCTCGACCGCTGCCATCGTCGCCTGTACGCACAGCGGATGAAAATCCGGATTGAGATTATTGAACCCGCCGGGGAACAGGTTGGTGTCGACCGGCGCCAGCTTGAAGCCGCTGTTGCGCAGGTCGACCGAGGCATAGAACGGTGTCGCGTGCTCCTGCCATTGGCTGCGCAGCCAATGCTCGATGGCGGGCGCCGCCGAGAGGATCTGGCGCTCGAGATCGGGCAGGGGTCCGCTCAATGCGGTGGTGAGATGAGGGACGGTCATCGCGCTTGTCGAAAAGCAGGACATTCTATCCGAAGCCAAGGTGCCCGGGCGCGCGCCACGGTGTCCGACCGGCACTTGAATAGTTGTATCGAAAAGTTCATTATATGAATAGAAGTTTACTGTAGTTAAAACCGGCCTGCTTGAAACGGCGCAACCCGCTTGTCGACTGCCACCAAAGCCGTTCTCCATTCCAACGCCTGTTCTGGACCTTCAACAGTAGGTAAGACGCTGATGACGCCAACCTCTGCCGCCAAGTTTCTCAAAGACCAACAGATCAAGCTCGTGCTGGCGCAATTCGTCGACATCCACGGCACAGCCAAAGCCAAGGCAGTTCCTGCGGACCATCTCGACATGGTGCTCGGCGACGGCGCGGGCTTCGCCGGTTTCGCGCTATGGGGTTTCGGCATGGGTCCTCAAGGGCCGGACTACATGGCGCGGGGCGACCTCGACACGCTCGCCCTGATGCCGTGGATGCCCGGCTATGCGCGGATAGCCTGCGATGGTTACGTGCGCGGTGAGCCGTATGGGTATTGTTCGCGGGTCGCGCTGAAGCGCAGCCTCAATGCGCTCGCTGCTGATGGGCTGACGCTCTACACGGGTATCGAGCCCGAGTTCATGCTGCTCGGCAGAAAGCCGGACGGATCGCTCGCCCCTTTCGATGCCAGCGACGAGCTTGAGAAGCCATGCTACGACTATAAGGGACTGTCGCGTTCCGCGGCCTATCTCGAGCGCGTCGTCGATGCGCTGAAAGCGGTCGGCATCGACGTCTACCAGATCGACCACGAGGACGCGAACGGACAGTTCGAGATCAATTTTACCTACACGCACGCGCTCAAGACTGCCGACAACTACGTGTATTTCAAGATGGCGGCGAGCGAGATCGCCAGGCAGATGGGCATGGTCTGCACCTTCATGCCGAAACCGTTCTCCAACCGCACGGGCACGGGGGCCCACTTTCACATTTCGCTGGGCAACAGCCAGAACCCGAACCTGTTTCATGACGACAAGGACGAGCGCGGGCTGAAGCTGTCGCAGATGGGCTACTGGTTCACGGGTGGCGTGCTTGCGCACGCGCGCGCGCTCGCCGCCGTGTGCGCGCCGAGCGTCAACTCCTATAAACGTCTCGTGGTCGGGCGCGCTTTGTCGGGCGCAACGTGGGCGCCGGCGTACATCGCCTATGGCGACAATAACCGCACCGCGTGCGTGCGCATCCCCGGCGGCCGGCTCGAACTCAGGCTGCCCGACAGCTCGTGCAACCCGTATCTGGCGACCGCCGCGATCCTGGCCGCGGGCATGGACGGCGTGAAGCGCAAGCTGGATCCGGGTCCGCCCAATAACACCAATCTCTATGAATGTTCCCCGGAGACGATCGCCGAACAAGGCATCGGCGTGCTGCCGCAGAACCTCGGCGAGGCGATCGACGCGCTCGAGCAGGACGAGGTGATCAAAGACGCGCTCGGGCGGGACCTGGCGCGGGAGTTCATCGCGTTGAAGCGCATGGAATGGGTCGAGTATTCGCGCCACGTGTCGGATTGGGAGCTCAAGCGGTATCTCGAATTTTTTTGAGGTTACCCAACATGTGTGGAATCGTCGGTTTACTGGTCAAGAAGCCCGAACTGCGTGGCCAGCTCGGCCCTTGGATGCTGCCGATGCTCGCCGGGATGGCCGAGCGCGGGCCCGATTCGGCCGGCCTCGCCGTGTTTGGCGAGCAACTCGGCGGCGCCCAACGCAAGTACAGCATGCATGCGCCACGGCGCGACTACGACTGGCAGGCGTTTGGCGCTGCCGCCAGCCGCGCGCTGGGCGAAGAGATCGAGCTCAGGCCGAATGGCAATCACGCGATCATGACAACGGCGGCCGGGCGCGATGCCGTCGCGAAGTTCCTGTCCCGCGAATTCGCTGCTCTGCACGTGTTGTCGGTCGGGCGTGCCATCGACGTCTACAAGGACGTCGGGCATCCCGCAGACGTCGCGCACCGCTACCGGTTCGGCGAGCTGAGCGGCTCGCACCTCGTCGGCCATACGCGCATGGCAACCGAATCGGCGGTTACGCCCGCGCACGCGCATCCGTTCACGGCCGGAGAGGATTTCTGCCTCGTGCACAATGGCTCGCTGTCGAACCCGAACAGCGTGCGGCGCAAGCTCGAGCCTCTCGGCATCGAGTTCGAAACCGATAACGATACCGAGGCCGCCTGCCGCTATCTCGAATGGCGCATGCGCGAAGGCGACGACCTCGAGGCCGCGCTGGAGTCGAGCTTCCAGGCGCTCGACGGCTTCTACACCCTGCTCATCGGCACGCACGACAAGCTCGCGCTGGTGCGCGATCCGTTCGCCTGCAAGCCGGCCGTGGTCGCCGAGACGGACGACTACGTCGCGATTGCGTCCGAATTCCGCTCGCTGGCCAGGCTGCCCGGGGTTAACGAAGCGGCGCTGTTCGAGCCTGCGCCGGAACAAGTTTACGTATGGAAATCGTAGATCTGGCACGCACGCCGCTGCGCGAGCTGAACCGCTTCCTGCATCGCGACCTGGCTGCCAGCGGCGTGCAGGCGATCGAGGTCCTGAATCCCGACGGCGCCCACAATATCGCGGTGGGCGTCGATCATCCGGTGGATATTACGATTCGGGGCCATGCCGGCTACTACACGGCGGGAATGAATCAGCAGGCCAACGTGACCGTTTACGGCAACGTCGGCTGGGGTGTCGCGGAAAACATGATGTCGGGCACCGTGCGCGTTACGGGCTTCGCCTCGGAAGCCGCGGGCGCGAGCGCCCACGGCGGCACGCTGATCATCGGCGGCGACGCGAGCCTGCGGTGCGCGATCTCGCTGAAGGGGGCTGACATCGTCGTCGGCGGCAGCGTCGGCAACTATTCCGCGTTCATGGCACAGGCGGGTACGCTGGTGGTGTGCGGCGACGCGGGCGACGGGCTTGGCGACTCGCTGTATGAAGCGGTCATCTACGTGCGCGGATCGATCAAATCGCTGGGCGCAGATGCGCAGCTCGAGCCGATGTCCGAAGGCGATTACGTGAAAGTAGCCGACCTCCTGCAGCGCGCGCAGTTCGGCTTCGATCCGCGCGAGTTCAAACGCGTTGCGTCGGCGAAGCAGCTTTACCACTGGAACGCCGACGCCAACCAGGAGTACTAAGCCGTGCGAAGCAAGCCCGTGCGCGAGGTGAGCGCCACATTCGATCCCAGCGTCATCGATTACATTCATACCGCTGCGACGACCGGGCTGTATGAATTTCGCGGCCTGGGGGCCAAGCGCGCGCTGCCGTCGTTTGACGATCTGGTTTTTCTCGCGGCGTCGATCTCGCGCTATCCGCTCGAAGGCTACCGCGAGCGCTGCACGACCCGCACCGTCCTGGGCACGCGCTTCGCGAGCAAGCCGATCGAGCTGGCGATCCCGATCACGTTTGCCGGCATGAGCTTCGGCGCGATCTCCGCCAATTCCAAGGAAGCGCTGGGCCGCGCGGCCACCGAGCTCGGCACCACGACGACCACCGGCGATGGCGGTATGACCCGCGAAGAGCGCGAGTCCTCGAAGATGCTCGTGTATCAATGCCTGCCGTCGCGCTACGGCTTCAATCCCGACGACGTGCGCAAGGCCGACGCCATCGAGGTGGTCATCGGCCAGGGCGCGAAGCCCGGCGGCGGCGGCGTGTTGCTGGGGATGAAAATGCATCCGCGCGTGGCGGGCATGCGGGCGATGCCGCCGGGCATCGATCAGCGCTCGGCGTGCCGCCATCCGGACTGGACCGGCCCGGATGATCTGACGATCAAGATCAAGGAGCTGCGCGAGATCACGGATTGGGAGAAACCGATTTACGTGAAGATCGCGGCGACGCGCGTGTTTCACGACGTCAAACTGTGCGTGCACGCCGGCGCGGACGTGATCGTGGTGGACGGGATGCAGGGGGGAACGGGCGCTACCCAGACGGCATTCATCGAGCACGTCGGCATTCCCACGCTCGCCGCGCTGCGGCAGGCCGTCGATGCGCTCGAAGACATGAATATGCGCGGCAAGGTGCAGCTCGTCATCTCCGGGGGCATCCGCTCGGGCGCCGACGTCGCCAAGGCGCTCGCACTCGGGGCGGACGCGGTGTCGATCGGACAGGGCGCCTTGATCGCGCTCGGCTGCAACAGCGCGTCGTACGTCCGCGACGGCACGCGGCATTCGGTGCTCGACGACTACGAGCAGCTGGGCACCGCACCCGGTTACTGCCACCACTGCCACACGGGCAAATGTCCGGTCGGCATCACGACGCAGGACCCGGTCCTGGAACAGCGGCTCGAGCCGCTGCTCGGCGCGCGGCACCTGCGCAACTACGTGCGCACACTGAACATGGAGCTGACGACGATCGCGCGCGCGTGCGGCAAATCGGACGTGCATCACCTCGAGCGCGAGGATCTCGTCGCGCTGACCGTCGAGGCTGCGGCAATGGCCAGGCTGCCGCTCGCCGGCACGGGCTGGATTCCGGGCCATCCGGGGTAGGGCCCGTTGCGCTGACCGGCATGGCTGCAGTCGACCGGGCCGAGTGACTTGGCGAAAACCGCGCACCCCGGCCGTGGCAGGGGCCTCGACCGTTTTCTCGGCAACACCATCCGCGACCTGCGTCATCGCGATCACCTGACCATTGCCGACGTGGCGTTGCAGGCCGGGATCAGCCGCGGCATGCTCTCGAAAATCGAAAACGGCCAGGTTTCGACGAGTCTCGAAACGCTCGAAAAGATCGCCGGCGCGCTCGGCGTTTCGCTCGCCCATCTGTTCCGCCACTACGATATTCCCCCCGGCAGCGCACAACACGTAAAGGCGGGGGCGGGCATGGAAGTCGTGGGGCGCGGGCGCCGGGGCGGGGGCCCCCCCCCCCACCACGCCGGCGCCCAGCGGGCCCCCAGAGTGTTGTGGGG